>CAYWZC010000078.1:8933-12472 GCA_964462745.1 uncultured Rhodanobacteraceae bacterium
TACCCGGGCTACATGGATCCGGGCGTCGTAGCCCGGGTAAGCGAACCGCACCCGGGGAACCGGCTTTCGCGCCGCTGCCACAGAGACTCGGCGCGGCTCGAACCCTATACCGGATCGCGTTCACCGTAGTTTCCATCGGCACCCGCGACGCCAGCCCAATTGGGCGGAAGGTCGCCCATTCGCACGTAGCGATGGAACGTCGAATGCGGCCATTCCGCAACCTGGCGCACCAGTCCGTGCTTGAGCGGATTGATGTGCACGTAATCGACGTGCCGTTGAAGATCGTTCTCGTCGCGGACGGTGTGCTCCCAATAACGAGGCTGCCACAGGGCGACTTGGGACCTCGCCGCGTTTGCAAGGCGACGAGACACGCCCTTCTTGATGTCCTGCCACAAACGCGGGTAGTCGCATCGGTCATCGGTCATACGGATCACCGCGTGCAGATGATCCGGCAAGATTGCCGCGGCAATGATTTCGTGTGGCACACGGGTGGCCGCGCGCCGCCATGCATCGCGCAGAACATCGACATGTCGAACGAGCGCATCGCTGCGGCGGTCGCGCAGCGTCAGCGTGAAGAAGAAGGTGCCTCCGACTGGGCGATTGCGTCGATAACCGACCATTGAACCAATGTATTCCCCGCAGCCCGGGTAACCCCGGACTTGATCCGGGGGCACCCGGGGAACCGGTATTCGCGTCGCTGCCACACGGGCTTCCGCGTGACCCAACCCGCACACCCGGGTGCGGCCTTCGGCCTTACCCGGGCTACAAGGGCCGTTTCTTCGCGCGCCGCTACGCGCCGAATGCGCGGACCAGGGCGGCGCCGGCCCAGAACAGCGCGAGTGCCGCGAGGAACGGCAACGTGTTCAGCACCCAGCCGTACCAGGGCATCGGCGCGCGCTCCGTCGGCAGCGGCTGTCCCGGTTCGACGTTGCGGAACACCACGCAACAGCTCGCCATCATGTCGTGCAGGGCCTGCTTGCGCGCGGTCCAGCCGGCCAGCATGTAGCCGATGTAGAGGATCAGCGCGGACACGATCTTGCCGAAATGGCGCCCGGTCGCGCGGCCCAGGCCGATGCGTCGACCACGGTCGTCGGTGACCTTGAGGTCCATGACGCGCTTGCCGATCGTCGCCTGCATGGTCGAGCTTTCCAGCAGCGCGAAATACAACCACGTCGCTACGATCACGACGAGCGTGCCCAGCAGTTCGTTGTTGCTGATGAAGAACCCGTAACGCAATGCGCCGATCGGTATCACGAGGATCAGCGTATCGAGCATGAGCGCCGCGCAACGGCGCCAGAATCCGGCGTGGATCGCATCACCGACGGGCAGCAGTCCGCTGTCCGGCTGCGCCGTCGCGTTCGGGGTCGATGTCGGCGCGGCCGCAGCGGTCGCAGCCATCGCGGCCGCATCGACGCGCGGCATGATGTAGGTGCTGCCGAGATCCTTCGATTCGGGAGTCAGCGGCTGCGCGCGGGTCATCGTCGGCGCTGCCGGCTTGGCCGGCGTGGCCGCGGGCGCCACGAGCTCGGACCAGGTCGTCCAGGTATTGCTGCCGACCGCCGCCACACGCAGGCTCGCGGGCCATTCGCCGCTGCGCACGCGTTCCTCGACCCAGGCGCGCGGCACCGGGCCGCGTGGCGTGTCACCGGGCAGGACGAACAAGCCGCTACCTTCGACCGGCACGATCACCGCCTCGGCGCCGGCCGCGATCGCACCGTCGCGCAGGCTGCGCAGCTTGTCGAGGTCGTCGCCTTCCTTGATCGTCATCGGCACGCGCGCGAGCACCTGGCTGTCGAACGTCGCGCGTTCCATCCGGAAATACCCGGCCAAGGCCGGCCATACGCTGTCGGCCTCATGGCCGGGCAACACCTTGCCGGTCAGCACGAGCGCGGATTTGCTGGTATCCATGGGTCCCCTCCCGAACGATCGAACACGCATGCCCAAGCATGGCCGCGGCAGGATACCAGCCTGACCGGCGCTTGCGGCAGTCGTGACAACCTTGCGGGGATCGCGACCATGGAATGCAAGCCGGGCAAGGCCGAAGGCCGCACCGGGGATTTGAAGCGACGACGCCAGAATCGTGTCCCCGGGTGCGCTTCGCTTACCCGGGCTACATGGCTGCGCAGGAGCAGGCCACACTTGCGACAACGGCGTATCGCCGCGACGCACCGTCGCGATTCCCGCAACAATGACATGACAGGGTTGTAGCCCGGGTAAGGCCGGAGGCCGCACCCGGGGGTCTAAAGCGACACCGCCGGAATCGCATCCCCGGGTGCGCTCCGCTTACCCGGGCTACACGGCTGCGATCAGGACCGCTCGAGGATGGCGGTGACGCCCATGCCACCGGCGGTGCAGATCGAGATCAGGCCGCGACCGGAACCCTTTTCCGCGAGCATCTTCGCGAGCGTCGCGACGATCCGCGCACCGGTCGCCGCGAACGGGTGGCCGGTCGCGAGGCTCGATCCGTTGACGTTGAGTTTCGCGGGGTCGATCGAACCGAGCGGTTGGTCGAGGCCGAGCCGGTTCCTGCAATAGTCGGCCGATTCCCACGCGCGCAGCGTGCACAACACCTGGGCCGCGAACGCCTCGTGGATCTCGTAGAAGTCGAAATCCTGCAAGGTCAGGCCGGCGGCGTCGAGCAGGCGCGGTACCGCGACCGTCGGCGCCATGAGCAGGCCTTCGCCGTGCACGAAATCGACCGCCGCGACCTGCGCGTGGGTCAGGTAGGCCTGGATTTCGTGGCCGTTGGCCTTCGCCCAGTCCTCGCTCGCGAGCAACACGGCGGCCGCGCCGTCAGACAGCGCGCTCGAGTTGCCCGCGGTCAGGGTGCCATGGCCGGACGTCTTGTCGAACGCGGGCTTCAGCGCGGCGAGCTTTTCGAGGCTGGTATCGGCGCGCAGCACGTTGTCGCGCGCGACGCCGCGGAACGGGATGATGAGGTCGTCGAGGAAGCCGCGTTCGTACGCAGCGGCGAGTTTCCGGTGGCTGTCGAGCGCAAGCCGGTCCTGCTCCTCGCGCGTGATCTTCCACTCACGCGCCATGAGTTCGCAGTGGTCGCCCATCGACTTGCCGGTGCGCGGTTCGGCGACACCGGGGAACGAGGGCTTCAGCTCCGACAGCGAGAAGCCGCTGACCGCGGTCTTCAGCTTGTCCGGCACGTTGCGCGCGCGATTGGTCGCGAGCAGGCGCTCGCGCAGCGCGCGCGAATACACGATCGGCACGTCGCTGGTCGTGTCCGAGCCGCCGGCGAGCCCGGCTTCGATCTGGCCCGTCGCGATCTTGTTCGCGATCAGGATCGCGTTGTCGAGCGAGGTGCCGCACGCGCGCCCGGTGGTGATGCCCGGCGTGGTCGGCGCGAGGCCCGAGGACAGCACCGCCTCGCGCGCGAGGTTCCAGTCCGAGGCCTGGCGGATCACCGCCCCGAACGCGACCTCGCCGAGTTCCATCCCGTGCAGGCCGAGCTTCTCCACCAGCGCGCCCATGACCTTGACCGACATGCCGAAATTGCCGACCTCGGCATACGCCGTGTTGTTGCGGCA
>CAYWZC010000079.1:0-12443 GCA_964462745.1 uncultured Rhodanobacteraceae bacterium
GCACTACGAGACCGCGCGCCGCGTGCAGGGCACCCTGCAACGCTACAAGGAACTCAAGGACATCATCGCGATCCTCGGCATGGACGAGCTCAGCGAGGAGGACAAGCAGTCCGTGTACCGCGCGCGCAAGTGCGAGCGCTTCTTCAGCCAGCCGTTCCACGTCGCCGAGGTGTTCACCGGATCGCCGGGCAAGTACGTGTCGCTCAAGGAAACCATCCGCGGCTTCAAGATGATCGTGGACGGCGAATGCGACCACCTGCCGGAGCAGGCGTTCTACATGGTCGGCGGCATCGACGAGGCGTTCGAGAAGGCCAAGGCGATGGAACAGAAAGCCGCTTGAGCGGCTTTCTGTTCGGGAATAGGGAATAGGGAATCGGCAAGAACAATACGACGACCTGCCTCCCATTCCCGAATCCCGAATCCCCATTCCCGTCGAACGAGCGAAGCGAGCGAGAGCAAATGACCACCATCCACTGCGACATCGTCAGCGCCGAGGAAGAAATCTTCAGCGGCGAGGCGCGCATGGTCGTCGCCACCGGCGAGGCGGGCGAACTCGGCATCGCGCCGCGCCACGCGCCGCTGATCACGCGGCTCAAGCCCGGCCAGGTGCGCGTGCTGCTCGAGAATGGCGAGGAGCAGTTCTTCTACGTATCCGGCGGCATTCTCGAGGTACAGCCGCAGGTCGTCAGTGTGCTCGCCGACACCGCGATTCGCGCGAAGGATCTCGACGAGGCCGCCTCGCGCCGGGCCAAGGAAGAAGCCGAGCGTGCGCTCGCGAACCGCACCAATGCGCTCGAAGTCGCCCAGGCGCAGGCCGAACTCGCCCAGGCGATGGCCCAGTTGCAGGCCCTCGAGCGGCTGCGCAAGAGCCTGAAGCACTAGCCCGCCGCGCCGAGGCGAGTAGGTCGGTTCAAGTGGCGCAGCCGCGGAACCGACGACGCGACGGCCAAGGCAACCTCAATCGCCGAGTTGCTGCAACTGGTCCATCTGATCCTCGCGACGCAAGGTGTCGACGAGTTCGTCGAGTTCCGGATGGCGATGACCTTCGCTGGCTGCCATCGGTTTTCGAACGTTGTCGGCTCCGCTTCGCTTGAGCCGACCTACGCTGGCTCGCAGGCGGCCGCCGCAAACCGATGCGGCGAGAAGAGTAGGTCGGTTCAAGCGGCGCAGCCGCGGAACCGACGACACGACGGCCAAGGCAACCTCAATCGCCGAGTTGCTGCAACTGGTCCATCTGATCCTCGCGACGCAAGGTGTCGACGAGTTCGTCGAGGTCGCCGGCGAGGATTTCCGGGAGTCGGTACAGGGTCAGGTTGACGCGGTGGTCGGTAACCCGGCCTTGCGGGAAGTTGTAGGTGCGGATGCGCTGGCTGCGATCACCGGAGCCGACCTGCAGGCGGCGCGATTCGGCCTGTGCCCGGTTCTGTTCACTACGTTGTTCGTCGAGCAGGCGCGCCTTGAGCAGGGACAAGGCGCGCGCACGGTTCTTGTGCTGGCTGCGCTCGTCCTGGCATTCCACCACGATGCCGCTCGGCAGGTGGGTGATGCGGATCGCCGAGTCGGTCTTGTTGACGTGCTGGCCGCCCGCGCCCGAGGCGCGGAACGTGTCGACCTTGAGATCGCCGTCGCGGATTTCGACCTCCGCGATTTCGTCCATCTCCGGCAGGATCGCGACGGTCGCGGCCGAGGTGTGGATGCGACCCTGCGATTCGGTTTCCGGCACGCGTTGCACGCGGTGCGTGCCGGATTCGAACTTGAGCCTGGCGAATGCGCCGTCGCCCTCGATGCGCGCGACGGCTTCCTTGTAGCCGCCATGTTCGCCCTCGTGGGCGCTCAGGATCTCGGCCTGCCAGCCCCGGCGTTCCGCATAGCGCAGGTACATGCGCAGCAGGTCGCCCGCGAACAGCGCCGCCTCGTCCCCGCCCGTGCCCGCGCGGACTTCGAGGAACAGGTTGGCCTCGTCCCGCGGGTCGACTGGCAGCAGCAGCAACTGGAGTTGGCCGTCCAGGTCCGCGAGGCGGGTCTCGAGCGCGGCGATCTCGTCCGCGGCAAGGTCGCGCAATTCGGGGTCGGCGAGCATCGCGCGCGCGGCGTCGAGCGCCTTCGTGGCGTGGTCGTGATCGGCCAGCGTCCGGGCCAGCGCGCCGAGCCGCGCATGCTCCTGCGCCACTTCGCGCAGGCGCCGCGCGTCGCCCAGGACTTCCGGGCTCGCGAGCAGTTGCTCGAGTTCCTGATGACGTTCGGCCAGCGTTTCGAGCCGGCGCCGCACGGCAGGCTTCATTCGGACCCGGTGTCCCGTTCCGTGACCGGCGCATCGAACAGCCGTTCGGCCGCGCGCAACAGTTCCGTGTCGCCGCGCAACGCGGCCTCGCGCAGGTTCGCACTCGGTGCGTGCAGCATGCGGTTGGTCAGGGTATGCGCGAGCCAGGCCAGGGTTTCCTCGGGGCTGCGCCCGCGATCGAGCATGCGCCGCGCCTTGGCCAGGGCGGCGTCGCGATCGCCTTCCAGCGAGCGGCGCATGTCGACCAGCGGGCTGGACAGGTCGAGCGCGCGCCACCACGCCATGAAGTGCTCGACCTGCAAGTCGATCATCGCCTCGGCCTCGCGCGCTGCCTCGCGCCGACCACGCAGGTTGTCGTCGATGACTTCGCGCAGGTCGTCGATCGAGTACAGGAACACGTCGTCGAGGTCGGCCACCGCGGGTTCGATGTCGCGCGGCACGGCGAGGTCGACGAGGAACATCGGTCGCCGCCGACGCGTCGCGAGCGCGCCCGATACCTGCGCGACCGTGAGTATCGGTGTCAGGCTCGCGGTGGAGCTGATCACGATGTCCGCTTCGGCGAGGTGTCGATCCAGGTCCGCGAGCGCGATCGCGTAACCGCCGCAGGTGCCGGCGAGCGCTTGCGCGTTCTCGAGCGTGCGATTGGCGACGATCAGCCGGCGCACGCGCGCCTTGGTCAGGTGCCGCGCGGCGAGCTCGATCGTTTCGCCGGCGCCGACCAGCAGGACGCAGGCCTCGCCGAGGTCGGCGAACACGCGTTCGGCAAGGCGCACCGCGGTGAATGCGACCGAGACCGGATTCGCGCCGATGCGTGTATCCGAGCGTACCCGCTTGGCGACCGCGAAGCTGTTCTGGAACAGGCGATCGAGCGGCGCCTTCAGGGTATGCGCACCGCGTGCGAGCAGCCACGCCTGCTTGACCTGGCCGAGAATCTGCGCCTCGCCGAGCACCATCGAATCGAGGCCGGTCGCGACCCGGAACAGATGGCGCACTGCACCTGCATCGACATGCCGATAGAGGAACTCCCCGATCGCCGTGCCGTTCAGGTTCTGGTGGCGGCGCAGCCATGTGGTCGGTACGGATTCCGCGCCGGGTTCGACCGTGCAGTAGAGTTCCGTGCGGTTGCAGGTCGACAGGATCGCCGCTTCGCTGATGCCGGGCTCGGCGGCGAGCTCGCCGAGCGCCGGGCCGGTTGCCTCGCTGGTGAACGCGACGCGCTCGCGCAGCGCGACCGGCGCGGTGAGGTGGTTGAGTCCAAGCGCGACTAGGGCCATGTTTGCGGCAATCGGATAAGCTGGTGGGCCGCGGTCGGCGCGCTACACTCGAACTACGCGCGCAGGCGAACCGGATCGCGCGTCCGGAGGGTTTTCGGCGCCCTGCCAACGCTCGCGCGTGCCGCGAATTGTGCGGGCGCACCCGCACAAGATCAAGTGAGACAATACCTTGCATGATGTCCGCTGAAACAGAATTGGCCGCTCGCCTTCGCGTAACGCGCCTGTTGCGTGTCCTGTTCGCGTGCGTGCCATGCATGGTCCTCGGTGCGTGCGCCGTGGCACCCGCGTCACGCAACGTGTCGTCGGTGGCGCCCCCCGTGGTGGCGCCACCGGCGCGGGACGAGGATCGGATGCTCGCCCTCATCGCCGGCCAGTTCGCGCTGCAGGACAACGATCTGGCCGGTGGTGCACGTCATTACGCGCACGCGGCGCGGCTCGGCACCGACCCCGCCGTCGCCGAACAGGCGACCCGGCTCGCGATCGCGGTGAAGGATTGGCAACTTGCGCGCACGAGTCTTGCACGTTGGCAGCAACTCGCCCCGGACCTGCCCGGTGTCGTGCAGGCACGTGCCTGGGTTGCGCTCGGCACGGGTGACGAGGATGCCGCGTTCGATGACCTCGCGATGCTGGCCGGGCGAGGTGGCGCGGATGCCTGGCGACTCGTTGCCCAGGCCCTGCTCGGTGCTGAAGACGCGGACCTCGCGGCGCGCGTACTCGCACGTCTTGCGACGGCACAGCGACTCGGTAGCGAGGAGGGCATCTGGCTCGCGGTCAGCCAGCTTGCCTGGAAGCTCGACGACAAGCCGCTCGCCGAACGCACCGCGCGCGAGGCGGTCGAGCGCTTCCACGGCAGCGATGCGTACGCCTGGAGCGCGCACCTCGCCATGCAGCGCGGCGACGAGGCCGCGGCGCGGGCCGCCTATGTCGCGGCCCTTGCGCAGGAGCCGGACAGCATCCGCCTGCGCACGGGATACGCGGCGTTGTTGTCCGATGCCGGTGACAACAAGGAAGCCGCGCGCGTCCTCGCCGGCGGTCCGCAGGGCGATGCGACGTATGCGGGTCGCGCCGCCTATGCCGCGCGCGCGGACGACAAGGCCGGGTTGGCCGCGCTGTATCGCGAACTCGAGGCGGATGACGCGCCGCGCAGCGACGATCGCCTGTACCTGCTCGGCCAGGTCGCGGAGCTGATCGGCAAGCCGGATGCGGCGCAAGCCTGGTACGCGCAGGTCAGCGACGAGGACGAGCACTGGTTCGATGCGCGGGTGCGTCGCGTGGTCCTGCTCGACCAGCAGGGCAAGACGACCGAGGCCCTCGCAGCGGTACGCTTGCTCGCGGCCCAGGCCGCGACCGATCCCGAACTGCTCGGCAATGCCTACCTGCTCGAAGCCGACCTGCTCGCGCGCAAGGGCCGGCGCGACGAGGCGCTTGCGATCCATGCGCGCGCGTTGCAGAGCCTTCCGGACGATCCGCGCATCCTGTATGCGCGCGCGCTACTGCGGGTCGAGATGCAGGACATCGCCGGCGCCGAGCGCGATCTGCGCCGCATCATCGAAAGGGATCCGGAAAACGCCGAAGCGCTCAATGCACTCGGTTACACCCTGGTCGACCAGACCGACCGCACCCACGAGGCGTTGCAACTGATCGAACGCGCCATCCGCCTCAAACCCGACGAACCCGCGATCATCGACAGCCTCGGCTGGGCACGTTACCGCCTCGGTGACCTCGACGCGGCGGTTCGCGACCTGCGCCGCGCGTACGCGAAACAGCCCGATGCCGAGATCGCGGCGCATCTCGGCGAGGTCCTCTGGGTCATGGGGCGTCGCGACGAGGCGCGCGAGATCTGGGAGCAGGGACGCAAGAAGGACGCAGAAAACAAGGCGTTGATCGATACGATCCGGCGATTGACGACATGAGGCGCCCCGCATCGCACGACGTCGGCGGCGGTGCTGTTCGCGGGCGGATGCCGTCCGCAATCGGCCGACACGTCCGGCACGCGTCGGCATTTGCGCTGGCGGCGCTGCTGGCCGCGTGCGCGGCACCGCGGCTGAAACCCGACGCGGCGCGCCTCGCGGTACAGCAGGTGCGCGAACAGGTACTCGCCGCGCGCGACCGCTGGACGATCGAGGGCCGGCTCGGGGTCTCCGACGGTCGCGACGGCGGCAGCGGTTCGCTGCGCTGGGTCCAGGATGGTGCGGCTTTCGACTTGACCGTGCATGCGCCGGTGACCGGCAAGACCTGGGTACTGCGCGGCGATGATCGTCATGCGGTCCTCGAGGGCCTGCGCGCCGAGGCCGTCGAGGGCCCGGATGCCGCCGCGTTGCTCGCGCGCGAACTGGGCTGGCAGGTGCCGGTCGCGGAGCTCGGTTACTGGATTCGCGGCATGCGCGCGCCGGGACCGGCAACGCTGGTGTTTCGCGAGGATGGCCTGCCCGCGCGGATCGAGCAGGCGGGTTGGACGGTCGAGTACCGCGACTACGACGAATCGGTCGATCCTCCGCTGCCGCAACGCATCTTCGCAAGCCGTGGCGAGCGCGACGTGCGGGTCTCGATCCGGTCCTGGACCCTGCCATGAACGCGTGCGCCGACGGCAACGGCTGGAGCCGCTGGCCGGCGCCGGCCAAGCTCAACCTGTTCCTGCACATCACCGGGCGCCGCGCCGACGGCTATCACCTGCTGCAGACGGTTTTCCAGTTGCTCGACTGGGGCGACGAACTCGGCCTGCGGGTACGCGCCGATGGCGCGATCACCTGTGCCGAGCCGATCGCGGGCGTCGCCGACGACACCAACCTCGCCCTGCGCGCAGCGCGCCTGCTGCAGCGCGAGAGCGGTACCGCGCTCGGCGCGGAGGTGGCCATCGACAAGCGCATCCCTCTCGGCGGCGGCCTCGGCGGTGGCAGCTCCGACGCGGCCACCGCGCTGGTCGCGCTGAACGAGTTGTGGAATTGCGGGTTCGATACGGACCGGCTTGCCGCCCTGGGGCTGGAACTCGGCGCCGACGTGCCGGTCTTCGTGCACGGGCACAGTGCCTGGGCGGAAGGCATCGGCGAGGAGCTGACCCCGCTGGACCTTCCGCAACGCTGGTACGTGGTCGTCGATCCGGGCGTTTGCGTATCGACGGCAGCGCTGTTCGGCGATCCCGATTTGACACGCAACGCGGCACGGATGACAATTCCGCGCTTCATTTCCGGCGCCGGGACGCAAAATGCGTTCGAAGCGGTGGCGCGGGATCGATATCCGCGGATCGCGCGTGCGCTGGACTGGCTCGGCCGGCATGGCGCGGCGCGACTCAGCGGTTCGGGAGGTTGCGTGTTCGTGCCGGTGGCGATGCGTGCCGCAGGCGAAAAGCTGGTAGAGGAATGCCCCGACGACCTGCGCGCGTGGCTGGCTCGAGGTGTCACCCGCTCGCCGCTCGCTGCGCGGGTCACGCTATGGCGCGAGCAGCATGCTGTCGGATGACGGGCCCGCGAATGACGGGCTCGCCAACACGGGTTCAGCAGCCAGTAGCGGTGCAGGGATGCATCGCCCGCGAATCGATCACGCAAGTGATGGATTCGTCGGAGACGAGTCCGGGCGTGCACCGGACTCGACGAGCTGACTGCGCGCGCCGGGAGCGCGCGCGAACAGCAAAGCTGGCCCCGAAGGGGCGAGCCGCAGGATGCGGCGAGTAAAAGGTCCACGACGGACTTTTCGGCATTCGGCATTGGGGCGTCGCCAAGTGGTAAGGCACGGGGTTTTGATCCCCGCATTCGCAGGTTCGAATCCTGCCGCCCCAGCCAACCGGCGTAGCTCGCCGGCTTCGCGGACGATGTCGTGCCGGGTATCGGCGCGAGCGGCGTGCCGAGGTCGGAAAATCCAACCCTCGCGGGGTGATGTGTGGAAGCCAATGTGGACAACGCCGGCATCCTGATCTTTGCGGGCAATGCGAACCGGCATCTGGCCAGCGCGATCTGCGAGCAACTCAATGTTCCGCTCGGCAAGGCCACGGTCGGCGCGTTCAGCGACGGCGAAGTGCAGGTCGAGATCAGCGAGAACGTGCGTCGCCAGGAAGTGTTCGTGTTGCAGTCGACCTGCGCGCCGACCGCCGACCACTTCATGGAGCTGCTGGTGCTGGTGGACGCGCTCAAGCGCGCCTCGGCCGCCGGCGTCACCGCGGTCATGCCGTATTTCGGCTATGCGCGCCAGGATCGCCGCCTGCGCTCGGCGCGGGTGCCGATCACGGCCAAGGTGGCTGCGACGATGATCGGCGCGGTCGGTACCGATCGCGTGTTGACCGTGGATCTGCACTCGGACCAGATCCAGGGGTTCTTCGACATTCCGCTGGACAACGTGTACGCATCGCCGGTGTTGCTCGCCGACATCTGGCGTCATTACGCGAGCGACAACCTGATCGTGGTATCGCCTGACGTCGGCGGCGTGGTTCGCGCGCGCGCGATCGCCAAGCGCCTCGACGACGCGGATCTCGCGATCATCGACAAGCGCCGTCCGCGGCCGAACGAATCGACCGTGATGAACATCATCGGCGACGTGACGGACAAGGTCTGCGTGCTGGTCGACGACATCGTGGATACCGCGGGCACGCTGTGCGCGGCGGCGGCGGCGTTGAAGCAGAATGGCGCGCGCAAGGTGGTTGCGTACTGCACGCATCCGGTGCTGTCCGGGCCGGCGATCGACAACCTCACGGCATCGCAGCTGGACGAGCTGGTCGTGACCGACACGATCCCGTTGTCGGAGGCCGCGAGCCGTTGTGATCGCATCCGCCAGCTCTCGGTTGCCGAGTTGCTCGCCGAGACGATCCGGCGCATCGCATTCGGCGAATCGGTGAGTTCGTTGTATCTGGATTGAGTCCGGGAATGGGGATTGGGGATTCGGGATTCGTCAGCAGCCGGTATCGCGGCACTCGAATCCCGAATCCCGAGTCCCGAAATGCGGGATTCCAACGGCTTCCCTGGTCGCGGGGAAGTCGACACGCCGCCGCGAGGCGGTCCCTTGCAGTGAGGCAACAGAGAAATGGCAATTTCACATGAAATCGCGGTCCAGCGCCGTACCGACGAAGGCAAAGGTGCGAGCCGCCGCCTGCGTCGGGCGGGCAAGGTCCCGGCGATCGTCTACGGTGGCAAGCTCGCCCCGGTCAGTATCCAGATCGAGCACAAGGATGCGTGGGCCGCTTCGCAGAACGAATGGTTCTATTCGGCGATCTTCGACCTCAGCCTGGACGGCGACAAGCAGAAGGTCCTGCTGCGTGACATGCAGCGGCACCCGTACAAGCAGCAGTTGCTGCACATGGATTTCCAGCGCATCAGCGACGACGAAGTCATCCGCGTGCGCGTGCCGATCCATTTCCTGAACCAGGAAAAGTCGCCGGCCGGCAAGACCAGCGGTGTCGTCGTGATGCGCGAGCTGACCGACGTCGAAGTCGCTTGTCTGCCGAAGGACCTGCCCGAGTTCATCGAGCTGGACCTCGGCGAACTCGCGATCGGCGACATCATCCACCTTTCCGGCTTGACCCTGCCCGAGGGCGTCGAGATTCCGCAGCTCAAGCTCGGCAAGGAACACGACATCGCCGTCGTGGTGGCGCGCATGGCCCGCGAGGAAGTCGAGTCGGAAGTCGCCGAAGGCGAGGAAGGCGCGGCGGCATCGGCGCCGGCTGGCGAAGCCGCCAAGGAAGAAAAGAAGGAAGAGAAGTAGCGATCGCGCGCCATCCCGCCGGATCGACCGGCGGGGCGGCCGTGTGACGCGTTCGTCATGGCGGGTTTGCGCCTCATCGCCGGACTCGGCAATCCCGGCGCCGAATATCTCGGCACCCGGCACAACGTCGGGTTCTGGTTCGTCGACGCGCTGGCGCAGGCTGGCGCGGCGCGCTTCGGCGTGGAATCGAAGCTGCACGCGGAGACCGCGCGCTGGTCATTGGGTGGCCGGTCGTTGTGGTTGCTGCGGCCGACGACGTTCATGAACGCAAGCGGTCGCGCCATCGCCGCGGCGCTGCGCTACTACAAGATCGAACCCGAGGAGATGCTGGTCGTGCACGACGACCTGGACTTGCCGCCCGGAACCGCGCGGCTCAAGTTCGACGGCGGGCATGGCGGCCAGAACGGCTTGCGCGACATCTTCGCGCACGTCGGCCATGGTCGCTTCCACCGGTTGCGTCTCGGCATCGGCCACCCGGGTGACCGGAACCGCGTTACGCCGTGGGTGCTCGGTCGGCCGTCGGCAGGCGACGAGGCCGCGATCCTCGACGCGATCGGCGCGGCGACCGATGTCCTCCCGCTCGCGGTCGAAGGTCGCTTCGGCGAGGCGATGAAACAGTTGCACACGAGCCGGGAATCGGGAACCGAAAGCCGGGATTAGTTCCCGTCTTGCTTCCGCTTCTCCGATTCCCCATTCCCGATTTTCCATTCCCGGATTCCAAGCATGGGCATCAAATGCGGCATCGTCGGCCTGCCCAACGTGGGCAAGTCGACCCTGTTCAACGCGCTGACCAACGCGGGTATCGCGGCGGCCAATTTCCCGTTCTGCACGATCGATCCGAATGTCGGCGTGGTGCCCGTTCCCGATCCGCGCCTCGCGGCGCTCGCCGCGATCGTCCAGCCGCAGAAGGTCGTGCCGACCTCGATCGAGTTCGTCGACATCGCCGGCCTCGTTGCCGGCGCGTCGAAGGGCGAGGGTCTCGGCAACCAGTTCCTCGCGCACATCCGCGAGGTCGATGCGATCGCCCACGTGGTGCGCTGTTTCGAGCATGCGGATGTCGTGCACGTCGCGGGTCGCGTGGATCCCCTGTCCGACATCGAGACGATCGACACCGAACTCGCGCTGGCCGATCTCGAATCGGTGGAAAGGGCGCTGAATCGCGTCGAGCGCGCGGCCAAGGCGAACGACAAGGACGCGATCGCCCGGCGGCCGGTCCTGCAGAAGCTCGCCGCGGGACTGAACGAAGGGCGCCCGGCGCGCAGCCTCGGCCTCGACGACGACGAGAAGGCGCTGGTCCGCGACCTGTTCCTGCTCACGCTGAAGCCGCTGATGTACATCGCGAACGTGCTCGAGGACGGCTTTCGCGACAATCCGCATCTCGACGCGGTCCGCGCGCGCGCGGCCACCGAGGGCACCCAGGTGGTGCCGGTATGTGCGGCGATCGAGGAGGAACTCGCCCAACTCGACGCCGCCGATCGCGACGAGTTCCTTCGCGATCTCGGTCTCGACGAGCCGGGCCTCCATCGCGTGATCCACGCCGGCTACCTGCTGCTCGGCCTGCAGACCTATTTCACCGCGGGGGTGAAGGAAGTGCGCGCCTGGCAGATCGAGATCGGCGCGACCGCACCGCAGGCCGCGGGCGTGATCCACACCGATTTCGAGCGCGGTTTCATCCGCGCCGAAACCGTCTCCTACGAAGACTTCATCGCCTACGGCGGCGAGGCCGGCGCGCGCGAAGCGGGCCGGCTGCGCAAGGAAGGCAAGGATTACGTCGTCCAGGATGGCGACGTCCTGCATTTCCTGTTCAACGTCTAGCCTCACCCGGTGTCTCGTTCGACGCACGTGCGGCAACGGGCGTGAGCGGGATTTCGCGGCCGGCAGCGTCGAAGCCGTCGGCGAAAATCGTGTCGTTGCCGGCGCTCTCGACCAGGAGACTCGCGGTGTTGTTGTCGGTATCCGGGTCGGTTGCGGGCGCGCCGACCACGGCGGTCGCCGTATTGCTGATCGGTCCGGTGGTGCCGGACGCGATCGTGCCGGTCGCATGGAAGACCGCCTGGCCGCCGGCCGGCAGTGCGATCGATTGCGCGATCATGCCGCTGCCCTGCGCCGGGCACGTCGCACCGCCGCTCGCCGTGCAGGTCCATTCGACGTCGTTCAATGCCGCCGGGAACGTGTCCACGATCGTCGTGTTGAGGGCGTTGGCCGGACCGGCATTGGCAATCGAGATCGTGTAGGTCAACGGCGAGCCGGCGGTGTACGCGGGCGGATCGGCGCTCATCGTGACCGCGACGTCCGCGTCGTTGGCGCCGGCCTCGCAGTCGACCACGGCGCGAATCACCCAGTCGCCGGCAATCCCGAGCAGCGATGCGTCATACCATTGCAAACCTGCGCCGATGTCGCCGTACAGGGCGTTGCGACCCGGTTGGATTCCGTCCGTATCGCGCACCACGCTTGGGTCGACGAACTGGATCGGCGTCTCGGCGAACGTCAGCGCGACGACCAGGGTTTCCTCCGCGACGACCGGCACGCTGATCGGGATGGTGCCGTTCTCGTCGAGGTAGCGGAATTCGTTCAGCGCATTGTCGGTCAGGACCGGACCGGCGACCTCCAGCGCGAGTTCGCCGGGCTCGGGGAACGTGCCGGCCCGGTAGATGTCGATGGAGTCCTCGATGCTCGGCTTCTCGGTGCCGGTCGGCGAAAGCCAGAAGACCTGCACCGCGACGAGGTTCCCCGTGCAGGGCGTGGTGAGCCACGAACCCGCGGCCTCGCCGGCGACGAACCCCCAGACGATCGCCGCATTGCCGAAATTGACCAGCGAGTCGTTCTGGATCGTCACTTCGTTGGCCCGGGCATTGCCGCCCAGGACCGCCATTGCACACGCCAGGCAGATCTTGAGATTCATACCGGTTCCCCGTTCCAGCAGCCCTGAACGACCCTAGCAGATGCCGGGGCAGGGAAACCGCGACGTGGTTCCCGTCGATTGCCGGCCAGTGGGTCGGGTTGGTGGATTCTTCTCGATCCGGGACCTTGACAGTGCAACGCTTCGGACAGGACAATACGCGGCTCCGTGCCGGAAATCAGGATTATTGCAGGAAAGTCAGGCAGCCTTGGCCAGACTGCGGGTCTGTTCGCCCCCGCGAGCGCCGCTGCCGATCACGAAGACCCAGGAGGGATACCCAAGCGGCCAACGGGGGCAGACTGTA
>CAYWZC010000080.1:0-2780 GCA_964462745.1 uncultured Rhodanobacteraceae bacterium
ACACGTCGCGGCTGCCGTGTCGCTCGGGATCGAAGCTGAGCCGGGCCAGCAGTTGCATCGGCTCGCCGAGCTTGCCCGGCTCGAGTTCCAAGCGGGAGAACTCGCGGTACAGCACACCTTTGAGGCTCGGGTTCTCGGCTTCGATCTCGCCGAGCGCCTTGTCCAGTTTCTGCGCCAGGTCCGGCGCGGCAGCCTGGGCCAGCAAGGTGTTGAAGTGCGCTTTCGGCTGCACCCAGAACACGTTGTCGGCGTCGTAGAAGGTCTTGTCGGTGGCGAACTGCTCGGCCAGCTCGGATCGCATGCCCTTGTCGTCGACGTAGTACGGCGATTGCGGCTCGCTCACGCCGTGACGGATCGCCCGACCCTGCGCGTCGAACATGTCGGACACGTACTTCAGGAACACCAGCCCCAGCACCGGGTACTTGTAGGCCGCCGCGGCCACCGAGCCGCGCAGCTTGTCGGCCGCTTCCCAAAGCGTGCGCTTGAATTCTTCGTTGGTCATTCCGCCCCCAGCCGGCGCAGCGACCGTTGCAGATCGCGTTCCAAGGTCCTGGCGTGGTCGTCAACGAAAGTTGCCCGTACGCGACCGCCGTGACGCCATTCGACAGAAACAGCCGGATGCAAGCTTATATCACACGGACCAACGGGCCACTCACCGGCGCCTCGTCCCCCGAGGCCGATGCGCCGCGCCGATCGCCTTCAATCCCGCGACCGCAAACGTGTGCAGGTGATCCACGAGGGTCTTGTGCGGGGTGCGCAGGGTCCGTTGCAGGGGGCTCGGCATGTCGCGGTCGATGACCACGAGCATCATGCAGGGCGCGAGGACGTTGAGCAGGCAGCGAAGGATCGCCGGATCGTCCGGCGGAATTCCCGACACGTCGCCGAGGATCCTGCGGAGGAATTGCAGCTTGGGCGGTACGGCCTTTTCCAGCAGCACCGCGAGATGCGAAGTCGGCGCCATGATCTCGCGCGCGAGCACCCGCGGGTACCAGGTGTCGGCTTTCCTCCCGCGCCGGACGATGCCGTCGATCAGCTTGCGCAGGCGTTCCTCTCCGGAGATGTCGGCATCCGCGATCCTGCGCAGATCGGCGAGCCCGACCAGGCCCTGGTGGGCTTCCAGCAACACCGCCTGGTAGAGCCCGTTGCGATTGCCGAAATGGTAGTTGATCAGGGCCAGGTCCACGCCCGCGGCGAGCGCGACCGCCTTGCTCGTGGTCTCCGCGAAGCCCTGGCGCGCGAACAGCCGGCCGCCCGCTTCCAGCAGGCGTGCGCGCGTGGCTTCGCCATCCGTGCGCTGGCTCCGCGGGGAGGTCTTCCTGGTCGGCATTCGGGGTCGTCACCGGAGTGGGGAAGGCCAGTCTGGTCGATCCGGATTTCAAATTCAATTTAATGTAGTGCTAGGATTGCGCTCATCGACCCGGATCGGGAATGCGCGATGAAGAAGATCACCGTTGCCGCTGCGGTCGCCGTTGTCGCGGGAGCCCTGGCGCTGGGGTTCTGGTGGTTTTCGCGGCGGGACAACCGTGACGACGGCGCCCTGGTATTGCAGGGCAATGTGGAGATCCGCCAGGTATCGCTGGCCTTCGAGGGCAGCGGGCGGGTACTGGACGTGCGCGCCGAGGAAGGCGACAGGGTCGATGCCGGCGACGTCCTCGCGACGCTCGACACCCGGTCGCTGCAGCTCCAGGCCGCGCAGGCGAAGGCGCAGGGCGAGGCGCAGCGCCAGGTGGTCGATCGCCTCCGCAGCGGGTCGCGTCCGGAAGAGATTGCCCAGGCGAGAAGCGCGCTGGCCGCCGCGCAGGCCGAAGCGGCGCAGGCGACGCAGGATCTCCGCCGGCTGGAAGGCGTGTCCGCCGCCACCGGGGGCCGTGGTGTCAGCGCGCGGGAAGTGGCGCGTGCGACGGCGGCCGCCAAGGTCGCGGCGGCCGCCGTCGAACAACGGCGCCAGCAACTGGAACTGGCCGAGCAGGGACCCCGCGACGAGGAGGTCGCGGCGGCCGAGGCGCAGTGGAAGGCATCGGAAGCGCACCTGGACCTGCTCGAATACCAGATCGCGCAGGGCGAATTGAAGGCCCCGGTCGATGCCGTCGTCCGTTCGCGACTGGTCGAAATCGGCGACATGGTCGCACCGCAACGCGCCGCGTTCGCGCTGGCATTGACGCGTCCGAAGTGGGTGCGGGTGTATGCGAGCGAGATCGAGCTGGGTCGGATCCGCCCCGGCATGTCCGCGCAGGTGCGCACCGACAGCCAACCCGACCAGCCGCTCCGCGGTCGCGTAGGGTTCATTTCCTCGGTGGCCGAATTCACGCCCAAGTCGGTGCAGACCGAGGAACTGCGCACCAGCTTGGTTTACGAGGTGCGCGTGGTGGTCGAGGACGACGCCGACCGGCTTCGCCTGGGCCAGCCGGTGACGGTCGTGCTGGCGACGGGCCGACGCCAGTGAACGTGACCGGCGACATCGTGGTCGCCCGGGATCTGCGCAAGACCTTTCCGGCCGGTGGCGGTGGCAGGGTGGCTGCGCTGGAGGCGATCTCGCTGTCCATCCCGCCCGGCCAGTTGACCGCGATGGTCGGGCCCGACGGCGCCGGCAAGACCACTTTCCTGCGGATGCTCGCCGGCTTGCTGCAACCCGACGGCGGCCGCCTGCACGTGCTCGGGACCGACATGGCCGCGGATCCGCAACCGGTCCAGGACCGGATCGGCTACATGCCGCAGCGGTTCGGCCTGTACGGGGATCTCAGCGTGCAGGAGAACCTGGACCTCTACGCCGACCTGCACGG
>CAYWZC010000080.1:2880-12367 GCA_964462745.1 uncultured Rhodanobacteraceae bacterium
TGGGTCGTCGATCCGCCCGCGGGCGTTCCTGCGCGCGACCTGCAGGCGCGCCTGATCGACGATGCCGCCGACATCCTCGACGCGGTTCCGCGCGCGGGTGCGGTACGCTTCATCCGCGCACCCGATGCCGGATCCGCGGAACTGGATTCCGCTCTGATGGGCCAGACCCCGCGGGCACGGCCGGAACAACTCGAAGACGCGTTCATGATGCTGCTGCGCGAGCGGCAACCGGTTGCGGAGCCGGTGGTCGCGAGCGCACGGCCCGACCCGAGCGGCGGCGGCGACGACGATGCGCCCGTGATCGTGGTGCGCGACCTGGTGCGCAAGTTCGGCGATTTCACCGCCGTCGCCCGCACCACGTTCGATGTCCGCCGTGGCGAGATCTTCGGCTTGCTCGGACCCAATGGCGCGGGCAAGACCACGACGTTCCGCATGCTGTGCGGCTTGTTGCCGGCCACCAGCGGCCACCTCGAAGTGGCGGGGCTCAACCTGCGGACGGCGCGCGCGAAGGCGCGGGCGAGGATCGGGTACGTGGCGCAGAAGTTCGCCCTCTACGGCCAGCTCACGGTGCGCGAGAACCTGGAGTTCTTCGGTGGCGCCTACGGTCTGCGCGGACGGGAATTGCGCGAACGCGTGGATGCGGCCATCGCGCGCTTCGACCTCGATGGCCGCGCGCGCAGCGGCGATCTTCCCGCCGGCTACAAGCAGCGGCTGGCGATGGCCACCGGCCTGCTGCACCAGCCCGGGATCCTGTTCCTCGACGAACCCACGAGCGGCATCGATCCGCTCGCGCGGCGCTCGTTCTGGCGCACGATCACGGGGTTGGCGCAACAGGGTGTCACGGTCATCATCACCACGCACTTCATGGAGGAAGCCGAATACTGCGACCGCATCGCGATCCAGGATGCGGGTGAACTGCTCGCCCTCGGCACGCCGCAGGAAGTGCGCGAGCTGGCCGGAGGCGGGGACGCCGACATGGACGGCGCGTTCATCGCGATCGTCGAACAGGGCCGCGCGCGCCGACGCGGCGGCGACCTGGGCCGGGCCGCGTGAAACGCCCGGGCTTC
Source organism: uncultured Rhodanobacteraceae bacterium (assembly GCA_964462745.1). Lineage (GTDB taxonomy): Bacteria > Pseudomonadota > Gammaproteobacteria > Xanthomonadales > Rhodanobacteraceae > Dokdonella_A. Next base: position 3,948 of record CAYWZC010000080.1, read on the forward strand.
CTGAGCCGGCTGGTGGCGCTGGTGCGCAAGGAAACCCGGCAGATGATGCGCGAGCGCAGCAGCCTCGCGGTCGGGCTGGTGTTGCCGTCCTTGCTGATCCTGCTGTTCGGCTACGGCCTGTCCTTCGACGTCACCGACGCGCCGGTGGCGCTGGTCCTCGACGATCGTTCGCCCGACGCGATGGAAGTGGTATCCGGCCTGTACGGTTCCCCGTACCTCGTTCCGATGGCGGTCGGCAGCATGGCCGAGGCCGAGGAACGGATGCTGCGTGGCAAGGTCGGCGGCATCGTCCGGGTTCCGGTCGATTTCAGCCGGCGCCTCGCCAGCGGCGATGCGCGGGTCCAGTTGATCCTCAATGGTGTCGATGCGAACACCGCGCAGGCCATCCAGGCCTATGTCGCGGGCGCGCTGGCCGGCCATGCGCTCGCGCGCGCCGATCGCGCGGGTGCGCCACCTGCTTCCGGGCGCGTCGAACTGGTGCAGCGGATGTGGTTCAACGAAGCCGGCATCAGTACCTGGTACCTCGTGCCCGGACTGATCGTGCTGGTGATGACCCTGATCGGCGCGTTCCTGACCTCCCTGTTGATCGCGCGCGAATGGGAGCGTGGCACGCTCGAGGCGTTGTTCGTGACGCCGGTACGGCCGGCGGAACTCGTGCTCGCCAAGTTCATCCCCTACCTCGGCGTCGGCGTCTTCAATCTCGCGATCTGCCTCGTCACCGCGCGTTTCCTGTTCGATGTGCCGATACGCGGCTCGCTGTTAGCGGTGGTGGTGTGCTCGCTGCTCTACCTCGTGGTCTCCCTGCTGCTCGGCCTGTTCATTTCCGGTGTCACGCGCAACCAGTTCGAAGCCAGCCAGCTCGCGCTGCTCACCAGCTTCATGCCGGCGTTGATGTTGTCGGGTTTCGTGTTCGACCTGCGCAACATGCCGGTCGTCATCCAGTGGATCAGCCAGTTGCTTCCCGCCACCCATTTCATGGGTTTGATCAAGACGCTGTTCCTGGCCGGCAACAACTGGCCGATGTTCTTCGAGAAGTCGGCGATCCTGCTGCTGTATGCGCTGCTGCTGTTCCTCGCCACGCGCAGGACCCTGCGCAAGAGGCTGGACTGACATGGACGAATGGCGCACCTACTTCGCCCGCATCGCGTTCCTGTGCCGCAAGGAACTGCTGGCCCTGCTGAAGGAACCGTCCAGCCGCGCGATGCTGTTCGCGCCCGCCCTGCTGCAGGCGCTGCTGTTCGGATACGGCGCCAGTTTCGAGTTGAAGCACGTTCCGTACGCCGTGCTGGACCTCGACGGCGGACAGGCGTCCACGGAGCTGCTGGCCCGCCTCGACGGGACCGGCGTGTTCGAGCGCCAGGCGACGCTGCAATCGACGTCGCAGGTGGCCGCGGTCATCGATTCGGAACGCGCGCTGCTGGTGGTCGACATCCCGCCGGATTTCGAATCGCGACTGGCGGCCGGACGCGTCGCGCCGCTGCAAGTCATCATGGACGGCCGCAACTCGACCACGGCGGGCGTCGCGGCTGCCTACATCGGCTCGATCGTGGCCTCGTTCAACCAGTCGCTGGCCGGCGCGGCGGCGGGCGTGCAACTCGTCAGCCGCGTCTGGTACAACCCCAACCTGGAGACGCGCTGGCAATTGATGCCGGCCCTGATCGCCGCCCTCAGCATGCTCCAGACCCTGCTGATCGCGGCACTGTCGGTCGCGCGCGAACGCGAGCAGGGAACTTTCGACCAGCTCCTGGTCACCCCGATGACGCCGTTGCAGATCCTGGTCGGCAAGGCCGCGCCCTCGATCCTCGTCGGCCTGATCCAGTCGACGATCATCCTGCTCATCATCCTGTTCTGGTTCCGCATCCCGATGGTCGGCTCGCCGTGGCTGCTCTACCTCGCCCTGCTCGTGTTCACGATCGCATCGGTGGGGATCGGGCTGTCGATCTCGGCGGTGGCGGCCAACATGCAGCAGGCGATGCTCTACACCTTCCTGCTGATCATGCCGCTGATGTTGCTGTCGGGCCTGCTGACGCCGGTCGCCAACATGCCCGAGGTGCTGCAGGTCGCGACCTGGGCCAATCCGCTGCGCTTCGGCATCGATCTCGTGCGCCGCGTCTACCTGGAAGGCGCCGGCATCCGCGAGGTCGGCATCGACTTCCTGCCCCTGCTCGTGGTGGCTGCGGTGACCCTGCCGTTGTCCGCCTGGCTGTTCCGCAATCGACTCGTATAGGGCCCGACCATGCCAAGCCTTCCGTCCCTGCGCCGCCGGGCATCGCCTGGATTGTTGATCGTCCTGCTCGGACTCGGCCTGTCCGCCTGCGCGGTCGGGCCGGATTTCGTGGCGCCGACGCCGGACGCGCCGGATGACTGGACGAGTTGGCGCAGCGGCGATGCGGCGCTGGTGCCGGGCGTGGATGCCTCGCTGGCGTCCGCCGAATGGTGGCGCGCCTTCGATGACCCGGTGCTGGACGAGTTGCAGCGGCGTGCGGCCGCCGCCAGCCCGGACCTGCAAACCGCCGCGCTGCATTTCGCCCAGGCGCGCGTCCAGCGCAGCACCGTCGCCGCGCAACGTGGCGTCCACGCCGCACTGTCCGGCAGCGCGACGCGCCAGCGACAGAGTGAACGGGGGGCCGGCACGCGGCTGTTCGATGTCATCGGCGCGGATCGGGACACCTTGGCCGAGTTGCTCAGCGAACCGTTCAACCTCTACCAGGCCGGTTTCGATGCGAGCTGGGAGCTCGATTTGTGGGGGCGCGTGCGGCGATCCATCGAAGCGGCCGACGCGGGCGTCGCCCGGCAGGCGGCCCTGCTGGACCTGGCCCGCCTGAGCATTGCGAGCGACGTGGCGCACAGCTATTTCCAGTTGCGCACCGCGCAGCGCCAGATCGAGCTGGCGCGGGAAGAAGTGGAAACCCTGGAGGAGCGGACGCGGCTGCTGCAAGCGCGCGTCGAAGGCGGCATCGACGATCACCTCGCACTCGACCTGCAACAGGCGGAACTCGCCGCCGCGCGCGCGCGGCTGCCGGCGCTCCAGCTCGAACGGACCCTGCGCGCGAACCAGCTTGCGCTGCTGCTCGGCGAGCACCCGGGCGCGTTGCGCGAGGAACTGGAACCGGTGTCGTCGGAACCGGCGGACACCTTGCCGGATCTTTCCCTCGGCCTGCCATCGGAAGTCGCCCTGCGGCGCCCCGACATCCGCGCCGCGGAGGCCGAGTTGCATCGCGTCACGGCGAACATCGGCATCGCGCAAGCCGAGTTGTACCCGAGCATCCGCCTCGGCGGTCGGTTCGGCTACGAGTCCTTCCTGTCGGGCGAGTTCTCCGACTGGGGCAGCCGGACGTGGTCGATCGGCCCGGTGCTGGACCTGCCCCTGTTCGACCACGGGCGCCGCAAGAGCGTGGTCGAACTGCGCAAGCTCGAGCAACAGGAAGCCGCCATCGCCTACCGGAAAACCGTAATGCGGGCCTGGCAGGAAATCGACGACGCGTTGAGCGCCTACAACGCCGCCTACCGCCAGCGCGAACCACTGCAAGCGCGCGAACGCGCCGCGCTGGACGCCAGCACGATTGCCCAGGCCCGCTACGACGCCGGTCTCGTCGACTTCCTCGCCGTCCTCGACAGCCGCCGCACCTACCTGCAGACACGCCGCGAACGCGCGGACAACCACGGCCAACTCCGCAGCCGCTTCATCGCCGTCAACAAGGCGTTGGGCAATGGGGTGGCTGGGCCGTATCCACGCGCCGGTTCGGACGACGACGGCCATTGATGCTGAGGCGTTCCGGATTCGAATCCGCAGCCTGCGCGTCGCATTACCTGCGACGCCGATGATGCATCGTCGGCGCAGCACGCGACGCGTTCGGGCGTGCACGGTCGCGTCCGGCGAACTATGATGATTCGTCCACGCGCGAGGGGAGCGTTCGCGCGACGCCGTGGAACCTGGGGGAAACGTGGAAAACCAGTTCTTCAAAGAGCCCATCCTCAACTCGCCGTACGACTATCCGTCGCGGCATTGGGAACTGGATGCCGACGGCCAGCCGACCGAACGGATCATCAACAATCGGCGCAGCGCCGAGTTCATTACGCCGATCCCCAAGACCAAGCGCCGGCGGGGTGGTCAGTCGGAACTTGCGCTGGGCGACCAACGCCTGGCCGACGAGGAACAGCGTTACCACAGCGCCATCATCAATGGCGTGCGCGCCGAAGTCGACGCATGGCGGCGCATCCCCAATCCCGCCGACTGGCGCGTTACGCCGGAAACCGCGCGCCTGCTGCAACATTGGCGGCATCATCCGTTTTCCGGTGTTCGCCCGTTCTTCTGCCAGGTCGAAGCTGCGGAAACCGCCATCTGGCTGACCGAGGTCGCACCGCAACTGGGCAAGAACGGCCAGCGCTTCCTCGACCACCTTGCCGACGCCAACCAGGACGCCAACCCGGAATTGATGCGGTTGGCCCTCAAGCTCGCCACCGGTGCCGGAAAGACCACGGTCATGGCCATGCTGATTGCGTGGCAGACGATCAACGCCGTGCGTCATCCGGGCAGCAAACGATTCACGCGCGGTTTCCTGGTCGTCACGCCGGGCATCACCATCCGTGACCGCTTGCGCGTGCTGCAGCCCAACGATCCGGACAGCTATTACGCCAGTCGCGAGCTGGTCCCCACCGACATGTTGCCGGAACTGGGCAAGGCCAGGATCGTCATCACCAATTACCACGCCTTCAAACTGCGCGAGCGCTTGGAACTGTCCAAGGGCGGGCGCCGGCTGCTGGAGGGCCGCGGTGGCGAAACCCTCGACACCCGCGAAAGCGAGGGCCAGATGCTCCAGCGCGTCATGCCGGAATTGATGGGCATCAAGCACGTCCTCGCCATCAACGACGAGGCCCATCACTGCTACCGTGAAAAGCCGCCAACCGAGGGCGACGCCGCGCTCAAGGGCGACGAGAAAAAGGAAGCCGAGCAAAACAACGAAGCCGCCCGACTGTGGATTTCCGGCCTCGAAGCGGTCCATCGCAATCTCGGCCTCGCCCGCGTGCTGGACTTGTCGGCCACGCCGTTCTTCCTGCGCGGCTCCGGTTACGCCGAGGGCACCTTGTTTCCGTGGACCATGAGCGACTTCTCGCTGATGGATGCCATCGAGTGCGGCATCGTCAAGTTGCCGCGCGTGCCGGTGGCGGACAACCTGCCGGGCGCCACGCCCGACGACCTGCCGATGTTCCGCAATCTCTGGGAGCACATCCGCAAGGACATGCCCAAGAGCGGACGCGCCAATGCCTCCGGACTCGATCCGCTCAAGCTGCCCGCACCCCTGATCAGCGCGCTGGAGGCCCTATACGGGCATTACGCCAAGACATTCGAACTTTGGAGCGACAAGAACATCGGCGTGCCGCCGTGTTTCATCATCGTCTGCCAGAACACCGCGATCTCCAAGCTGGTGTACGACTTCATCTCCGGCTTCGAGCGTGCCAACGATGACGGCACCTCATCCTTCGAGCAGGGCAGGCTGGAGCTGTTCCGCAACTTCGACGAGCATGGCAACCCGCATGGCCGCCCGCGCACCCTGCTGATCGACAGCGAACAACTTGAATCCGGCGAGGCGCTGGACAAGAACTTCCGTACCATGGCCGCGGCCGAACTGGATCAGTTCAAGCGCGAGATCATCGAGCGCACCGGCGATGCACACGCAGCCGACAAGCTCACCGATGCCGACATCCTGCGCGAGGTCATGAACACCGTCGGCAAGAAGGATCGCCTCGGCGAATCGATCCGCTGCGTCGTTTCCGTCTCCATGCTCACCGAAGGCTGGGATGCCAACACCGTCACCCACGTCCTGGGTATCCGTGCGTTCGGCACCCAACTTCTCTGCGAACAGGTCATTGGCCGCGCGCTGCGCCGCCAGTCCTACGATCTCAATGAAGACGGCCGGTTCAACGTCGAATACGCCGACGTACTCGGCATTCCGTTTGACTTCACCGCCAAGCCCACCGTCGCGCCGCCGCAACCGCCGCGCCAGACCGTGCAGGTCAAGGCCGTGCGACCCGAGCGTGACGCGCTGGAAATCCGTTTCCCGCGCGTGGCCGGTTACCGCATCGAACTCCCCGGCGAGCGTCTTGCCGCCGATTTCAACGACGACTCCATCCTCGAACTTAACCCCGCGCTGGTCGGTGCCACCAACACCCGCAACTCCGGCATCATCGGCGAAAGCGTCGATCTCACGCTCGAACACACCGGCGACGTGCGGCCTTCGCAGATCGTCTACGAACTGACCTCGCACCTGCTGCTCAGCAAGTACCGCGATGCCGGCGAGGAACCCAAGCTCTACCTGTTCGGCCAGCTCAAGCGCATCGCCCGGCATTGGCTGGATACGTGCCTGGTCTGCAAGGGCGGCACCTACCCGGCCCAGCTCAAGTACAAGGCGCTGGCCGATATCGCCTGCGAGCGTATCGTCGCCGCCATCAACCGTGCCGCACAGAAGGCCGACACGGACGGTGCGACACGCCACGTCAAGGTCGTGCCGGACCCGTACAACCCGGTCGGCTCCACCAGTCACGTCAACTTCAACACATCCAGGACCGACCTGTGGGACACCGACTCTCGCCGCTGCCACGTCAACCGCGTGGTGCTCGACAGCGGTTGGGAAAGCGAGTTCTGCCGCGTCGTCGAAGCCCATCCGCGTGTCGCCGCCTACGTCAAGAACCACGGCTTGGGCTTCGAGGTGCCGTACCGCTACCGCGCCGAAACCCGCCTGTACCGTCCCGACTTCATCGTGCTGGTGGACGACGGCCACGGCGAGGACGACCTGCTGCACCTGGTCGTCGAGATCAAGGGCTACCGCCGCGAGGACGCCAGGGAAAAGCGCGCCATCATGGAGACCTGCTGGGTTCCCGGCGTGAACCAGCTCGGCAGCCACGGCCGCTGGGCCTTTGCCGAGTTCGGCGATGTCTACGAAATGCAGGAAGACTTCGCCCGGAAGGTCGAGGCCGAGTTCGAGCGCATGATCGCCAGGACCGTGGCCAGGGAGGCGGAGCATGGCTGAGGCGCATCGAAATCGGCACTTTTTCACACCTATCCCGGACAACATGTCCGGGAAATTGCGGTTTCCCTTACACGTCGTCCATTTTCCCGACGCTGGCAAGATGGTCGATTTCGGTGCGCATGGTCGCTCGATCGACGGTCCGGAAAGGAACGGCAGCCAGGCGCAGGCGGCTTGCGGCGGCCACCTGAGCGCTCGCCAACCGGCCGATAGCACTGCTATTGACCCATCTGCCGGTACGGGATACCGTGCCCTGCACATCCGCCCCTTGGCAGTACGCCCGCTCGATCATCCTGAGCGCTGGCCGACCCCTTGGGGCTTTCTTTTTTCCGGCGCGAAGAAACTTCGGGTCCCGCCTCCGCAATGGAGGTCGACATGACCCAGCGCCACATCGCCATCCTGATCGACGGCGGCTTTTTCCTGAAGCGACTCCCACATCTGGTGACGCCAGCGCGTTGCGATACCCCTGGGCACATCACGGCATGCATTCGCCACATGTGCCACAACCACGTCAAGGCACTCACCGGATGCGAGTCGCAGGACTGGAATCGGCACGTTTACCGCATCTTCTATTACGACGCGGTGCCCTATGACGGCAAGGCCCATCATCCGATCAACAACCGCTCGATCGACTTTGCGAAGTCGGATGTAGCCACCCAGCGACTTGCCCTGTTTGACTGCCTGCGCGAGCAGCGCAAGGTGGCCCTGCGACTCGGCAAGGTCAATCGCGATCATGGCTGGGCCATCAAGCCGAGTCTGACCGGGCAACTGTTGCGTACACGCACGGCCCTGGAGGTTCTGGACCGATTGCCACGGCCGCTGCCCGTAGCCGACGCCGCAGCACCTGTCACCTTGACGCTTTCCCGCGAGGAGCATCGCAACCTGCTCTCGCTGCACGCCGTTTGGCAAAGCCTCGACGGTGGTTCCGTGGCGCTCGGTCTGCGCCAGAAAGGCGTCGACATGCGCATCGGCATCGACATCGCTTCAATCGCCCTGAAGAAGCAGGCGGATACCATCATCCTTGTCGCCGGCGACAGCGATTTCGTTCCCGCCGCCAAATTGGCGCGTCGCGAAGGAATCGACTTCATCCTCGATCCGCTCTGGCAGCGGATCAATTCCGATTTGTTCGAACACATCGACGGCCTCCAGTCTGGACTATCGCGTCCGGGACAGCCGCAGACCCCCGGCAATCGCGCACGTCGTACGGCGATGGCCGACCAGCAGCAAGAACTTCCTCATGGTACGTAAAGCCAAACCCAAAACCCCCAAGACCGTCGCCACCCTCAAGCACAAGGAGGCCAGGCGCGCCAACATCCCGACCGCGGAATACCAGTCGGTGATGGAGAAGGAGGCCAAGAAGCCGGTCAAGGTGGCCTGGCCGCGCCGGTACACGGA
>CAYWZC010000081.1:0-2217 GCA_964462745.1 uncultured Rhodanobacteraceae bacterium
GGAAGCGCCGCCCGCGAATCGACCGGGAGGTCGATTCGACGGAGCCGTTTCCGGGCATGTACCGGAAACGGCGAGCCGGGAGAAGTCCACGATGGACTTCTCCCGGCCATAAAGTAATGGAGCAAGGCATGCAAGTTTCGGTGGAAAACGTCGGCAAGCTCGGGCGCAAGCTCACGGTCCGGGTTCCCGCGGACGAACTGGAAGACAAGGTGCGCGCGCGCATGCGCGAGGTCGGCCAGAGCGTGCGCCTCAAGGGTTTCCGCCCCGGCAAGGTGCCGGCCAAGGTGCTCGAACAGCGCTTCGGACCGCAGATCCGCAACGAGGCCCTGTCCGAGATGATCGGCGCGACCTTCCAGGAGGCGGTGAGCCGGGAGAACCTGCGTCCCGCGATGCAGCCGTCGATCGCGACCAGCGGCCGCCCCGAGAATGGCGAAATCGAGTACACGGCGACGTTCGAGGTGCTGCCGGAGATCGGTTCGATCGATGTCGCCGGCCTGGAAATCGTCAAGCCGACCGCGAGCGTCGCCGACAGCGACGTCGAGGAAATGATCGAAACCCTGCGCCAGCAGCGCCGCAGCTGGAAAGAGGTCACGCGCGCGGCTGCCGAACACGACATGGTGTTCTTCGAATACAGCGCGGAAGGCGATGGCGTGCGCCATCCGGCGTCCGGCGTGGATCAAATCGGCACGATCATCGGGTCGAATGCGCTGTTCGCCGCGTTCGAGCAGGCCCTGGCCGGGCATGCGGCCGGGGAATCGTTCGATCTCGACCTGGATTTCCCGGAGAACTTCCAGGTCGCTACGCTGGCCGGCAAATCCGCGCATGTCGCGATCAAGGTGGTGCGCGTGCAGGCGCCGGAGTTGCCGCCGGTCGATGACGAGTTCGCCGCAAGCTTCGGCGTCCGCGAAGGTGGCCTCGCGCAATTCCGCGAGGACGTGCGCGCCAATCTGGAGCGCGAACTCGCAAACATGCTCTCGGCGCGGCTCAAGGCCGCGACGGTCGAGAAGCTGCTCGCGCTGTATCCGGATCTCGATATTCCGCAGGGCATGATCGAGAGCGATGCGCGTACACTGGCGCGGCAGGCCGATCCGAAGAACGCCGACAAGTTCGACGCCTATCTTGGCGCGGCGCGCAACCGCGTCGCCGCGGGATTGCTGCTGGCCGAGCTTGCGCGCCAGAACGGCATCCAGGTCGATACGCGGCGCGTGTCGAACATGCTCGCGAGCATCGCTTCGACCTACGAGGAACCCGAGCAGGTCGTTGAAATGTATACGAGCGATCCCCAGTTGATGGGCAGCTTGCAGAGCCGCGTACTCGAGGATCAGGTCATCGACTGGATCGCCGAACACGCGAGCGCGAGCGAGCAGCCGCTGACGTTCAGCGAGGTCATGCGCCCCGGCGCCTGAGTTCGCAGCTCGTCGAGTCCCGCGAATCCGTCACTTGCGTGATCGATTCGCGGATGCTGCAATCCTCGCATCGCTTTCGCAGGCTCCCTGAAGGGCTTTCCGGAAGCCTGTCGACGTATCCTTCGCCAAACCGGCACCAGAGGCGCGCACATGATTTCCCGCAATCCACCGACGCAAGGCCTGAACCTCGTCCCCGTCGTCGTCGAGCAGACCTCGCGCGGCGAGCGTGCCTACGACATCTACTCGCGCCTGCTCAAGGAGCGCGTGGTGTTCCTGGTCGGTGCGGTCGATGATTACGTCGCCAACATCATCGTCGCGCAGCTGCTGTTCCTGGAATCGGAGAATCCGGACAAGGACATCAACCTGTACATCAACAGTCCGGGCGGTTCGGTCAGCGCGGGGCTCGCGATCTACGACACCATGCAGTTCCTGAAGCCGGACGTCAGCACCATGTGCATCGGCCAGGCCGCGAGCATGGGCGCGGTGCTGCTCGCGTCCGGGGCGAACGGCAAGCGTTACTCGCTGCCACATTCGCGGATCATGATCCATCAGCCGTGGGCGGGCGGGATTTCCGGCCAGGCTTCGGACATCGACATCCACGCACGCGAGATCCTGGCCACGCGCGAGCGGCTCAACGAAATCCTCGCACGGCATACCGGCCAGCCGATGGAACAGATCGCGCACGACACCGATCGCGACCGGTTCATGAGCGGCGCGGATGCGAAGGCGTATGGCCTGATCGACGCAGTGCTCGAAAAGCGGCCGATCGAGCCGACCACGAAACCCTGAGCCTCTCCGTAGAGCCGAGCTT
>CAYWZC010000081.1:2317-11883 GCA_964462745.1 uncultured Rhodanobacteraceae bacterium
ACCTTTGTTCCGGCAATCCGTTGCCCCGCGCGGTACCCGCTGCAGCGCGGGGCGCCTGTGTTATCTTTACGCCGCACCAGACGGCCAACCACCCGGGGCGCAGCATGACAGACGAGCGGCAAGGCCGGTCGGGCGACAGCGGCAAAATCCTCTACTGTTCCTTCTGCGGCAAGAGCCAGCACGAAGTACGCAAGCTGATCGCGGGTCCATCCGTGTTCATCTGCGACGAGTGCGTGGACCTGTGCAACGACATCATCCGCGAGGAACTGGAGGAGAAGACTTCCGGCGCCGGGAGCCAGTTGCCCAAGCCCCGGGAAATCCTCGACGTGCTGGAGCAGTACGTCATCGGGCAGGCGCGTGCGAAGAAGGTGCTCGCGGTCGCGGTCTACAACCATTACAAGCGCCTCGAGGCGCAGAAGCCCGGCGAGGAAGTCGAGCTCGCGAAATCCAATATCCTGTTGATCGGCCCGACCGGTTCGGGCAAGACCCTGCTCGCCGAGACGCTCGCGCGACTGCTCAACGTGCCGTTCACGATCGCGGATGCGACGACCCTGACCGAAGCCGGTTATGTCGGCGAGGACGTCGAGAACATCATCCAGAAGTTGCTGCAGAAGTGCGACTACGACGCAGAGAAGGCGCAGACCGGCATCGTGTACATCGACGAGATCGACAAGATCTCGCGCAAGAGCGAGAACCCGTCGATCACGCGTGACGTGTCGGGCGAGGGCGTGCAGCAGGCGCTGCTGAAGCTCATCGAGGGCACGGTCGCTTCGGTCCCGCCGCAGGGCGGGCGCAAGCATCCGCAGCAGGAATTCCTGCAGGTCGATACGAAGAACATCCTGTTCATCGTCGGCGGCGCATTCGCGGGGCTGGAGAAGATCATCCAGCAACGCTCGGAGGCGACCGGCATCGGTTTCAACGCCGAGGTGCGCAGCCGCGCGTCCGGAGCCGACACCGGCAAGCTGCTCGCCGACGTGCAGCCCGAGGATCTGGTCAAGTTCGGCCTGATCCCGGAATTCGTCGGCCGCCTGCCGGTCGTCGCGACGCTCGAGGAATTGAACGAGGCGGCCCTGGTCAAGATCCTGACCGAACCGAAGAACGCGATCACCAAGCAGTTCAAGCGCCTGTTCGACATGGAAGGCGTCGAACTCGAGTTCCGTCCCGACGCGCTCACCGCCGCCGCGCACAAGGCGCTGCAGCGCAAGACCGGCGCGCGCGGCCTGCGCACGATCCTCGAACAGGTGCTGCTCGACACGATGTTCGACCTGCCGTCGCTCGACCACGTCAGCAAGGTCGTCGTCGACGAGGCCGTGGTCAACGGCCAGGCCGAGCCGTATCTGATCTATCGCGGCAACCTGCAGAACCGCGCCGCGTCGGAATAATCGCGGCCGCCGCTCGCCGCGATCGCCGAGGGACGCGGATCCGGGGTGGTCCGGGCAGCGCGTCCTTCTCGCCGCAGCGGCACGGGCGAGCGCCGCTTTCGCAGCGGGTTTCCATGGCATGATTGCCTTGCGTCGGCGTCGGCGCGCGGCCCGCATCTTCCTGGGCCGGGCTTGCAATGGGGACGCCGCGGCCTCACGTTTCCCGTCAGCAAACCGGGACCCACGATCCCGCCGAGGAATACCTGTACATGCCCACGGACAAACCCAGCAAATCACCCGCTGACGTCGCCGACCTGCCGGTGCTGCCACTGCGCGACGTGGTGGTGTTCCCGCACATGGTCATCCCGCTGTTCGTCGGGCGCGAGAAGTCGGTGCGTGCGCTGGACGCCGCGATGGAAGGCAGCAAGAAGATCCTGCTCGTCGCGCAGCGCTCGCCGGACGTGGACGATCCGCAGTCCGGCGACCTCTACTCGATCGGCACCGCGGCCAGCGTGCTGCAACTCGTCAAGCTTCCCGATGGCACCATCAAGGTGCTCGTCGAAGGTGCCGAACGGGTCGAGATCGCCGCGTTCGCGGAGCGCGACGGCCTCACCTACGGCCACGCGCGTACGCTCGAATCGAACTGGACGCGCAGCGAGCGCGAGATCGAGGTCCTGTCGCGTTCGCTGGTCTCGTTGTTCGAGCAACTGGTCAAGTTGTCGCGCAAGCTGCCGCCGGAACTCATGACCGCGCTCGGCGGCATGGACGATCCGTCTCGCCTCGCCGACACGATCGGTTCGCATCTCGCGATCCGGCTGGCCGACAAGCAGCGCGTCCTGGAGACCGCCGATGTCGCCGATCGCCTCGAATTGCTGGTCGGTCTCGTCGACGGCGAAATCGACGTGCAGCAGATCGAGAAGCGCATCCGCGGCCGGGTCAAGAACCAGATGGAGAAGAGCCAGCGCGAGTATTACCTCAACGAGCAGATGAAGGCGATCCAGAAGGAACTGGGCGACATGGACGAGGCGCCGAACGAACTCGACCAGCTCGCCGCGAAGATCGCCGATTCGGGCATGCCGCGCGAGGTCGAGAAGAAGGCGCGCGCCGAACTCAACAAGCTCAAGCAGATGCCGCCGATGTCGGCAGAATCGACGGTGGTGCGCAATTACGTGGACTGGATGGTCGGCGTGCCCTGGAAGAAGCGCAGCAAGGTGCGGCGCGATCTCGCCGCGGCCGAGAAGGTGCTGGACGCGGACCATTTCGGCCTCGAGAAGGTCAAGGAACGCATCCTCGAGTACCTCGCCGTGCAACAGCGCGTGAACAAGATGAAGGGCCCGATCCTGTGCCTGGTCGGTCCGCCCGGCGTCGGCAAGACCTCGCTCGGCCAGTCGATCGCGAAGGCGACCAACCGCAAGTTCGTGCGCATGTCGCTCGGCGGCGTGCGCGACGAGGCCGAAATCCGCGGCCACCGGCGGACCTACATCGGCTCGATGCCGGGGCGCATCGTGCAGAACATGTCCAAGGTCGGCACGCGCAATCCGCTGTTCATGCTCGACGAGATCGACAAGATGGCGATGGATTTCCGTGGCGACCCTTCGTCGGCCCTGCTCGAGGTCCTCGATCCGGAACAGAACCACGCGTTCAACGACCACTATCTCGAGGTCGATTTCGACCTCAGCGAAGTCATGTGGATCGCGACCGCCAACTCCTTGAACATCCCGGCCGCGCTCGCCGATCGCATGGAGATCATCCGCATCCCCGGTTACACCGAGGAGGAGAAGATCAACATCGCGCAGCGCTACCTCGTGCCCAAGCAGCTCAAGGCGAACGGCCTGAAGCCAGGTGAGTTGTCGATTGCCGAATCGGCCATCCGCGACGTCATCCGCTACTACACGCGCGAGTCCGGCGTGCGCAATCTGGAACGTGACATCTCCAAGATCTGCCGCAAGGTGGTGAAGGAGTTGAGTCTTGCCGAATCCTCGAAGGGCGCGAAGAAGATCGATTCGACCCGGGCGGCGAAGACGGGACACGCGGAAAGGAAACCCGCGAAGGCCAGCGTCACGTCACGCAACCTCGACCACTACCTCGGCGTGCGCAAGTTCACCTTCGGGCGCGCCGAGCAGCAGAACGAGGTCGGCCTGGTCACCGGGCTCGCATGGACCGAGGTCGGCGGCGACCTGCTCAGCATCGAGGCGACGATCGTGCCGGGCAAGGGCAAGCTCATCCATACCGGCCAGCTCGGCGACGTGATGCAGGAATCGATCCACGCGGCACTCAGCGTGGTGCGCGCGCGCACCGAGCGGCTCGGCATCGATCCCGAATTCCATCATCAGTTCGACATCCACGTGCATGTGCCCGAGGGCGCGACGCCGAAGGACGGGCCGAGTGCGGGTATAGCCATGTGCACGGCGCTGATCTCGGCCCTGACCCGCGTGCCGGTGCGCTCGGAAGTCGCGATGACCGGCGAGATCACCTTGCGGGGCCGGGTGCTGCCGATCGGCGGACTCAAGGAGAAGTTGCTGGCCGCGCACCGCGGTGGCATCACGACCGTGATCATCCCCGAGGAGAATCGCAAGGACCTTGCGGACATTCCGAAGAACGTCACCGCCTCGCTCGATATCCGCAGTGCGCGCTGGATCGACGAGGTGCTCGACATCGCGCTCGAACGCCCACTGACGCCGCGCACGCCGGCGGAAGAGGGCGGCACCGATCTCATCAAGCCGGCGGGTGACCGGCGCGGGTCCGAATCGCCGGTCCGACCGCATTGACGGCGCGCCGGAGCGCGGTTCGCGCGCTTCGGTTGGCCCTGCCGATTGTGTGCACGAACGGCCGAAGCAGGGTGTCGCTTTGTTGCGTGGGGTCGGGGGCGCTGGTATAAAGACCCAGCCGTAATCCGGCGACACTGAGGATGTCCGGCCGGTTGCGGGGATGCCTTTCCATGGCTGTCGCGGTCCTGTATCAGGGTCGCGCTTGGGCTCCGGTCCGATCCAACGTATAACGGCTCGCTGTTCCCTGAGGGAAATCAAATGAACAAGAGTGAATTTATCGGTTCCGTTGCCGATGAGGCCAACCTGAGCAAGGCGGATGCCGAGCGGGCGGTCGAGGCGATGTTCAACGTCGTCAAGAAGGCGTTGCGCGCCGGCGACAGCGTCTCGCTGGTGGGTTTCGGGACGTACACCGTGCGCAAGCGCGCCGCGCGCAGCGGTCGCAATCCGCGTACCGGCGAGACGATCAAGATCAAGGCATCGAAGGTGCCGGGTTTCAAGGCTGGCAAGGGGCTGAAAGACGCCGTCAACTGAGCCGGCTTCGCGTCGGGTGCTTAGCTCAGCGGTAGAGCATCGCCCTTACAAGGCGGGGGTCGGGGGTTCGAAACCCTCAGCACCCACCAGACCTGTCGTCCCACAGGCAATAATGCGCGACGCGCGCGATCCTCGTGGGACGATGGCGCTGCGAGCGACCGGGTGTCGCGTCGTTCCCGGTCACGGCGCCGGGCGCGGGGAACCGGATTGAAGCGGTGCAGGCGCGAGGCGGCGCCGGCTCGCGCCCCTTCGCAGGTTTGAACAGGCCGCCGCGGCGTTTTCGGCGGTCTGTCGACAGGGCGCCTCCGTGGCGCCCTCGTTGTTTGTCCGGCACGCGTCCGTGCGTGTTGCCGCTCGTGCGCACCTCGTCATCGCGTTGCGCGGGTTTTCCTTCAAGGTACCGTCATGCTGCAGATCCTGCGTGAAAAAAAGTCCGGCCTGTTCGTCAAGATCGTGCTGGGTATCGTCGTCATCGGCTTCTCGTTCTTCGGCATCGAATCGTATTTCATCTCACAGACGAGCACCGACGTTGCGGTGGTCGGCAAGACCTCGATTACCCAGGATCAGTTTCGTGAACGCTTCGGCGAATACCGCCAGCAGATGACGCGCATGATGGGTGACCGCGTGGATGGCGAGTTCTTCCAGCGCATCGAAGTCAAGCGCCAGGTCCTCGACCAGTTGATCAACGAGCAGGTCCTGCTGAACGCCAACGAGGAACTCGGCGTGGTCGTGCCGGCGGATGCCGTGCGCAAGCAGATCGCCTCGTTCGATGCGTTCCTCGAGGACGGCAAGTTCGATCCGTCGCGCTACCGGACGATCCTCGCCGGCCAGGGCATGACCCCGCTCGGTTTCGAACAGCGCGTGCGCCAGGACATCGCCGTGCGTACCCTGCCGAACGAAGTGACCGCCAGTGCGCTGGTGACCGAGGCGGACGTGGATGCCTACCTGCGCCTGCGCAACCAGACGCGCGACTTTCGTTTCATCCGGCTCGACAAGCCCGAGCCGCCGAGCGAGGAGGTCGGCGCCGACGAGATCGAAACCTGGTACGCGGACCACCAGGACGATTTCATGACGCCGGAGCAGGTTTCGCTCCAGTATCTCGAACTTGACGCTTCCGCGCTCGACGTCGCGGTGACGCCGGACGAGTCGACCCTGCGCGATCGGTACGAGAAGGAGAAAGCGCGCTTCGTGACCGAGGAGCAGCGGCTTGCGTCGCATATCCTGGTCAAGGTTCCGGGCAACGGCTCGCCGGACGACCAGAAGGCCGCATTGGCCGAAGCCCGCGCGCTTCGCCAGCAGATCGAGGATGGCGCGGACTTCGCGACGGTCGCGAAAGCCGAATCGGACGACCTCGGTTCGAAGAACCAGGGCGGCGATCTCGGCTGGCTCGAAAAAGGCATGACCGACCCGGCATTCGACGACGCGCTGTTCGCGATGGACAAGGGCGCGCTTTCCGAGCCGGTCCTGTCATCCGAGGGCTACCACATCATCGAATTGCGCGATGTCCGTCCGGGCAGCACGCGCAGTTTCGAGGAAGTCCGCCCCGATCTGGTCAGGGAATACACCGAGACCGAACATGACCGCGTATTCAACGAGAAGGCCGGGCGCCTGACCGACCTGACCTACCAGGACCCGTCTTCACTGGCACCGGCCGCGGAAGATCTCGGGCTCGAGATCAAGACGACCGGAATGTTCCAGCGCACCGGCGGTGAAGGCATCGCCGCGAATGCCGATGTCGTCAAGGCCGCGTTCTCCGACAATGTGCTGGTCCAGGGCAACAATTCCGATCCGGTGGCGCTCGGTCCGGACAAGGTGGTCGTCGTGCGCGTGGCGGAACACCAACCGTCCAAGGCGAAGCCGCTGGACGAGGTGCGGGACACGATCCGCGACAGGATCATCGCCGAGCGTGTGGCCAGCGCCGCGAAGAAGCATGCCGACGCGTTGTTTGCGACCCTCGAGAAGGACCACGACCTCGCTGCGCTGGCGACGGCCAACGAACTCGAGGTCACGGAGCAGGTCGGGATCGGCCGCAACGCGATGAACGTGGATCGCACCGTGGTCGGCGCGGTGTTCGCGATGCCGCGCCCGACGGCCGACAAGCCGAGTTACCGGCTCGTGGCGCTCGCCGATGACGCGTACGCGCTGGTGGAACTCCTGAAGGCCACGGACGGTGATCCGTCCAAGCTCAACGAGAAGACCCGGGAAGCCGCGCGCAACACGATCGTGCAGGCGCGCGGTTCGCTGTTCGCCCGTGAATTCGTCGAAGCACTGCGCAATCGCAGTGAGATCAAGGTTTCCGAGGACCGGTTGCCCTGACGGGGCCCGGTTCGTCGGTACGCCAGCGGGGCCGGTCGACGCTGCGGATCGCGGCGCACCGGCGATACCCCGGACGGTACGGCGTCAAGAGCCGCGTCGCGCCGCGGAGAGCCACGCAGCGCGGGCGGCGCGCTTGGGTTTTCCGGGTCAGATCCCGGTCATGCCGAGGATGTTGTAACCGGCATCGACGTAGGTGATCTCGCCGGTGACGCCCGATGCAAGATCCGAACACAGGAAGGCCGCCACGTTCCCGACTTCCTCGGTCGACACGCTGCGTCGCAGTGGTGCGTTCTGTTCCACGTGATCGAGCATGCGCCGGAAATTGGCGATGCCCGCAGCGGCCAGCGTCTTGATCGGACCGGCCGAGATCGCGTTCACGCGGATCCGGTCCTCGCCGAGGTTGTATGCGAGATAGCGCACGTTCGCTTCGAGGCTGGCTTTCGCGAGGCCCATGACGTTGTAGTTGGCCAGCGCGCGCTCGGCACCCAGGTAGGAAAGCGTCAGGATCGCGGCGTCGCGATCCTTCATCAGCGGTCGTGTCGCCTTGGCCAGTGCGGCGAGGCTGTAGCTGGAAATGTCGTGCGCGATCGCGAATGCCTCGCGGCTCAGGCCATCCAGGTACGTGCCTTCGAGGGCTTCGCGTGGCGCATAACCAACCGCGTGCACGAGGATGTCGAGCCCGTCCCAGTGGCTGCCGAGTTCCGCCACCATTGCGGCGATCTGGCCGTCATCGGCGACATCGAGCGGCATGACCAGGTTCGAGCCGAATTCCGCGGCGGCTTCCTCGACGCGGCTCTTGAGCTTGTCGTTCTGGTAGGTGAAGGCGAGCTGCGCGCCTTCGCGGTGCATCGCATTGGCGATGCCCCACGCGATCGAACGCTTGCTCGCGATGCCGACGATCAGCGCGCGCTTGCCGTGCAGGAAACCCATGTGTCCTCCGCTGCGGTTTTTCGGTCGCCGAAGTCTAGCAGGATGCGGCGTGCGCACGACTGGCGATCCGTGCCGACGGGAAGCCTGGCCACGCTGCGGGCCTCATTCCATGCCGGCGTCGCCGATGGTCAGTTGGTCGCCCGGCCGCAGGATGCCGGTCGGCGACAGGCGATTCCAGTCCAGCAGTTCCTCCAGGGCGACGCCGAATTGCCGCGCGATTGCCGACAGCGTATCGCCCGCGCGCACGACATAGGTTTGCGCGCTGGCCGGACGGGCCTTCGGGCGCTCGTTGCCGGGCAGGAGCAGGGCCGTGCCGCTGCGGATTTCGGTGGCATCCGGTGCGAGTCCGTTGATCCGGCGCAGCGTGTCCGCCGGAAGGTCGTTGGTGGCCGCGAGGTTGTCGACGGCGAGGGGCTCGCGGACGGTTCGTTCCTGCCAGTCGCGCCGCAGCGCCGGCGGTATCGCCGCGACGGCTTCGCGGAACGCGGCAATCCGGGATTTCGGCAGGTTGAGGTGCCAGGGCACGCCGTCCGGCATGCGCTCGCTGCGATAGGCGGCGTTCCATCGCTGCAACTCGTCGAATTCGATACCGACGAGGCGCGCTGCCACGCGCAGGTCGAGCGGCGCGTCGAGCGTGATCGCGTCAAGGTGATCGCGTTCCCGCGGTTCCGGCAGTCGCACGTCGAAGCGTTCCGGTTCGGTGATGACGCACGACATCGCAAGCAACTTGTCGAGGTGCGCGTGGCTGGTCGGGCTGAAGCGGAGCTGGGCGAAGCGCTTTGCCGGCCACGTGCGCGTGTCGGTGTCGCCGATGAGGCGCCGGACGCGGTATTCGCCGGCGTTGAACGCGATGTCCGCGAGGCGCCAGTCGCCGAAGCGTTCGCCGTAGTTCGCGATCAGGCCGATCGCAGCGCGCGTCGATTCGATCGCATCGAGGCGCCCGTCATAGTCCCGGTTCACGACCAGACCCGCACCGCGCGCGGTGGACGGCACGAATTGCCACATGCCGGCGGGCCGGTCGCCGCGCCCCGGAAGCGGGCGGTAATGGCTTTCCACCCACGGCAGCAGCGCGAATTCGGCCGGCACGTGCAGCCGCTCGACTTCCGCGAGCGCGACCAGCAGGAACGGCATCGCTTGCTGCAAGGTGGTGGCGAAACGCGCCGGATTCGCGGTGTAGCGCTTCGCCCAGGCAAGTACCTCGGGGCGATAGTCGCAACCCGGCAACGCGCGTTGCGCACGGATACGCTCCCACGGCGAAGCCGGCGCCGGCGGTTCGGCCGCGATGAGCGGTGCCGGTACTGCTCGGGATGGGGGCGGGACCTTCGCGGGCGTCACGCGAGCGGGTTCCGGCGAGGCCGGTACGGCTGGCCTCGGTTGCGGCGCGCTGCAGGCGGCGAGCGCGATGCCGAACGCGACACCGGCGAATCGATGCAGGCCGGTCACGCGGTCGCAGCCCGATGGTGGTCCTTGCGCGCACGCAAGGCCGCGAATCGCGCGACGCGATCCATGCCGGCGGGGAACGCGGATGCGATTGCCGGCGCATCCACGCGCAGGAACGGGTTGCAGGCGCGTTCCTCGGCGAGCGTGGACGGCAGCGTGGACCGACCCCTCGCGCGCAGTTCCGCCGCCGCCGCGGAACGCGCTTGCAGCGCCGCGTTGT
>CAYWZC010000082.1:0-2261 GCA_964462745.1 uncultured Rhodanobacteraceae bacterium
GACATCGTCAAGGTCAAGGTGCTCGAAGTCGACAAGCAGGGTCGCATCCGGCTGTCGATGAAGGCGGTGACCGAGGAGGAGCAGGCCGCATCGGCCTGATCCGCCCGGACCATGTGCATGCAACGGCGAGCTTCGGCTCGCCGTTTTCGTTTCCGGCCCTGGTACCCGGTAGCTGCGCCCCGACTCGGCCGGGCGGCACAGGGAATAACTTAGCTGCCGGATGCCGAATTGGTGCATCGATATCGCGAGCATAAGGTTGTCAATTTACGCCTTAAGGTGTGACGCGGCGATTCGCAGGATCATGCTTGCCGAAAACGAGTATTGCGTCACATTTCCGCGGAGCAAACTCGCCCTCCAGATTCGATCGCGGTCGGTGTCATCGAAGGTCTTCGACACGCCCCCGCTCAAATAGGAGGGCAAACTCATGCAAACATGCGATCCGCGTCGCGGGGATTTCGCGACGAGCGCGGCCGTCGCCGCATCTTTCCTGCGTGCCGTTCGTTCCGGTGTTCTCGTCTCGGCGCTGGCCGTTTGTGCGCTGCTGGGCGTGGCATCCGCGGACGATGCCGTGGCGGGCGTGTCGCCGAATGCCGGGATCACGGTTCCGAATGGCGACTTTTCCGACCCGGCCAACGAAGGCGTGATCGGCGGAGGCCTGCTCGGCGGTGCCGCCACCGATGTCATGATCGGCGAGGGGCCGTGGCTCGGCAGCTACAACAGCGTGCTCGGGTTGCTGGCGCCCCCGACCCTTGCGATCTCGTCGGGATTCGCCACCATCGGCGGCCTCGCCGGGGTCGATGTGCTCGGCATCCTCAACAATGGCGGCTACTTCAGCCAGACCCTCGCGACGACCTGGGTCCCCGAACGCCTGTATACCCTCGGCGTCGATGTCGATGCGGGTGGGGTGCTCGGCCTCGATGCGATCAACAACGGCAATGTCGGCGTGGAACTCGTGAACGAGGAGGGCGACATCGTCGCCTCCAGTGTGACCGCGCCGGCGGCGCTGGTCAGCCTGACCCTGTTGAACGACACCACGTATCGGCTGGAACTGAACTACATCTCCGACAGTTCCGCTGTCGGCGCGATCGGCGTGCGCCTGATCACCCGCCCGGTCGGCGTGCTCGGCGTCGGCTTGCTGACGACGGTCCATTTCAGCAATGTCACCCTCGAACAGAACCCGGTAAACCCGACTTCGGATGGCGTCATCGCATCGGGCGGGACGCCGCAGGACACGCCCGTCAATACCGAATTCCCCGAGCCGCTGGTCGTGCGCGTGGTCGACCAGGTCGGCGATCCGGTGTCGGGTGTGGAAGTCGGATTCATCGCGCCGGATTCGGGTGCGAGCGCGGTGTTGTCCGCGCCGACCGCGACGACCGACGCGAACGGCGAGGCGAGCATCATCGCCACGGCCAATACCGTGGCCGGCAGCTACACGGTTGCCGCGAGTGTCGCCGGGGTCGACCTGCCGGCGAGCTTCAACCTGACCAATACGGCCGGATCGGCTGCGGCAATTGAAATTGCGGGTGGTGGCGAACAGAGCGCGGTCATCAATACGCCGTTCGCGAGTCCGCTGGTGGTCCTCGTGACGGATGACTTCGGCAATCCGGTCGCCGGCGAGGACGTCGACTTCACCGTGCCGACGACGGGCGCCAGTGCCAGCCTGTCCGGGATCCTGACGACCGATGCGAGCGGAACGGTCTCGGTGGTCGCGACCGCGAATGCCGTGACCGGTTCCTACGTCGTGGCTGCGTCCGTGGCCGGCCTCGCCACGAGTGCGGAGTTCCACCTGACCAACGTGCTCGGCGGCGATGTGGTCATGGATCCACCCGGAGACGAAGACCAGAATGCGCAGGTCGATACCGTGTTCCGCTGTGCGCTGGCGGTGCAGGTGACCGACAGCGGCCTGCCGCAGGGCGGCCTCACGGTCGAATTCGCGGCACCCGCGACGGGGCCGTCGGCCATCCTTTCGGACGGCGTGACTTCGGGTAGCACGGTGCAGGCGGTAACCGGGCTCAACGGCGTGGCGCTCGTCAAGGCGACCGCGAACGATATCGCCGGCAGCTACGAGGTCACCGCGACCCTGCTCGGTTCGGGAGCGCCACCGGTCGTTTTCGAACTGACCAATCTCGCCGACCTGCTGTTCGCGAACGGTTTCGACGGGGGATGCATCCTGATCCCGTGATGCGCGACGAGCGGCCGGCACACCGTGCTGGCCGCTCGGTTCGGAGGGCAGCGGAGCGGAGCAAGCTCCGCTCTACGGT
>CAYWZC010000082.1:2361-10965 GCA_964462745.1 uncultured Rhodanobacteraceae bacterium
AGCGGAGCAAGCTCCGCTCTACGGTCCTGCGGGGAAGTTCGCTCGACCGTCCGGGGCGTTCCCTCAACCCTTCGCCAACGAAGTTACCCGTGCCGGGCACCTATGCATTCGCGGTGCGCCCCGCGATCAGGGCCTGTCCGCCGCGATGGCGCCGAGTCGCACCATGCGCTGCATGTCGCGCCCGTTGCGATTCACCGTCAAGGTGACCGGTTGTCCAGCCCGCATCCTCAGCCGGTTCTGGAAGTCGGCCTTGCCGCGAACCGGCGTGCCATCGATCGCGAGGACGAAATCCCCGGCGCGGAGATTCGCTTCGGAGGCGGGCGAACCGCCGATCACCGATCCGATCTGTACGCCGTCGCGGTTGCCGAGCCTTGCGCGCTCGGCGGGCTCGAGATCGCGGAATGTCGCGCCGAATGCGAGGCGCAAGCGGACGAAGTACACCGCGCGCAGCGTATTCGCGACCGCGGATCCCGGATCATCGACCGACGGTGCAGCTTCATCGGATGATGCGCGCGGCACGCGATACAACAACACCTGGTCCGCACCCACCTCGCGTCCCAGCTCGCGGGCCTGTTCGCGTGCGTCGGGATCGTCTGCGCGGAAATGGCCGACGCCGATGCGCACGTAGCCCTGTCCGTTGAGCAGGCGCAGATCGCCCGTGGGTGACTTGCCTTCGCGAATGTCCGGAGTGACCGGCGGCGGCGCTGCGCGCATCCGCGCAACGAAGGCGGCGTCGCGCCCTGGCTCCGCATCGTAGGCCTCCGCGTGCATCCCGCCGGGCGGCTCGGGCGCCGAGCCGGGAAGCGGAAGATTCGCGCAGCCGGCCAGCACAAGCAAACCGGAGGCCATCAGGAGTTTCGTCTTCATCGATCGCGATCCTTCCGGTTCGATGCGTGCGTCGGTGTTCATCCGTCGATCACATCGACGCGTTCGCGCAGGCGCGCGATCTCCGCGCCGAGTTCCGCGACCGTGGCCTCGAGTGCCAGCACGCGTTCCTCCAGCGCGGAGCGGGGGCGGGATTGCGCGCCGGATGGCGATGGAGCCGCCAGGTCCTCCGTCGCGGCCGGACCGCACAGCAGATGCATGTAGCGGTCCTCGCGCTGCCCGGGTCGGCGCCCGATGCGCACGACCAGTGCAGGGGTCCGGTTCATGAGGCGGTCCAGCGTGTCGCGCAGGTCTTGCGGGTCCGGAAATTCCGCCAGTCGTTCGGTTCGTGTGGCAAGTTCGCCCAGGGTTTGCGGGCCGCGCAGCAGCAGGATGCACAGCACCGCGCGCTGGCGCGGCGTGATTGCCCAGGCCGCGTCCACGCGGTGCTCGTAGCGCGAAGCGCGTGCCGCCAGCGTGCCGGTGACCAGCCCCCTCGCTTCCAGTTGACGCAACGCATGGCCGACCTCGCCCGGTTCCAGGTCCATGTGCGGGTCGCGGTTGCTCTTCTGGTTGCAGGCGGCGACCACCGCGTTCTGGGTCAGCGGATAAGCATCCGGCGTGGTCGCCTGCTTTTCGATGAGGCAGCCCAAGATGCGCGCCTCGACCGCGTCGAGCAGCGGCCCGTCCGGTTGATGGGTGTCGCCGGGTTCGGCGGGCGGATTTTCCATGCGGCTCTCCTTGCAGGGCCCGCTATCTTGCCTGTTCGACACGAAGGATCAAGCACGGTTCCTGTATGGCCACCGCGGCCGGGACAGCGGAATGTTGCGATGCAACATCGCGCGCGTTAGCATGGGCAATCACGTCCCGAGGAACCACCATGGCCGCAGCCGCAAGCAACGAGTGGATGAAGGACTGGGAGTCGCTGTCCCGCCAGTACTGGAAGGCGTGGCAGGAGATTTCCAGCGAAGCGCAGAAGAATTCCGGTATCGAGGCCGCGGCTGCGCCGTGGCACGAAGGCCTCGAGCAATGGTCGCGCCTGTTCGACGGCGGCAAGCAGGGCGAGACCATCGAGCGCCTGCTCGCGAGCGCGAAGACCTACACCGCCTTCATGCAGTCCATGGTCGCCGCCGCGGCAGCCGGGAAGGACGGCGACTTCGGCAAGGCCGCGTGGACCGATGCATTGCGCCAGGGTTTCAACCTGCCGGGTGCCGATGCGAGCCTGCTCGACAACCCGATGGCACGCGCGTTGCGCGAGGTCTCGGGCAAGGGGGCGCGAGGTTTCGAGGACATGATGCAGCGATTCATGGAGGCGGCCGCGCCGTTCACCGAGGGTGCCAAGGGCTGGCTCGACCTGCCCGCATTCGGTTATGCGCGCGAGCACCAGGAGCATTACCAGAAGTTCGCGCAGGCCATGGTCGAGTACCAGGAGCAGCTCGCGCGCTATAACGCGCTGATGCTGAAGGCGAGCCAGCGCGGTTTCGAGTTGTTCGAGGACAAGCTCGCCGAACGCGAGGAACCGGGACGCCAGGTCGAGTCGCTGCGTGCGTTGTACGACCTGTGGGTCGATGCGGCGGAAGAAGGTTACGCGGAAATCGCGTTGTCACCGGAATTCCGCGAGGTGTACGGCGCGCTGGTCAACGCGCAGATGCGCGTGCGCTCGCAGGTCCAGCAGGAAGTCGAGCGTCTCAGCACCGACCTCGGCATGCCGACGCGCAGCGAAATCGACAGCATCGGCCAGCGCCTGCAGGAACTGCGTCGCGAGTTTCGTCGTCGCGCGGAAGGCGATGGCCCATCCGGCGTTTCCGCCGAGCTCGCCGCCCTGCGTCGCGAGGTTGCCGAACTGAAGAAGGCGCTTGCCGCATCCGGCAAGAAGCCTGCTCAGGCTGCGGCTTCTTCCGGATCGCGCACGCCGGCGCAGAAGAAGACCGCCGCGAAGAAGACCGTCACGAAGAAAGCCGCCACCACCAAGACCACCAGGCGCCGAGGATGAACATGGGACCGATCCGAATCGAACCGGGCAAGGCGCTCGACGAAGCGCTGCGCCTGCAACAGAAGCTCGCGGCGGGGCTCAAGACCCTGCACGAAGTCGATGATGTCGACTATGGCGCCACGGAAAAGGAAGCGGTCTACGCCGAGGACAAGCTCGTCGTGTACCGCTACAAGGGCAACCGCAAGCCGAGCGCGAAAACGCCCATCCTGATCGCCTACGCGCTGGTCAACCGGCCGTACATGGTCGACCTGCAGGACGACCGCTCCATGGTCCGCAACCTGCTCGCGCAAGGCGAGGATGTCTACCTCATCGACTGGGGTTACCCGGACCTCGCCGACCGCTGGCTGACCCTCGACGATTACATCAACGGCTATATCCGGCGCAGCGTCGATGCGGTCGCGAAACATGCGGGCGTGGACAAGATCAACCTGCTCGGCATCTGCCAGGGCGGCGCGTTCTCGCTGTGCTTCACCGCGATCCATCCGGAGAAGATCAAGAATCTCATCACGATGGTCACCCCGGTGGATTTCCACACGCCGGACAACATGCTCTCGCACTGGAATCGCGGGCTCGATGTCGACCTGTTCGTCGACACGGTCGGCAACGTGCCGGCCGACCTCATGAACTTCTGCTACCTGACCCTGAAGCCAGTGCGCCTCAACCAGCAGAAGTACGTCGGCCTGATCGACATCCTCGACGACAAGGTCGAGCTCGAGAATTTCCTGCGCATGGAAAAGTGGATCTTCGATTCGCCGGACCAGGCCGGCGAGGCGTTCCGCCAGTTCATCCGCGACTTCTACCAGGGCAACAAGCTGGTCGAGGGAGGCCTGATGATCGGCGACCACGAGGTGGATCTGGCCAACATCACGGTCCCCGTGCTCAACATCTTCGCCGAGCAGGATCACCTGGTGCCGCCGTCCGCGTCGCGCGCGCTCAAGGACCTGGTCGGCACGAAGGACTACACCCAGCTCGCGTTCCGTGGCGGACACATCGGCATCTACGTGTCCGGGCGCGCGCAGCGCGAAGTACCACCCGCGATCCACGACTGGCTCGCCGCGCGTTCACGCTGAGTGGCGTGTCGGCTCCAGCCCTCCGGGCCTTGAGCCGATCTACGGATCTCGCCGGCCGTAGGTCGGTTCAAGCGGCGCAGCCGTGGAACCGACATGGGCCCGATCACGGGATCCTTGCGGCAGCACCCTGATACCATCACGTCGCCATCAGCCTCCACGGGGAACGCCATGAACGATGTCCTGTTCGTCCTGCAAGGCGTAACCGTCACGCCGTGGAAACTGATCGGCTATCTCGGCGTCCTGCTGTTCGCGAGCCGCTGGTTCGTGCAGATGTACGCGACGCGCAAGCTGCGCCGCGTGCACGTGCCGCGCTCGTTCTGGTGGCTGTCGGTCGCAGGCAGCCTCATGCTGGTCAGCTACTTCACGTTCGGCAAGAACGACTCGGTCGGCATCCTCTCGAACCTGTTTCCCGCCGTCGTCGCGATCTACAACCTCGCGATCGACCTGCGCCACCGCAAGGATACGGTTGCGTCGTCGTGAGTGACCGGCCGACGTCGTTCCGCGGGTCGGTCAACACCGGCGTGGCAGCCCGGATCACAACGACGGCGACGCGGACACGAACCACGCTCCGAAAATGCAGGAACCGGCTTCAGCCGGGATGCCTTGCTTTCATCGGACTCGCGCAAGGGTATCGGGGATGAAGCTGGCTCCTGCGGACTCTGCGCACCGTCGCCGTCACTCCGGGTCCGTGTGACCGAGCATCTGGTCGGCGTGTGCGAGGGTTTGCGGCGTGATCCGGATGCCGCCGATCATGCGCGCGATCTCGTCGCGGCGCGCGGCGGTGTCGAGGGTCTCGATCTCGACGCGGGTCTTGCCGCGCTTGCTCGACTTCGCGACCCGCAGATGCGCATGCGCCTGTGCCGCGACCTGGGCAAGATGCGTCACGCACAGCACCTGGCGACGTTCGCCGAGCCGGCGCAACTTGCGCCCGACCACCTCGGCGATTGCGCCGCCGATGCCCGAATCGACCTCGTCGAACACCATCGTGCCGACCTCGTCCATGCCGAGCGTCGCGACTTCGATCGCGAGGCTGATGCGTGACAGCTCGCCGCCGGATGCGACCTTGCGCAGCGCGCGCGGTGGCTGGCCCGGGTTTGCGCTGACCAGGAATTCCGCGCGTTCGGCACCGTTCGGATCCGGATCGGCGCGTCCGTGCGGTACCAGTTCCACCTCGAACTGGCCGCCGCCCATGCCGAGTTCGGCCATCAATGCGCCGACCTTGGCGCCGAGGCGCTGGCCGGCCGCGGCGCGGGCCGCGGACAACCGGGTCGCTGCCGCTTGCCATGCCGCGGCGTGTCGCTCGCGTTGCGCGGTCAGGGTCGCGATCATCGTCCCGGCCTGGGCAAGTTGTTCGCGCTCGCTGCGCAGGCGTTCGGCGCAGTTGCGCAAGTCGGCGACCGGCACGCGATGCTTGCGTGCGAGTTCGTGCAGGCGGGCGATGCGTTCGTCGATCTCGGCGAGCCGCCCGGGTTCGGGCTCCATCGAGCCTTGCGCGCGCGCGAGTGCGTCCACCGCCTCGCCGACCTGGATCGCGGCCGACTCGACGAGCTCCACCACCGCGGCGAGACGCGGGTCCAGCGCGGCGAGTGCCGCAGCCTCGGATTGCGCGCGTGCGAGCGAGCGAACCACGGCGAACTCGCCTTCGCCGTCGAGGCGCTCGGCCAGCGCATCGCTGCCGCGAATCAGCTGTTCGGCATTGGCGAGGCGGCGGTGCTCCTGCTCCAGATCGGCGAGCTGGTCCGGTCCGAGCGCGTCGCGATCGAGTTCGGCAAGCTGGTGGTCGAGCCATTCGGCGCGTTCCTGCGCGTCCTCGCCATGGCTCAGCGACTGGAGGTGCACGCCGACCTCGCGCCATGCATGCGCGCTGCTGCGCATCGCAATGAGTTCCGCATCGTAGGCGCCGAACGCGTCGAGCAGGGCGAGCTGGTGGCCCGGTTCGAGCAGCGCCTGGTGTTCGTGCTGGCCGTGGATTTCGACCAATTGGCCCATGAGCGCGCGCAACTGGGCGAGCGTCACCGGACGGCCGTTGATCCACGCGCGCGAATTGCCTTCGGCGCGGATCACGCGGCGCACCTGGCAGGCGTCGTCCTCGTCGAGTTCCTCGCCGCGCAACCAGTCGCGCAGGTCGGTGCGCCCGGACAGGTCGATGGTCGCGCCGAGCTCCGCGCGTTCGGCGCCGGCGCGGACCATCGTCGTGTCGCCGCGCGCGCCACCGAGCAGCATCAGCGCGTCGACCAGCAGCGACTTGCCGGCGCCGGTTTCGCCGGTGACCACGGTCATGCCCGGTCCGAACGCGATCTCCGCCGAATCGACGATCGCGAAGTCCTTCACGTACAGGGATTCCAGCATGGGCGATAGTATGCGATGCGTGACCGGCGCAGGCCACTGCAACGCATTGATTTCCTGCGCGGAGGCCCTATTGATCGGATATCGCGCCCTTGCTAGCGTGCCGTTTGCCGCCTTCGGGCCCGGACTATGAACCCATCGTCGCACCACCCGCTGGACGCACGCGCGCGCCACCTGCTGCGCAGCCTCATCGCGCGCTACATCGCCGACGGCCAACCCGTCGGATCGCGGACGCTCGCGCGTTCGTCGGGCCTCGACGTGAGCCCCGCGACGATTCGCAACATCATGTCGGATCTGGAGGAAATCGGCCTCGTCGCGGCGCCGCACACCTCGGCCGGGCGCATCCCGACCGCACAGGGCTACCGCGTGTTCGTCGACAGCCTGCTCGAGATGCGCCCGCTCGACGAGACCCAGCTCGAGCGCCTGCGCCGCGAACTGCCGTCCGACGCGGCGACCCCCGCGCTGCTCGGCAGCGCCAGCGCGCTGCTCTCGGAAATGACCCGCTTCGTCGGCGTGGTCAGCATGCCGCAGCGCGAGGAGTTCGCGTTCCGGCACATCGATTTCGTGGCCCTGGACGAGCGTCGCGTGCTCGTGATCCTCGTGTTCACCGACGGCCAGGTGCAGAACCGGATCATCGCCGCCGAGCGCAGTTATGCGCCGGGTGAACTCGAACAGGTCGCGAACTTTCTCAACGCGCATTACGCGGGCCTGCGCTTCGACGAGATCCGCCAGCGCGTGCTCAAGGAAATGCGCGAGGAAGGCGCGCGCCTCAACCGATTGATGACCGCCGCGGTCGATCTCGCCCAACGTGCGTTCGAGCGCGATGCCGAGGCGGACATGCTCGTCACCGGCCAGACGCGGCTGATCGGCGTGCAGGATCTGTCCGATCTCGATCGACTGCGCGAGCTGTTCGAGGCGTTCCAGCGCAAGCGCGACCTGTTGCAGTTGCTGGAGCGCTGCGCGGCGGCCAAGGGCGTGCGCCTGTTCATCGGTGACGAGTCGGGCTTCGCCGCGCTCGGCGGATGTTCGCTGGTGACTGCCCCGTACGGGGTCGATGGCCGCGTGCTCGGCGTACTCGGCGTGATCGGGCCGACGCGCATGGCGTACGAGCGCGTGATCCCGATGGTGTCCGCGACCGCCGACATCATTTCCGGTGCCTTGAACGCATCGACGCCGGCCCCATAACCGTAAGCCGATGGAATCCCCTGGGGTTCCATTGGCGTGCCACGTCCGGTACACACCCGGGCATGGCTCCGCGGCAATCCCTGGCGTGATCGCTGCGGGCGATGCTTCCCGGCATCGCGCTGTGGGGGAGCCGCGAACGCAGTACCCGGTAGCATCCGGGACTGCGCATCGACTTTCATCGCCGCCATGACGGGCGGATTCACGGAGGCAGGATGGAAAACACCAATCCGGTATCGAACGAGCAGGCTCGTCGCGAGCCGGCGGAAGCGGACGAGCAGTCCGTGGACCGGACTGAAACGCTTGCGGCCCAGCTCGCCGAGTGCGAGCAGAAGCTCGCGGAGATGCGCGACCTCATGCTGCGCGAGCGCGCGGACCTGGACAACCAGCGCAAGCGCATGCAACGCGATCTCGACTATGCCCGCAAGTTCGCCAACGAAAAGCTGCTTGCCGACCTGTTGCCGGTAATCGACAATCTCGAACGGGGACTTGCAGTGGAGAATGCCGACGCGGCGGCGTTGCGCGGTGGCGTCGAGTTGACCCTGCGTGAACTGGTTCGCGTCGCCGAAGGCAACGGGCTGAGTGCGGTGGATCCGATTGGCCAGGCGTTCGATCCGGATCGTCACCACGCGATGAACACGGTCGAGGCCAGCGGCCAGCCGGACGGCACGGTCATCTCGGTGTTCCAGAAGGGTTACGTGTTGAACGATCGCCTGCTGCGGCCGGCGATGGTGAGCGTCGCGAAAGACCCGGACTGAAACCGGGCCCGGCGCGGCAGGGGGCAGACGTCGGTGTTTGGGGGGGCGGATTCCAAGCTGCGCCGACCATTGAATTGAACCTGCGCCTCCCCCACGTTGGGAGCAGCAGTGGCCGCGAGGCCGGAACGAAATCAGCGGGAGAAGACTCATGGGCAAGATCATCGGCATCGACCTCGGCACGACCAATTCCTGTGTCGCGGTCATGGAGGGCGGCAAGGCGCGCGTCATCGAGAACTCGGAAGGCGATCGCACGACGCCGTCCGTGGTCGCGTTCAAGGACGGCGAAGTGCTGGTCGGCGCGACCGCCAAGCGCCAGGCCGTGACCAACGCGAAGAACACGTTCTATGCGGTCAAGCGCCTGATCGGCCGCAAGTTCACCGATGCCGAGGTC
>CAYWZC010000083.1:0-2774 GCA_964462745.1 uncultured Rhodanobacteraceae bacterium
TGGACGTGGAGGGAGGCGTCGTACGCGGAGAGATGCGTACGATCGATGGGCGGGGACGCGTCGCCCACGGGCAGATGCCGGAGCGCGAACTCGAACAGGTCATGCTCGATTTCTACCGCCAGCGCTTCAACGTGCTGGTATGCACGACGATCATCGAATCGGGCATCGACGTGCCGAGCGCGAACACGATCGTGATCGATCGCGCGGACCGCTTCGGCCTCGCCCAGTTGCACCAGTTGCGCGGCCGCGTCGGTCGTTCGCATCATCGCGCGTACGCCTACCTCGTCGTGCCGGACCGCAAGGCGATGACCGGTGACGCGGAAAAGCGCCTCGAAGCACTGGCCTCGCTGGAGGAACTCGGTGCGGGTTTCACGCTCGCGACCCACGACCTCGAAATCCGCGGCGCGGGCGAGCTGCTCGGCGAGGAACAGTCCGGGCAGATCCAGGAAGTCGGCTTCGCGCTGTACACCGACCTGCTCGACCGCGCGGTGCGCGCGCTCAAGGAAGGCAAGGTGCCGGACTTCGACCTCGTGTCCGAACGCGAGACCGAGGTCGAACTGCACATTCCCGCGCTGATCCCCGATGATTACCTCATCGACGTCGATGCGCGCCTGACCTTGTACAAGCGTATCGCGAGTGCGCGCGACGAGGATGCACTGCGTGAACTCCAGGTCGAGATGATCGACCGTTTCGGCCTGCTGCCGGACCAGGTGAAGAACCTGTTCGCAGTGACGTCGCTGAAGCTGCGCGCAACCACGCTCGGCATCCGCAAGATCGATCTCGGCGAGCACGGTGGCCGCATCATTTTCGTGCCGCAACCCGACATCGACCCGCTCGTGATCATCCAACTGATCCAGTCGCAGCCGCGCGTGTACGCGCTCGACGGCCAGGACAAACTGCGCGTGAAAATGGAGCTGCCCGGCGCCAGCGAGCGGCTGCGCAGCGCGCGCGAACTGCTCGACGTGCTGGGCCGGAAGGCGGCCAGCGAGAACGCGAGGAAATCCCGATGAAGCACCTCACACGTATCGCCCTGGGTAGTTGCCTTGCCGTTCTTGCCGGTTGCTCGATGGAACTCGTGCGTGAGCATCCGCTCGGTTGCCGGCTCGACGAACAACGCATGATCCGCGACACCCTGTATTTCGGCCAGTCGATAGCGGGTGGAGAAGCGGTTTCCACGGAGGACTGGAACCGGTTTCTCGAGACGCGCGTGATCGCGACATTCCCGCAAGGATTTTCCGTGTTCGATGCGCGAGGCTACTGGTCCGCCGCGCAGGCGCGACCGGAACGCGAGACGAGTCGCGTCGTCGTCGCGGTCCATTTGCCGGGCAGCGCGATCGACGCGGCGGTGCGCGAACTGGTCGCCGAGTACGAACGCCGTTTCCACCAGCAATCGGTGCTGCGCGAACGCAATACCGTATGCGCGAAGTTCTGAAATCGGCGCCGCCGGTCGCCGCGGATCCCGCACCGCGGGACGTGCCGGCCGTACGCCTGTCCTCGTTCTATTTCGCGTACTACGCCGCGCTCGGTGCGTTCACGCCGTACTGGAGCCTGTACCTCGCAGCACGCGGCCACGATGCCGCGGCAATCAGCATCCTCATGAGTCTCTGGTACGCGACGCGCATCGCGGCACCGACCGCGTGGAGCCTGCTCGCGGGGCGCGCATCACGGCCGGTGGCGTGGTTGCGTATCGGCTGCGCACTGACCCTCGCGAGCTTCCTGCTGTTCTTCCTTCCGCTCGGCTTTGCCGGGATGTTCGCGGCG
Source organism: uncultured Rhodanobacteraceae bacterium (assembly GCA_964462745.1). GTDB lineage: Bacteria > Pseudomonadota > Gammaproteobacteria > Xanthomonadales > Rhodanobacteraceae > Dokdonella_A. Next base: position 1,762 of record CAYWZC010000083.1, read on the forward strand.
ATGTGCGTGTTCTGCTTCGCATGGAACGCGGTCATGCCGCAGTTCGAATCGATCACGCTGTCACACCTGGCCGGACGAAGCGAACGTTACGGTGGCATCCGCGTATGGGGCTCGGTCGGATTCATCGCCGTGGTCGCCTTGTTCGGCATGCTGTTCGACTTCATCGCGGTCACCGAGCTGCCTTGGCTCATGCTGCCATTGTTCGTGCTCCTGCTCGGCGCCGCGTTCAGCAATGACTATGCACTCGCACCCGTCGGCGCGGATCAAACCGCAAGCGGTTTCGCGAAGTACCTGAAGCAGCCCGAGGCGATCGCGTTCCTCGGCGTCGCGTTCCTGATGCAGGTCTCGTTCGGGCCGTACTACACGTTCTTCTCCCTGTATCTCGACCAACACGGCTATCGCGCGTCGTCGCTCGGCGTCTACTGGGCGATCGCGGTCCTTGTCGAGATCGTCGTGTTCTTCCTCGCCGCGCGCATCCTCGCGCGCTGGGACGCGACGCGCGTGTTGATCCTCGCCCTCGTCTCGGCCGCGTTGCGCTGGTGGGTCATCGCGTTGTGGCCGGAAAACGTCATCCTCATGGGCGGCGCGCAACTGACCCATGCACTGAACTTCGCCGCGTTCTTCGCGGCCTGCATGCAGCTCCTCGCGCGCCTGTTCCCGGGGCGCATGAACGGCCACGGCCAGGGCGCGTTCTACGGATTGTCCTCCGGCGTGGGCGGGGTGGTCGGCGCCCTGCTCGCGGGCTGGATCTGGGAACGCCACGGCAGCAGCGCCAGCTTCCTCGCGGCGGGCTTCATTGCGTTGGCCGCCGCGGGAATCGCCATGCGGTTCCTGTTGCCGCATGTACGCAGGCGCGACACCACGAGCCCCGTTTCGTAGGAACCGGCTTCAGCCGTGATGCTCTTCGCAACAAGATGCCAGGGGCATCGCAGCTGAAGCTGGCTCCTACATCACTCGCGGGTTACCCGGGCTACACGGCCGACTGTTACCGCATGACGGCGTGACGCAATGAA
>CAYWZC010000083.1:2874-10953 GCA_964462745.1 uncultured Rhodanobacteraceae bacterium
GGGTTACCCGGGCTACACGGCCGACTGTTACCGCATGACGGCGTGACGCAATGAAACCCTTGCTGTAGGAACCGGCTTCAGCCGTGATGCTCTTCGCAACAAGATGCCAGGGGCATCGCAGCTGAAGCTGGCTCCTACTCACTCGCAATGTGACACACCGGCTTCGCAGGCACGGATTTCGCGCCGGTCATGCGCGATCGAATGAAAACGCGAGCACGTCGGCAATCGCATCGGTATCCGCAAGGCACATGAGCAGGCGATCGATGCCGAGCGCGACACCCGCGCAATCGGGCAGCTCATCGAGCACCGCGAGCAGGTGTTCGTCGATCGGCATTTCGCCTTGGCCGCGAGCACGGCGGCGCGCATTGTCACGCTCGAAGCGTGCGCGTTGTTCGATCGCATCGCGCAGCTCGTGATAGCCGTTCGCGAGTTCGCAGGGACCAAGGTACAGCTCGAAGCGCTCAGCAACGGGAGGATCGTCGCTGCGTATGCGCGCGAGCGAACATTGGCTGGCCGGGAAATCCTGCACGACGGTGATGCGATCGCGCGGAAACCGCGGTTGCAGGCAGTGGGTGATGACCAGGTCGAGCCAGTCGTCGCGATCGAGGCCGTCCGCCGCGATCGAGAACGACGCGAGCGGCGCACGCAGCGCGTCGATGGATGCGGTGAACGGATCGATGCCGAGTTCCGTGAGAAAGAGATCGCGGTAACTCGTGCGTACGACGGATGACCGGTGTCCGACTGATGCGAGCGCAGCCTGCACGAGTTCGACCGCTTCCCCAGCCAGCTTGCGATGATCGAAGCCGACCCGATACCACTCGAGCATCGTGAATTCGGGATTGTGGCGGCGTCCCGCCTCGCCATTGCGAAACACGCGGCCGAGCTCGTAGCAATCGCCGATGCCTTCGGCGAGCAGGCGCTTCAGCGGAAACTCGGGTGACGTGCGCAACCAGCGTTCGCGCGGACCCGCATCGACATGGCCGCCGAATCGCGTCGAGAAACCCTCGATGTTCGGCTCGGTGTTGCCGGCCATCGAAAGGATCGGCGTCTCGACTTCGAGCACGTTGCGATGCGCGAAGAAATCGCGGATCAGCACGTACAGTTTCGCGCGCAGTTCCATGGCGCCGCGCCTGGACACGACTCAGTTCCCCTGTGCTTCGAGGAACGCCAGCAGGCGCGCTTCGTCCCAGACCTCGATGCCGAGTTCGGTCGCCTTGTCGAGCTTGGACCCGGCTGCCTCCCCCGCAACGACGAAGTCGGTCTTCTTGGATACACTGCCTGCGACCTTGGCGCCGAGTGCTTCCAGCCTCGATTTCGCCTCCTCCCGGGTCATGGCGGAGAGCGTGCCGGTCAGGACAGCCGTTTGGCCCTCGAGCGGACCGGCCGCTTGGGCAGGTGCATGCGCGAGTGCTGTCCGCAACGCGTGCAGTGCCGCTTCGCTGCGCTCGGCGAGCGTGCGGCCCTGCGGATCGGCGAGGAACGCGTGCAGCGATTCGGCGGTATCGGAGGGAAGCCCGCTGGCCGCAATCGCTTCCGCGTCGGCACCGAGCAACGCATCGAGCGTCACGAAATGCTCCGCGACCTGGGCGGCCCGCTTCGGTGTCAGCTTCGGTATTTCCATCTGCGCGAGCAGCGCCTCGACATTCATGCGATCGCGCAGTTTCGCCAACGGCGCATGCGTATCGCTGATCGCGACGCCGCGTCCCAGCAGCGCGTCGATGACCTGCTGGTTGCCGGACTGGGTGAAGAACTCGTCGATCGACCGCGCGACCTCGCCCCCGATGTCGGGAACGAACTTGAGGGCAGGCCACGGCAGGTGGCGTACGAGTTCGAGATCGCCGAACCAGGTCGCGAGCGCCTTCGCCGTGCTTTCGCCGACATGCTGGATTCCGAGCGCATACAGGAACCGTTCGAGCGTCGTCCTGCGACTGCGCTCGATCGACGCGACGAGATTCTCCGCCCACTTCGTCGCGACCTTGCCGGCCTTGACCGTCTCCGGCGTGGTGCCGTCCCGTTCGTCGGCACGGCGGCGCATCTCGACGAGATCGTCGACCGCGAGCGCGTACAGATCCGCAACCGACGCCACGAATCCGAGGTCGGTCAGATCCGCGATCAGGCGCTCGCCGAGACCTTCGATGTCCATCGCGCGGCGCGATGCGAAATGGAACAACGCCTCGTTGCGTTGCGCGGCGCAGGTCAGGCCACCGGTGCAGCGTGCGACCACCTCGCCCTCTTCACGCACGATATCCGATCCGCATACGGGGCAATGCGCAGGCATTCGCCACGGTTGCGCATCGGGCGGTCGCTGCGCGAGGTCGACGCTCACGACTTCCGGAATCACGTCGCCCGCGCGGCGCACGATCACCGTGTCGCCGACGCGCACGTCGAGGCGGGCGACCTGGTCGGCATTGTGCAGGGTCGCATTCGTCACCGTGACACCGCCGACATGGACCGGCACGAGGCGTACCGCCGGGGTGGCCGCGCCGGTGCGACCGATGTTGATGAGGATGTCCTCGACCACGGTCGACTGCTCCTGGGCCGGGAACTTGTGCGCGAGCGCCCAACGCGGGGCGCGCGACACGTAGCCGAGTTCGCGCTGGCCCGCGTAGTCGTCCAGCTTGTACACGACGCCGTCGATGTCGAACGGCAGGGCATCGCGGCGTGCGCCGATGCGCCGGTAGTAGGCAAGCAGGCCCTCGAGGCCGCGCGCGGTACCCGCTTCATGGCTGACCGGGAAACCGAACTCGCGCAGGCGTCCCAGCGTCGCCGAATGCGAAGCCGGCAGGTCGCCGCCCTCGACCGCGCCGACCGCATACGCGTAGAACGCGAGCGGCCGCTTGGCGCTGATCCGCGCATCGAGCTGGCGCAACGAGCCGGCAGCGCCGTTGCGTGGATTGGCGAGCACCTTGCCGCTGTGCTTGCGTGCGTTCGCGTTGTACTTCTCGAACGCCGCGCGTGGCATGTATACCTCGCCGCGCACCTCCAGCACCCGCGGCCAGTCGTCGCCGCGCAAGCGCAATGGCACACTGCGCACGGTACGCAGGTTCGCGGTCACGTCCTCGCCGCTTGCGCCGTCGCCGCGCGTCGCGCCCTGCACGAACACGCCGTTCTCGTAGCGCAGGCTGACCGCGAGACCGTCGAGCTTGGGTTCGACCGAGAACTCCGGATCATGCACATCGAGCACGGACTCGACCCGGCGCACGAAGTCCGCCACTTCGGCATCGCTGAACGCGTTTGCGAGCGACAGCATCGGCAACTCGTGTCGTATGGTCGCAAACGCGCCGGACGGAGCCGCGCCGACGCGCTGGGTCGGCGAGTCGGTCGTCGCGAGTTCCGGATGGCTCGCCTCGATGTCGATCAGCTCGCGCAGCAGCGCGTCGTAGTCGGCGTCGGAAATCGCCGGTTCGTCGAGTACGTGGTAGCGGTGGTTGGCATCCTCGATCCGCGCACGCAGCTCGGCGACGCGATCGGCGACGGAGGTTGGCGTCATGTGTGGGTTCCCGATCGACTGGCGAAGTGTACCCTGCCTGATCCGGACCTTGTGGAGAGCGGCAGAAGCCGCAATCCGGCTGCGCCGACACGTCGCCAGTGGCTGGCCTGACGAAGCGCTCGCAGGGCCGGGCCGGGAACTGCGACAATGACCCGCCCCACGAATCTTCATGGCCAACTGTGGACCCGCTACAGACCCTCGCCGCTCCTGCGGATTTCCGTGAGGAGATCCGCAAGAGCCGCTTCCATGCATCTGCCGCGCCGGTTGCGGATGCCGACGAGGCTACCGCGTTCATCGGCTCGGTCCACCATTCCGATGCGAGCCACCATTGCTGGGCGTGGCGGATCGGCCAGCGCTACCGCTTCTTCGACGACGGCGAGCCCGGCGGCACCGCGGGAAAGCCGATCCTGGCGGCGATCGATGGTCACGATCTGGACCGGGTCGCAGTCGTGGTCGTGCGCTGGTTCGGTGGCATCAAGCTCGGCGCCGGCGGCCTCATGCGTGCCTATGGTGGTTGCGCCGCGGAATGCTTGCGGCGCGCATCGAAGCGCGCGATCGTCGCGACCTGTCGGCTGCGCATCGATTGTGATTTCGCCGCCGCCGCGGCCCTGCAAAACCAGTTGGGGAGCTACACCGCCGTGAAGCTCGCGGAAAACTTCCACGCCAATGGCGCAATACTCACGATCGAATTGCCGCTGGCGCAACGCATGCGATTCATCGAACATGTACGCGACCTCACGCGAGGCGAGGCGCGCATCGACGCTGCCTGAGGCCCGCAATCCGTCTCGCGCCACCGTCGTCCGTCCGCCCCCCCGATCAGACCATCCCGGAAACCGCATGACTGAATCTTCGACGGGACCGGCGCGCAACCTGCGCCCGCTGCGCCGCCTCCTGCCCTTCCTGGGCCGGCACCGCTGGCTGATCGTCGGCTGGCTTGCATTCCTTGCGATCTCCTCGGCCGCGATGCTGGTATTGCCGGTCGCGTTCCGCTTCATGATCACGCGTGGCTTCGGGCAGACCGACCCGGCCATGCTCAACGCGGGGTTCCTCGCCCTGTTCGGGGTCGCGATCGTGCTCGCGATCGCGGGCGCACTGCGCTATTTCTGCGTCAGCCTGCTCGGCGAACGCGTCGCCGCGGACCTGCGCGAGAAGCTGTACGCGCACCTGCTGCATTTCGACCAGGCGTTCTTCGAGCGCACGCGTTCGGGCGAACTCGTGTCGCGTCTCGCGGCCGATACCGAACTCGTGCAATCGGTGGTCGGCTCCACGCTGTCGCTGTCCCTGCGCAGCGCGGTCATGCTGATTGGTTCGGCCGTCATGCTCGCGGTGACCAGCCCGAGACTGGCGGGACTCACCGCGCTCGTGATCCCCGCGGTGATCCTGCCGATCGTGTTCCTCGGCCGTCGCGTCGGACGACTTGCCCGCGCGAGCCAGGATCGGGTCGCCGACGCAACCGCGATCGCGTCCGAATCGCTGAACGCCATCCATACCGTGCAGGCCTACACGCGCGAGCCGCGCGAGACCGAGCGCTACATCGGCGCCGTGCGCAACGCGCTCGCGACCGCGCGCGAGCGGATCGGCACGACCGCCTTGCTGACCGCACTGGTGATCCTGCTGAGTTTCGGTGCGATCACCCTGGTCCTGTGGGCCGGTGCACACGCGGTGCTCGACGGACGCATGACAGCGGGGGTGCTCGGCCAGTTCGTGCTGTATGCGGTCATCGCCGCCGGTTCGGTCGGTGGCCTCACCGAGGTCTGGGGCGAGGTGCTGCGCTGCGCAGGCGCGCTCGGCCGTATCGGCGAACTGCTCGACAGCGAGCCGCAGATTCGTTCGCCGGCAACGCCGGAGGTTCTTGCGCAACCGGTACGTGGTGCGCTGCGCTTCGAGCAGGTGGAATTCCGCTATCCGTCGCGACCCGATCGACCCGCGCTGCATGGTTTTTCCCTCGCGGTCGAACCCGGCGAAACCGTCGCCCTGGTCGGCCCGTCCGGCGCCGGCAAGAGCACCGTGTTCCAGTTGCTGCTGCGCTTCCACGATCCGCAGCACGGCCGCGTCACGCTCGACGATATCGACCTGCGCGCGTGGCCGCTCGACGGGCTGCGCGGATCCTTCGCCCTCGTGCCACAGGATCCGGTCCTGTTCGGCGCGAGCGCGGCGGACAACATCCGCTTCGGCCGCTCCGATGCGAACGATGCGGATGTCGTCGCCGCGGCACGCGCGTCCGAGGCGCACGAATTCCTCGATGCCTTGCCCGATGGCTACGACACCTACCTCGGTGAGCGCGGCGTGCGCCTTTCCGGTGGCCAGCAGCAACGCGTCGCAATCGCCCGCGCGCTGTTGCGCGATGCGCCGATCCTGCTGCTCGACGAGGCGACCTCCAGCCTCGATGCGCAATCGGAGCAACTCGTCCAGCACGCGCTCACCCGCCTCATGCGCGGTCGTACCACCCTCGTCATCGCGCATCGGCTCGCGACCGTGCAGCGCGCGGACCGCATCGTCGTCATCGATCAGGGCCGCATCGTCGCGCAGGGTACGCATGCGGAACTGCTCGCGGCGGGCGGCTTGTACGCGGAACTTGCACGCTTGCAGTTCGCGGCCTGAAGCACCGGACCGAAACATGCCGAATCCCGCAGTGCCATAATCCGCGCGTTCCACGGCCGAGTCACCGCATGCCCGACGAACCGGACCCGATGAGCGCCATGCGCGTGCCGGCAATTGACCTTCGCGCCTGCCCGCGACGGAATGGCGGCGCCAAGCCGCGAGCACCGTCGGCGCATGTCAGCACGACCCCGGATGATCGATTGCATGGACTGTCGGCACGCGAACGCGAACGCCTGCGCGAGGCACGTTGCGCCCTCGACCACGGTTACGTCGCGATGGCCGATCGGACGCTTTCGAAGATTCGGCCGCGGGCGCGACGGCACCCTGAATTCCTGTATCTGCTCGGTGTCACGCGACACCTGCAAAAACGTCGCGACGAAGCGATCTCCGCACTGTATGGCGCCGCCGCGTTGCGCCCAACGGATGCGCATATCCTGACCAGCCTCGGCACGGCCTTGTGCAATGCCGGCAGGATCGAGGCTGCTCTCGCGTGTCTGTCGCAAGGGTGCAGGCTCGCTTCCGGAACCGCCACCGCCTGGTATGCCCTCGGCCGTGCACTCGGCCGGGACGCGCGACTCGACGCCGCACAACAGGCGTTCGAATGCGCCCTGCGGTGCGATCCACGCCACGTCAGGGCACGCATCGCACTTGGCGACGCGCTGCGCACCAGGGGCAGGATCGATCGGGCCGTCGAACAGTATCGCCTGGCCTTGCGCGAGCCCGGGGGCGTGCGTGCATGGGGGCGCCTCGCGAATGTCCAGACAGTGCAATTCGACGCGCGCGATGCGGCGACGCTCGAACGCCTGTACACGGACCCGACGCTTGCGGAGGAAGATCGCGTAGTCGCAGGATTCGCGCTGGCCAAGGCGCTGGAAGACCAGGGACAGTACGTGGCGGCCTTCACCGTTCTCGAGTCGGCCAACGCCTTGCGGCGCAAGCGCATGACATGGAATCCGGCCGCATTCCGGCGGCGCAACGACGAAATCGCCCGGGCTTTCTCTTCGCAACCGACGACCGCGTCTCCCGCGAATCTCGGCGAGGAGGTCATCTTCATCGTCAGCTTGCCGCGGTCGGGCTCGACCTTGACCGAGCAGATCCTGGCATCACACCCCCAGGTCGAAGGCGCCAATGAACTGCCGGACCTCTGGGCCGTGCTCGACGAGGAATCGCGGCGACGCGGCGTCGAGTTTCCGGGATGGGTTCCCCTCATGGGAGCCGACGACTGGCATCGTCTCGGCCGTCGTTACCTCGAACGCACCGTACGCTGGCGACGATCCCGCCCCCGCTTCACCGACAAGGCCCTGACCAACTGGCGAATCATCGGCGCGGCACGTGCGATGTTGCCGGGTGCGCGGTTCGTCAATTGCCGGCGGGATCCTCTGGAGGTCTGCCTGTCGTGCTACCGGCAGCGATTTGCCCGTGGCCAAGCCTTCAGCTACGACCTCACGGAACTTGCCGCCTACTGGCGCGAGCATGAACGCATGATGCAGCACTGGCGTCAGCAGCATTCCGGATACATCCACGATTTCGTGCACGAGAAACTCCTCGCGGAGCCCGACTTGGAAATTCGCCGTCTTCTGGAATTCTGTCGCTTGCGCTTCGACCCCGCCTGCCTGCGCCATCACGAGACACGCCGCATGGTTCGCACGATCAGCTGTGCACAGGTACGCGAACCGCTGCGCGTGAACACCGCGCATGCCCACCTGTACGGTGACCTGCTTGCACCGCTGCGCGATGCGCTGGCGCGCCAGGCCGCCGAAGTCGGCTGCGACGGGTAGCCTGCGCGATCCCGGGGCCTGCTGTCAGCTCACATCCCGTACGCGACCCGACGATCCGCAAGGGGATGCTCGCCGGCAGTGGGGCCCACGCTGCGGCGGCGCAGTCGATGCGGCGATCCGATTTTCGCGTGCCTTGGTGAATCTCTGCCTCCCTCTGCACCGCACATAAAAAGAGGCCTCCCCGAAGGGAGGCCTCGCGACTTGCGTCAA
>CAYWZC010000084.1:0-10945 GCA_964462745.1 uncultured Rhodanobacteraceae bacterium
TCCGCTACGGCGACGGCACCCTCGTCGACCACATGGCGTGGGACGGCCTGACCAATCCGTACGACGGCCAGTCGATGGGCGTATTCGCGGAGAATTGCGCGGACAAGTTCCATTTCACGCGCGAGCAGCAGGACGCGTTCTCCATCGCGTCGGTCACGCGCGCGAAGGCCGCGATCGAATCGGGTGCGTTCGCGGACGAGATCGTCCCGGTCACGGTGAAGACGCGCAAGGGCGAAACCGAATACGCGACCGACGAACAGCCGGGGCGTTCGGACACCGCGAAAATCCCGACCCTGAAGCCCGCGTTCCGCAAGGAAAACGGCACCGTCACCGCGGCGAGTTCGTCGAGCATTTCCGACGGCGCCGCCGCGACCGTGTTGATGAGCGCGGACGAAGCCGCCAAGCGCGGTGTCACGCCGCTCGCGCGCATCGTCGCGCACGCGACCCATTCGCAGGAACCGGAATGGTTCACGACCGCGCCGGTCGGCGCGATCTCGAAGCTCCTCGACAAGACCGGCTGGAAGGTCGGCGACGTCGACCTGTTCGAGGTCAACGAGGCATTCGCGGTGGTCGCGATGGCGCCGATCGAGGAACTCGGCATCCCGCACGACAAGCTCAACGTCAACGGCGGCGCGTGCGCGCTCGGCCATCCGATCGGCGCATCGGGTGCGCGTCTCGTCGTGACCCTGGTCCACGCGCTGCGCCAGCGCGGCGGCAAGCGCGGCATCGCGTCGCTGTGCATCGGCGGCGGCGAAGCGACCGCGATCGCGGTGGAGCTGGTCTGACATCCGCCTCGCGGGAACGCCAAGGCGCGGAGCGGAGCAAGCTCCGCTCTACGTCTCCGGTGTTCTTGTTTTTGTAGAGCCGAGCTTGCTCGGCTCGTGTCACGACGAGTCGCCGCAGCGGAGCAAGCTCCGCTCTACGCGTCGTATCTCGTAGAGCCGAGCTTGCTCGGCTCGTGTAATGACGAGTCGCCGCAGCGGAGCAAGCTCCGCTCTACGCGTCGTATCTCGTGACGCGAAGCCGGCCGCGCGGTGCGCGTCCGGCCTACGTTCCGCGCGGATCGAAATCGAACGCGCCGCGCAGATCTTCGTACACCTTTCGCTGTGCGTCGGTGGTCGCCTTCGGGACGTGGACTTCGAGGATCACGATCTGGTCGCCGGGTGGATGGCCCGGGAATCCGCGGCCGCGCAGGCGCAGCTTGCGGCCGGAATTCGAACCGGGCGGAATGCTGAGTTCGACTTCGCCGGCCAGGGTCGGCACGGTGACCTTGGCGCCGAGCCCGGCTTCCCACGGCGCGATCGGCAGGGTCAACAGCACGTCGCGGCCGTCGAGACGGAAGCGTGGGTCGGGGCGCAAGTGGATTTCGAGCAGCAGGTCGCCGGCCGGCGCGCCGTTGATGCCGGGATGACCCTGCCCCGCGAGGCGGATCTGCTGGCCGGGCTGGATGCCGGCCGGGATGCGCACGTCGAGTGCGCGTTCGCCCTGCACCGGATCGCGCAGCACGATGCGTTCCTGGCCACCCGCGAACGCGGTCGTGAGTCCGACCGTCAGTTGCGCATGCAGGTCGCGCCCCTTGCGCGGCCGGCTCGCACGCGCGGCGGCCTCGCGACGGAACAGCGACTCGAAGAAATCGCTGAACTCGCCGCCGCCCTCGCCGAAATCGAAATGCGCTTCGCGTTGCCAGTTCGGTGGTGGCTGCACCTCGTCGCCGGCGTGGTAACCGCGCGCACGCAACTGGTCGTAGGCCTTGCGCCGATCCGGATCCTTGAGCGCCTCCCAGGCCTCGTTGACCGCCTTGAACTTGTCCTCCGCCCCGGCTTCCTTGCTCACGTCCGGATGGTATTTGCGTGCGAGCCGGCGGTACGCCGACTTGAGTTCGGCGTCGCTCGCCTCCGGCTTCACACCGAGGGTGTCGTAATAGTCCTTGAACTCCATGCTCGCGCCTTGAACTGCAAAAAAAATGGCCCGCAGCAGTCATACTGCCACGGGCCGCTCCAGGATTCCGACCCGCGCCTCGTGGCGCGGTGCGTGTCAGCCCTCGATCGCGATGCGACGCGGCGTGGTTTCCGGCTTCTTCGGAATCGAGATTTCCAGCACGCCGTGCCGACCCTGCGCAGCGATACCATCCGCGTCCGCACTGTCGGGCAACGCGAAGCGCCGGTAGAACAGTCCGTGCGAGCGCTCCACCCGGGTCAAGGTGCCGCTGTGCTCTTCCGATTCGGCCTTGCGCTCACCCTTGATCGAAAGGATGCCCTTGTCCATGTGGACCTCGATGTCCTTCGGATTGACGCCCGGGATGTCGGCCGAGATCACGAAGCGCTTGTCCTCCTCGCGGATGTCGACGCGCGGGGTCCACTGGCTGGTGACGACATTCGACTGGTCGGCATCCTCGGGCGCGAGGAAGCGCTCGAAGACCCGGCTGATTTCGTTCTGGAAAGTGTTGCGTGGCCATGCGTGGTATTGGGTGATGCTCATGTTCCTGGTCCTCCACAAGTTGGCGCCGATCCGCGTCGGCATGCGCAGGACGTAGGGTCCGGACGCGGGCGTTTCAAGAGTGCGGGCGTGCCCGGCCGGGCAAAATCCGCAGCCGCGCCGTATCATGTCCGGCCACGCCCGCGACGCGGGTTCATTCGAGGATCAGCTCATGACAATCCAGGTCGGCGACCGCATTCCGGAGGCTACCGTCAACGTGCTCAAGGACGGCGTGCAGGCGGTTTCCTCCGCCGAAATCTTCGACGGCAAGAAGGTCGTGCTGTTTTCGGTGCCGGGCGCGTTCACGCCGACCTGTTCGGCCAAGCACCTGCCGGGCTACACGAAGCACATGCAGGCGTTCCGCGATCGCGGCGTCGAAGTCGCGTGCATGGCGGTCAACGACGCGTTCGTGATGGACGCCTGGGCGAAGGCGCAGGACACGCCGGACGACCTCCTGATGCTGGCCGACGGCAACGCGAGCTTCACCGAGGCCCTCGGCCTCGAAATGGACGCCACGCCATTCGGCATGGGACGCCGCTCGAAGCGTTTCGCGCTGTACGCCGAGGACGGCGTGGTCCGCAACCTCGCGATCGAGGCGCCCGGCGAGTTCCGCGTTTCCAGCGCCGAGGCGATGCTCGAAGCGATCGGCTGACGCGCGCAACCGGACAGGTCGGCTCGAGGCCGAAGGCCAGAGCCGACATCATCCGAAGTCCGACCGCATCCGTGCAAGGCGTTCGCCCGCCTGTGCGCGCGTTTCATTTCCCGACGCAATCGTCCATGAGATTTTGAATCTCCGAAAGCTTCGATGCATCCTTTCGGATGGTTTCGACGCCGACCGCCCTTTGCAATAGCGGCAGCGCTTCGGAACAGCGATCCTGCCCGATGAGCCAACGTCCGAGTTCCACAGCGGTGGGAGCGAGACGCGGGTCGGTCAGATCGGGAGCATGGCGCCAAATCGCCACGGCGCGATTCATGTCGAGGGCCGCGGCGTCGCGGTTTCCCAATGTCGTCTCGATACCGCCGAGCCGGACCAGTCCATGGACGGTGAGCGGGTCGAATGAGCGCTTGTGCAGATTGCTGTCCCGAATCGCCACGCTGCGCCGGTAGTAATCGCGGGCTTCGCGCACGTTGCCGACCTTGAGATGCGCGTCGCCGAGGCTGGTCAATGGATAGGCAACCTCCGGATGGTTCGGTCCGAGCGCCTTCGATTGCAACGCGAGCGCGTTCTTCAATATGTCCAACGCCTCATCGGCCCGGTCCAGTTCGATCAGCAAGTTGCCGAGGTTGTTGAGCGACAGCCCGACCCATGCATGGTCCGGTCCATATACGGTGCGCAAGATCTCGAGGCTGCGGCGAAACATTGCCTCGAGACCATCCAGCTTTCCGAGGTACAACCGGACATTCGCCACCTCGTTGAGGCTTCGCCCGACCGCGAGGGGATTTTCCTCGAATGATCTCTCGTGGATCGCAAGTGCGCGTTCGTACAGGTCTTCCGCCTGCTTGGGTTCACCGACCTCGACCAGCAGCAGGCCCAGGCTGTCCAGGATCGTTCCGACTTGCGTGGAATCCGCTCCCGTGATGCGGGTCTGGATCGCCAGCGCGCGCTCCAGTGCGGTCCGGCTTTCCCGATACCGGCCTTGCTCCCGGTAGGCCCGGCCCATCGTCGTGAGCAAATCGGGAAGTTCGGATTCGTCGCCTTCCGACGATTGTTCCAGGATTGCGATTGCTTCTTGCAACGGCTCCATGGCCTCGTCGTATCTTCCCTGCTGGTAGCGGAGCAGGCCGATGGCGCCCAGCGTGCGGGCGACATCCGCGTGTCCCGGCCCCAGTCGTTCCCGGCGTAATTCGAGCGCCCGGGTGAGCAGCCCATCCGCCGAGTCGTACAGCCCGAGTTCCAGATAGGTCCGCCCGAGAACCTGCAGCATGTCCGCGCGAACTTCCGGCAGCGCCGCAAGATCATGCTCGACCTGTTCGACGCCGCGATCCAGCAATTCCCGGGCGGTGAGATCCGCGGCCGTTCCATCGCGCGGATCCGCGCTGCGAAACAGCCCGGTCAGGAACTGGCTCATTTGTTCGGCTTTCGCGGTCTCGGCTTGCGCGCGATCGCGTTCCAGTTCGGCTCGATCCCGCTCGCTCTGGATGCGTACCGTGTAAAAGCCGGTTGCCAGCACCGCGAGCATCAGGACGACACCCGCGGCGGCGGCTCCCAGCGCATGCCGGCGCAGGAACTTGCGCCCGCGATACAGCCAGGTGTCCGGTCGTGCCGCGACCGGAAGTCCGCGCATGTGCCTGCGGATATCCTGGGCCAGGCGATCCGCCGAGCCATAGCGGCGCTCGGGTTCCTTGCGCAGGGCTTCGAGCAGGATGTTTTCGAGGTCGCCGCGAAGCCGTCGCTGCAACCGGCCGGGTGAAGAACGGCGTGCGCTGCATATCTCGTCGATCGTCCTTGTCGTCGTTCCACCCACCGGCCCGGTGACCCGAAACAGCGCCGTCGCAGGCCGCGTCGGTGGCTGCTCGCAGATGGCGCGTTCGAGTTCGGCTGCGCCGCGATGACGCAACTGGTACGGGCGATGCCCGGTCAGCAGCTCGTAGAGCAACACGCCGAGCTGGTACACGTCGGATGCCGTCGTCACGGACTCTCCGCGCACCTGCTCCGGGCTCGCGTACTCCGGCGTCATCAGACGCAGTGCAGTGCGGGTGGCGGGAGCCGCGTGGCCGCTGCCGTCCGTGTCCAGGAGTTTCGCGATCCCGAAATCCAGCAGCTTGACCTGCCGCGTCGGACCATCGGTCACCAGCACATTGGCCGGCTTGAGATCGCGATGCACCACCAGACGCCGGTGCGCATGCTCGACCGCGTCGCAAACCTGCAGAAACAACTCCAGCCGTTCCGAAACACCCAACCGGTTACGATCGCAGTACGCATCGATTGCGACGCCATCGACATACTCCATCGCGAACCACGGCGTGTCGTCCTCGGCGACTCCTCCGTCGACGATGCGCGCGATCGCCGGATGCTCGAGGCCGGCGAGAATCTGACGTTCCATGAGAAACCGCTGGCGCCCCTCGGCACCCGCGAGCGCCGACGTGAGAAGCTTCAATGCGACTCGCTGGTCGAAGGTCCCATCGACGCGCTGGGCTTGGTACACCACGCCCATTCCGCCACGGCCGATCTGACGCAAGAGCCGATACGCACCCAGGCGTTTGCCGGTCATGTCCGGAAACAGCGGGCGCGCGAGCGCAAGATCGTCGGAGAGCCGATCCAGATACGTATCGGCTTCATCCTCCGCGCGAAGCAGGGCCAGGATCTCGCGACGCAATTCCGCATCGGGGCACGCGTTGTCGAGCCAGGCCTCGCGTTCGGAAGCCGGGACAGCTTCCAGCGAATCGAGCATTTTCTCCAGCCTTTCGCCATGCTCGCGGGCACGCGCGGCTGTTTCGTCTTCCATCATTCCGCTATCGGCTCATGAGGTTGCGATTCGCCCTGCGTCCCGATCAGTCGGACTGGAGTTGCAGATACAACCAGGCCTTGCCACGACGCCAGTCGCGCATGACGGTGATCTCCGCCACCCCGAGGGCATCGGCCGTCTCCTCGACATCGAGCCCCACGAAAAACCGCAACTCGACAACCTGGGCCTGACGCGGATTCTGTTGCGCCAATCGCGTCAGCGCCTCGTCCAGGGCCAGCAGTTCCTCGATTCTGGACCCGGCATGCGCATCGCTCCACGGGGAGGCGGAGCCGTTCTCGGCATCTGTCGCGCGGGACTCGGCGCCGTTCCCGAGCCGTACGAGCGGGACGCCATCGCCACGCTTTGCCGCACGCCGGCGTTCGGCATAGTCGATCAGGATGTGGCGCATCGCACGCGCGGCAACGCGCAGGAAGTGGCGCTTGTCGGACCATCGGGCCTCGTCCTGGCGCGACAGTTTCAGGTATACCTCGTGCACCAGGGCCGTGGTGGAAAGCGTTGCTTGCTGGTTCCAGCGGCGTCGTTGCGCATGAGCCAGACCCCGCAATCTCTCGTACGCGGCCGGAAAGAGGTCGCCCAATGCGACATCCTGCGCACCCAGCGCCTGAACGAGTGTCGCTACGTCCTCGTCAACCGAATCCATGTCCGCGCCCCGACGCCACGAATGGACGATCGATCACGAGGTGATAGCTGGAGCCACCTTTCCCCGTTAGTTGAGAACAAGGGGCGCCGGCATGATTGCCATGGCCTTGGCTTGAGGTACCGTCAGTGACAGCGAGCCGTCCCGATCTCGGGGCGACGTGTACTGGGATTTCAATCATCTTGGTGGAGAGGTTTGCAATGAGCATTCTGGAAACGATTTTTCCGATGGCGAACGGGTTTGCCAGCGACCATCCCGCAACGCGAAGGATTCGTCGCAGCCTCGTCACGCTGACAGCCTGCCTCATCTGCCTCTTCGGCGCCATGCCCGCGAGCGCCGAGACGACAAGCCTCGTCGACGTGGGCACTGGTGGCATCTTGCCGGCATGCCCGCCGGGTCAGCAATTTTGTTACAGCGTCCTGCCGGCAATAACGCCGGATGCGCGATATATCGCGTTCCAGAGCACGGTACCGAACCTGGTACCCGGCCAGCCATCCTCCGCGGTGCAGCTGTATCTGCATGATCGCCAGTCATGCACCACGACGCGCCTTTCCGAAACCGTGGGTGGGCAACCCGCCAACTCGAGCGTGGGATATGCATCGATCTCCGCCGACGGAATGATCGTGGCATTCGACAGCGAAGCGACCAATCTGGTTTCCGGCGTCAGCGGGCACCAGGTGTATGCGTACGATCGCACCACTTCGTCTTTCGAAGTAATCAGCCAATCGGATGCCGCCGTTCCCGGAAACGATCTGTCCGGTGCCACAAGTATTTCCGACGATGGTCGCTGGGTGGCGTTCGTCAGCCTGGCCAGCAACCTGGTCGCCGACGACACGAACGGCTTGCGGGATGTGTTCCTGTACGACCGTGACCTGCACACGATTCAGGCCATCAGCCGATCGCCTGCCGGCGTCCTGGGTGACGACCAGTCGAATCGCCCGCACATCTCCGGGAACGGTCGCTTCATCACGTTCGACTCCATGGCTTCCAACCTCGACCCGGCACCGACCAACGGCACATTCCAGGCGTATCTGCTCGATCGCGACACCGATGGCAATGGCACCTTCGACGAGATCGGCAACACCAGCCTCGTCCGGGTCAGCGTCAACAATGGAGGGGATTCGGCGGATGACGCTGCTACATGGGCAGTAGCGACCGACGACGGCCTGAAGGTCGCGTTTGCAAGCGAAGCCACGAACCTCGTGGCCGGCGACAGCAACGGAAAGATGGACGTCTTCGTACGCGATCTCGCTTCGGGACAGACAACGCGCGAGAGCGTCGGTCCCGGCGGCGCGCAGACCACGGCCGGTACGTATTTCCCGTTGCGATTCTCCGCGGATGGACGCTATCTGACATTCCACAGCGGCGCCGCGGAACTGGCGGACGGACTCAATGGCCTGACACAGGTGTACCGCCGCGATCTTTCGACGGGCGAGAACGTCGTCGTTTCACGCAGCGTGGACGGTGAGATCGCCGATGGCACCAGCGAAGTCGGGATCATCAGTGCGGATGGACAAACCGTATTTTTCGACAGCATGGCCGGAAATCTCATCCCGGGTGGAATTCCCGGCGATGGCGGAGTTGCGAGAGTGCACATCTACGCACGCGACTTCCTGCCGCGCATCGATCCTTGCGGCATTACGCCGAATCCATGGAACGACATCGTCATCCCGATCAACGACGGCAACCCGTTCAACGTGACCGCCACAGCCACGACATTCACGGTTCCGGTCCCGGACAACGGCGAAATCGTGATCGGTTTCAGCTTCGAAGGAACGCTGTACATCGATCCTCTGGCTTTTCCCGGCAGTCCCGGCCAGACCCAGCTGACCATAACGGATCCGGAACTGGCCACCTATGTCGTCGGCGGCCAACCACCACCCGCTACCCCTTGGGATTTCCAGAGCGCCACCGGTACGGTGAACGTAACGTATCGTCATGGCCTCGGCGGCGACGAATGGGACGGCGACGGATTGCCGGATTTCGCACTGCCCGATGCGCCTTCCGGCGGGTCCTGGCAGTTCGCATTCAAGCGGGTCGGAGGCTTTCCGTCCACGTCCAAATGGAGTGACGTCAGCATCATCCTGCACACCGTCGCCCCGCCGACGATCGACATCCAGCCGGAGACCCTGTCGGTCACGACAATCCCGGGCGGCAGCGAGGCGCGCGCACTCAGCATCGCAAATCCGGGAGGGATGGACCTCGACTGGGAGGTCAGAACGGCGACTTCCGATTGCGCGCTGCCCGGCTGGATCGATGTCGACCCGGTCAGCGGCACCCTGCCACCGGGTGACTTGCAGATTTCGACCGTCACGTTCGACGCCACCGGCATGGGACTGGGCGTTCACGAAGCCAACCTGTGCATCGGCAGCAACGATGCCGCGCACCCGTTGGTGACGGTACCGCTCACGTTGACGGTAGAGCCGCCACCGGCACCCGCACTGGCCTTCGACCCAACGACACTGGATTTCGGCAGCGTGGACGTCGGCACGACCAGCCCCGCGCAATCGGCAATCTTGCTCAATACCGGTGACGCCGTGGCAACCGGCATCGTGTTCCAGGCCCCTGGCAGCGGGTTCAGCATCACCTCGAGCACATGCGGCAGCTCGCTGGCCGCCGGCGCAAGTTGCGAAAGCATGATCACGTTCACGCCAGCGACCAGCGGTCCCGTCGCCGCCATCTGGCACGCGTCCAGCAACGAGGGCGCGATGGCGGACCTGGCCCTCGCCGGCACAGGCACCGAGGTCATCCTGCAGTTCGACCCATCGGCACTGGATTTCGGCGATGTCGCGGTTGGAACAACCAGCGCGCCACAATCGGCCAGCCTGCAAAACATCGGCACGGGCAACGCCACGGGCCTTGCGTTCTCGGATCCGGACAGCGGGTTCAGCATGGATGCCAGAGCCTGTGGGAACTCGCTGGCCGCAGGCGCGAGTTGCGTGGTCAGCGTCACGTTCACTCCGACGACCAGCGGTACGGCGCAAGCGTCAATCCAGGCGACAAGTGACCAGGGCGCAAGCACCGATCTGGCGCTTTCCGGAATGGGTACCGCACCCGTCTTGCAGTTCGACCCGACGTCGCTGGATTTCGGCGATGTCGCGGTGGGAACAACCAGCGCGCCACAATCGGTCAGCCTGCAGAACATCGGCACGGGCAACGCCACGGGCCTTGCGTTCTCGGATCCGGACAGCGGGTTCAGTGCCGATACCAGTGCCTGCGGAAGCTCGCTCGACGCTGGCGCCAGTTGCGCAGTCAGCGTCACGTTCACTCCGAGCGACGAGGGTGCGGCGAATGCGTCGATCCAGGTGACAAGCGACCAGGGCAGCGCAGTCGACCTTGGTCTCACGGCCAACGGCTTCATCGACGACGTGGTATTCAGAAACGGATTCGAGTAAGTCGAACCGCAACAAACCTCGCTGGCAAGCGGCTCGATGGCCCCCCGACCGGGGGCACGCGAGCCGCCTGGCCATGCGATCCCCGCTACGGGTTACGGCGGGCGGGGGCCAAATCGGGATTGGGAGAATGCGCGGTCCCCCCGCTTGCGCACGCCCCAAGCTGACAACAGCCCCCGCCCTGTCCGTTCATCGCACGGCGCGATGCCTTCAGGATGCTGAAAGAAGTCGATGTTCACGGATACTTTCGATTCGCGTAGTCGCGGCAGCATCGCGCAGCGTGGATCGGAGTCCACGCTTCGACTCGCGTGCGATCCAATCCACGGACCGCCGGGTGAGCGCGCATGCGGCACCCCGTTATCCGGGTTCGTTCCCGTTGTCCGGTTCCACGGGATTCACTGTTGCGTCAGCATCGATGTCGATCTCGGGCGCTTCGCCGCGATCACCATTGGGGGCGTCAGGGCCCTCGCCTTCGTCCACATCCTCGTCCGCCAGCGGTTCGAGCTTGACCACGCCGACCAGCACCTCGTCGGCAGGCAGCTTGATGAGGCGCACGCCCTGGGTGTTGCGGCCTACGCGGGCGACTTCCGCGGCGCGCGTGCGCACCAGGGTGCCGTGGTTCGAGATCAGCATGAGGCCGGCTGCTTCGTCGAGCTGAACCGCGCCGATCAGCGCGCCGTTGCGCTCGGAGCACTTGATCGCGACGACGCCCTGGGTGCCGCGGCCCTTGCGCGGATATTCCTCCAGCGGCGTGCGCTTGCCGTAGCCGCGCGCGGTTGCGGTCAGGACATCGTCGCCGCTGTCCGCGACGATCAGGCTGACGACCTGCTCGCCCGGGGCGAGGCGCATACCGCGCACACCGGTCGTCGCGCGGCCCATCGAGCGCACCGCGCTTTCGGCGAAACGCACCGCCTTGCCATTGCTCGCGAACAGCAGGATGTCGCGGTCGCCGTCGGTGATCTGCACGTCGATCA
>CAYWZC010000085.1:0-10944 GCA_964462745.1 uncultured Rhodanobacteraceae bacterium
CCGAGCTGGTCCGGCCGGTTCTCGGCGATCTTGCGCAGGATGCGGCGCATGATCTTGCCGGAACGCGTCTTCGGCAGGCCGGGCGCCCATTGCAGGTGATCGGGCGCGGCGATCGGGCCGATCTGCTCGCGCACCCACGCGGTGAGTTCCTTGCGCAAGGCGTCGTCGGGTTCGACATTCGCCTTCAGGGTCACGTAGGCATAGATACCCTGGCCCTTGATGTCGTGCGGGCACGCGACGACCGCGGCTTCGGCGACCTTCGGATGCGCGACGAGGGCGCTCTCGATCTCGGCGCTGCCCATGCGATGCCCGGACACGTTGATGACGTCGTCGACCCGACCGGTGATCCAGTAATAGCCGTCCGCATCGCGGTGCGCGCCGTCGCCGGTGCAATACATGCCCGGGTACACGCTGAAGTAACCCTCGACGAATCGCTGGTGGTCGCCGTACACGGTGCGCATCTGGCCGGGCCACGAATCGAGGATCACGAGGTTGCCCTCGCAGGCGCCTTCCAGGATGCGGCCTTCGGGATCGACGAGCGCGGGACGCACGCCGAAGAACGGCAAGGTTGCCGAGCCGGGTTTGAGATCCATCGCGCCGGGCAGGGGACTGATCAGGATGCCGCCGGTTTCGGTCTGCCACCAGGTATCGACGATCGGGCAGCGGCGCTCGCCGACCACCTCGTGATACCAGTGCCAGGCTTCCGGATTGATCGGCTCGCCGACGGTTCCGAGCACGCGCAGCGACGCGCGCGAAGTCCTCTTCACCGGCGCCTCGCCTTCGCGCATGAGCGCGCGGATCGCGGTCGGCGCGGTGTAGAACAGGGTGACTCCGTGCTTGTCGATGACCTGCCAGAAGCGTGAGCTGTCCGGCCAGTTCGGCACGCCTTCGAACATCAGCGTGGTCGCGCCGTTCGCTAGCGGACCGTACACGAGGTAGCTGTGGCCCGTGACCCAGCCGACATCGGCCGTGCACCAGTACACGTCGTCCTCGCGCAGGTCGAACACGCATTCGTGCGTGTAGCTCGCAAAGACCAGGTAGCCGCCCGTGGTGTGCAGCACGCCCTTCGGCTTGCCGGTGGAACCCGAGGTGTGCAGCACGAACAGCGGGTCCTCCGCGTTCATCGGTTCCGCTTCGGCATGTTCCGACTGGGCCGGCATCAACTCGTGCCACCAGCGGTCGCGCGGCGCCTGCATGTTGACTCCGGCACCGGTACGGCGCACCACGAGCACGGTTTCGACGGTGTGCGTGCCGGGTCGTTGCAGGGCGGCATCCACATTCGCCTTCAACGCGATCTTCCTGCCGCCGCGCAATCCCTCGTCGGCGGTGATGACGAGCTTGCACTCCAGCGACGCGATGCGGCTGGCCAGCGAATCCGCCGAGAATCCGGCGAACACGACCGTATGCACCGCGCCGATGCGCGCGCAGGCGAGCATCGCGACCGCGGTCTCCGGGATCATCGGCATGTGGATGCCGACGTGGTCGCCCTTGCCGATGCCGAGGTGGCGCAACAGGTTCGCGCAGCGGCCGACCTCGGCGTGCAGTTCGCAGTAGCTGATGCGACGGGATTCGGCCGGATCATCGCCTTCCCAGAGGATCGCGGTCTTGTCGCCGCGTTCGGCCAGGTGGCGATCGAGGCAGTTGACCGCGGCATTGAGCGTACCGTCCTCGAACCAGCGGATATGCACGTCGGCTGGATCGAACGACACGTCCCGGACCTTCGTGTAGGGCGTGATCCAGTCGAGGCGCCGGCCGACGCGGCCCCAGAAGCCGTCCGGGTCGCGGATGGATTCGGCGTACAGGCGTTCGTATTCGTCGCGGGTCACGCGTGCCCCGGCCGCAAAACCGGCCGGTACCGGATGGACGTCGTCGGTCATTGCCAGCTCCTCGCGTTCGGGGAGCCCATCCTAGCCGGGTCGAGGCCGATTCGCAGGTGTTGCCGGTTCCGTTCACACGGGCCGCGGAAATTTGCGCGACCATTACCGTATGCAGGGGCATTTCGCGATCAGTGCAGCGATTCTCGCCGGTGGTGCGGCGACGCGGCTTGGCGGTCGCGACAAGGGCCTCGAACCACTGGCCGGGCGGCCGCTGGTCGACTGGGTCCTCGATGCCCTGCGCACACAGATCGATGAACGGTCCATCACCATCGTCGCGAACCGCAATCGGGATGCGTATGCGCGCCGTGCGCCCACGATCGCGGATGCCGTGCCGGGCTTCCCGGGCCCGCTGGCCGGCATTGCGGCAGCGCTCGCGGAGAACCCCACGGGCTGGTTGCTGACGGCACCCGTGGATTGTCCTTGCCCACCGCCTGACCTCGTTGAGCGCCTGGTCGACGCCGCCAGGGGGAAATCCGCTGGCGCCGCATGGATCGCCCACGACGGCGTGCGGCGCCAACCCTTGTTCGCGTTGTACCGCCCAGGGCTCGCGCAAGCCGCCGCGAACGGCGCACGCGACGGTTGCGGACCGAAACACTGGCAGGACGCGATCGGCGCGATCGAAGTTGATTTCGTGGACCGGCGCACATATTTCACGAATCTGAACGAAGCCGGGGATTTCCTCGCGTTCGTGAACATGGAGCACAGGGGGTTTCCGGATGAGACTCGAGGATGCTGAACACCACGTTTCCGTGGCAGAGGCCCGCGCCCGGGTGCTGGCGCTCGCCAAGGAACGGCGCATGCCGGCGACCGTGGTCGCGATCGAACAAGCCACCTCCCGCGTGCTGGCCGGCGACGTGCACGCGCCGATCGACCTGCCGCCGTTCGCGAACTCCGCGATGGACGGCTTCGCGGTACGTGCCGCCGACTTGCCGGAGCAGGGCGAGCGGCGCCTGCGCATCATCGGCACGCGACGCGCCGGCGAGGCACGCACGAGAGAGGTCGCCGCGGGCGAAGCGCTGCGCGTCATGACCGGCGCGGCGATACCCGACGGCGCGGACACGGTCGTGATCCGCGAACGCGTGCGGGTGGAAGGCAACGAACTGGTCGTGCTCGGCGCGGAGCCGCAGGGTGCGAACGTGCGACCGGCCGGGGAAGACTACCGGCGTGGCGACCTCGCCCTCGAGGAAGGACAAACCCTGGGCCCGGGACGGGTCGGCGTGCTCGCGGGGCTCGGCCTGCCGTGGATCGAGGTTGCGCACCAGCCGCGCGTGAGCCTGTGCACGAGCGGCGACGAACTGGTCGCGCCGGGCGACCGGCTCGGGCCGGGCCAGATCCACGACAGCAACTGCTACAGCCTCAGCTCGCTGCTCGCGCTGCATGGTGGGCGGGTGGTCGAACGCCGACGCCTGCTCGATGACCGCGACGGAGTCGCGCGCGAACTGCGTGCCGCGGCGCGCGACACCGATCTCATCGTGACCTGCGGTGGCGTCTCGGCAGGCGAAGCCGATTACCTGCCGAAGGTGGTCGCCGACATCGGGCGCGTGCACTTCTGGAAGGTGCTGATGAAACCCGGCATGCCGTTCCTGTTCGGCGAGGTCGGCAACACGCTGCTGTTCGCGTTGCCGGGCAATCCGGTTTCCGCGATCGTGACGTTCCTCGTGTTCGTGCAACCCGCACTCGCCGCGATGCAGGGCGCGGAGCCCGGCCCGCGGTTGCGCCGCGCCCGACTCGCCGAACCCCTGCGCAAGCGCCACGCACGGCGCGAATTCCTGCGCGCACGTACCGAATGGCGCGACGACGGCAGCCTGTGGGCGACGGTGCTCGCGCAGCAGGGCTCGGGCATGCTGCGCGGCGTCGCCGACGCCGATACCTTGCTCATCATTCCCGAGGAAACGCACGAACTGGAAGCGGGTGCCGTGGTCGAGGCGTTGCCGTTGCCGCGTGCGGCCTGGCGCCAGTGAACGGACCGGACGTCACAGCGGGATCGCCGTCGCGGCACACGCCTGCCGAAGTCGACCCACGCGAGGCGTTGGCCCGGCAGGCGGCCGGCGCCCTGCTGCTCGACGTTCGTGAGGAAGCCGAATGTGCCGTGGGCGCGCCACGCGGCGCCCGCTGCGTGCCGCACGCCGGCATCGCCGCTTGCATCGCTGCGATCGAGACGGATGTCGACCGCGAAATCCTAACCCTGTGCGCGAGCGGGCGACGCTCGGCGATCGCGCGCGACACGTTGCGCGAACTCGGCTATCGATGCGTCACCTCGGTGCGCGGCGGCTTCACTCGCTGGTGCGCCGAGGGCTTGCCACTCGCCGAAGGCCCGCTCGATGCCGATGCACTGGATCGCTATTCGCGGCACCTGCTGCTGCCCGAAGTGGGCGCGGCGGGGCAGGGCAGGCTCGCCGCGGCACGAATCGCATTGATCGGCGCCGGCGGACTCGGTGCACCGGCGATGCTGTATCTGGCCGCGGCCGGGGTCGGCCATCTGACCCTGATCGACGACGACCGCGTGGAGCGCTCCAACCTGCAACGCCAGGTCGTGCATGCCGATGCCGGTGTCGGCCTCGCCAAGACCGAATCGGCGCGCCGCGCGCTCGCGGCGCTGAATCCGCGAATCGCGATCGAGCCGCGAACCGAGCGCCTGCGCGCGGCCAATGTCGAGGATCTGATCCGCGGTCACGACGTGGTGATCGACGGCGCCGACAATTTTCCGACCCGCTACCTGCTCAACGCCGCGTGCCTGCGCCTGCAGCTGCCGCTGGTGTACGGCGCGGTGCACCGCTTCACCGGCCAGGCCAGCGTGTTCGATCCGCGACGCGCGGATTCACCGTGCTATCGCTGCCTGTTCCCGGAACCGCCATCCGCGGCCGAGGCGCCGAATTGCAGCGAAGCCGGCGTGCTCGGCGTGCTGCCCGGCACGATCGGCCTGTTGCAGGCGACCGAAGCGCTGAAACTGATCCTCGGTATCGGCACGCCGCTGGTCGGACGGCTGCTGTGCTACGACGCGCTCGCAGCGAGCTTCCGGGAGCTGCGCCTGCCGCGCGATCCGGATTGCCCGGGTTGCGGCGCTGCCGCGGAGTTCCCGGGCTACGAGGACATCGTCGCGTCGTGCGCGTCAGCCTAGGCGCCATATTCCCGGAAGCTCCGTAGAGCCGAACCTGCTCGGCTCGGAAACCGGCAGGGCAGCGGAGCAAGCTCCGCTCTACGGCGACGCGGTGGAGGGCGCATCGGAACTGAAGTTCCTCCTACCGCTTGACGAGGCCTGTCGGAAAACGCGCGGCGGTCAGGAATCGTGCGCCTTTCGCGCTGCCTCGAACGCGGCCAGTTGCGCGGCGGTCGCGGGTTGCTGGTACTTCGACTTCCAGTCCGCGAACGGCTCGCCGTAGATGCGTTCGCGCGCGGCGTCGCGATCCAGTTCCACGCCGCGCTCGGCGGCCGCTTCGAGGTACCAGTCGGCGAGACAGTTGCGGCAGAAACCGGCGAGGATCATGAGGTCGATGTTCTGCACGTCGCGGCGCTCGTTCAGGTGATCGAGCAGGCGCCGCAGCACGGCGGCTTCGATGTCGCGTTCGATGTCGGTAGATGGATTGTCCATGCGCGGATCATAACCGCGACCGGCCGGGTTTGAGGCGGCGAGCCTGCGCGGCGATAATGCGCGTCCTCCCCGCCACGGATCGCCCATGAGCGCCCGCATCCTCGACGGCAAGCGCATTGCCGACGCCTTGCTCGACCGCATCGGCTTGCGCGTGGCCGCACGCATCGAGGCCGGATTGCCGGCGCCGGGACTCGCGGTCATCCTGGTCGGCGCGGACCCGGCCTCGTCGGTCTACGTGCGCAACAAACGCCGCGCCTGCGAGCGCATCGGTTTTCGCTCGCTCGATTTCGACCTGCCCGCGAGCACCTCGCAGGGCGAGTTGCTGGCCCTCGTGGACCGCTTGAATGCCGATCCGATGGTCCATGGCATCCTCGTGCAACTACCGTTGCCGCAAGGATTCGATGCGACCGCAGTCATCGATCGCATCGATCCGCGCAAGGATGTCGACGGATTCCAGGCCGAGAACGTCGGACGCCTCGCGCTGCGCCAGCGCGGATTGCGCCCGTGCACGCCGAAGGGCGTCATGACCCTGCTCGCGCATACCGATCGACCGGTACGCGGGCGCCACGCGGTCGTGGTCGGCGTGTCGAACCACGTCGGGCGACCGCTGGTGCTCGAATTTCTGCTCGCCGGATCCACGACGACCTCGTGCCACAAGTTCACCGATGATCTCGGCCGTTACGTCGCGGACGCCGATATCGTGGTGGCGGCGGTCGGTCGACCCGGCCTGATCCGCGGCGACTGGATCAAGCCCGGCGCGGTGGTGATCGACGTGGGGATCAACCGGCTCGATGACGGCCGACTCGTGGGCGACGTCGAATTCGAGCCGGCCGCCGAGCGCGCGTCATGGATCACGCCGGTACCCGGCGGCGTCGGCCCGATGACCGTCGCGACCCTGATGGAAAACACGCTGGAAGCCGCCGAAACGTTCTTCGACTGAACGCGTCGTCGAGCCGAGCGTAGTCCGGGCAAGGTCGAAGAGCCTGCCCGGTACTCGATACGGGCCGCACCCGGGGTGCTGAAGCGGCGACATCGGGACCGCAGCCCCGGCTGCGCTTCGCTTCCCCGGGCACATGGGCTACACGGGCTGCCCGTTTGTTCCGCGACGGCGCGCCGACGTGGCACCGTGTCGGTCAAGCCTGCCCGAACTCCCCGGACAGCAGGGATCAATCGGAAACCGGATCGACGGCGACCCGGAGCGCGCGATCCGCCGCTTCCTGACGTTGCGTATCGATCCACGCGGAGATCCGCGCGGCATCGGCCGGTGGCGTTCCGATCCAGTCGCTCGCGTCGCCGTTCAACCGATAGCCGAAGACATCCGTCGCGCCCTGGTAGACGTCGACCCGGTTGCGGTCGTCGCCGCGCACGTGGACCACGAACGCGGGCGGCACCGGTGCGGGGCGCAGGAAACTGCCGGCGAACGCGCCGTGGCATTCGTCGAGTCCCAGCCGATCGGCCAGCGAAGGCGCGATGTCGGTTTGCTGGAACGGTGCCTCGACGACCGCCGGCATGTCGACCGCGCCCGCCACGACGAGCGGCACCCTCGCGAACGCGCGCTCACCCCAGCGCCGGAGTTCCGAATCGTGCAACGGGGTCATCGTGCGATGGTCGCCGAGCACCATGAGAATGCCGTGTTCGAAAAAGCCGCGGCGCTGCAACGCGAGGTAGAAACGCTCGAGCTCGCGATCGACGTAATCGAAGCTGCCGCGCGGATCGACCTTGCCGGTGCGCGGATCGACGAACGGCGGGTGGCTGCTCACCGTCAGCAGCACTGAGACCGCCGGTCGCGGGTCTTCGCGATGGTCGAGCCAGTCGAGATAACGCGCGTACAACGCCGCGTCCTCGGCCGCACCGAACTGCCAGCGCTTCATGCCGTCGTAGAACGGGCTGCGATTGCCGTCCACGACGTCGAAACCGGTCGCGTGCAACCATTCGCCGATGTCGAGGAAGCCGAGATCGCCGCTGGTGAAGAACGCGGCCTGGTGGTTCGCGCGATGGGCCACGTCGACGAGGCTGCCCTGCATGCCGATGTAGTTCTCGAAACGCATCCAGGCCTCGCCCGGTGGGTTGAACGGCACGCGCGCCGCAACCAGCGCGATCTCCCCGCTGCTGGTCGTGAACCCGTTGGCGTAGAAATGCGTGAAGTAATGATTGTCGCGCGCGATCGCATCGAGCCGCGGCGTCCAGTCATGCGTACCGCCGAGCAGGCGGCTGTGCCAGGCCGAAAGGGATTCGACCAGCACGATCGCGACATCGCCGACCGTCGCCGTGGATTGCTCGCACCGCACCGGGATGCGTGCCGCGAGCGCCTTCTGCTCGCTTGCGTGCGCTGTGGAAAACGCCTTGACCCGCTGCTGCGGCAGGTTCACTTCGGCCACGTTGTACACCAGCAAGCGGTGCACGTACTGGACCGGATGCGCCCGCGCGAAAACGGCAAAACCGAGGCTCAGCAGCGCGGCGGCCGCGAACCCGGCGGCGAGGCGCGGCCGTCGCGACCCGGGCGCCGCCATGGCGGCGCACAACACGAGCAGGGCGACGCCCGCCACGGCCCACGACCTTGCATGGTTCGACGCCAGCACCGCGCGCAACACGCTGAAGTCGGCCGCGGCATCGCCGCCGAATCGCAGCAGGTCCGCGAAATGGAGGCGTTGGGCGAACAATGCGTTGATCGCCACGTCGGCCGCGACGACGAGGAGAATCAGGGCAGCGAGTCCGCGCCCGATCCCGCGCACCCAGCGCGACCGCGCGACGCAACCGATCGCAAGCAGGCCGAGCAGGGCGGCGAGCAGCCAGGCGTCGTGTCCGAATGTCGGCAGGTAGAAGCAGCCGTGGCATCCGGTGTAGTCACCCGCATGGCGCTCGATGCGCCAGGCGCGCAGCCACGACAGCCCGCCGAACGCCAGCGGCGCGGCGACGAGCAGGGCGACGCGCACGGCGGAAAGCGGGCGGAATCGGCGGGACGGGGGCATATTCGATGACACCGGCGTGGCGCAATGCGGATGGAAAAGCTAAAATAGATTACTTTACCCGAGACACGGGCCGCACATGCGCATACTCGCCGATGCCCTGACGTTCGATGATGTTTCGCTGGTTCCTGCGCATTCGAACATCCTGCCGCGCGATGTCAGTCTCGCCACCCGCCTGACGCCCACCATAGGACTCAACATCCCAGTCGTGTCCTCGGCCATGGACACGGTCACCGAGGCGCGCCTCGCGATCACGATGGCCCAGCTCGGCGGCATCGGCATCATCCACAAAAACATGAGCGTCGAACGCCAGGCCGCCGAAGTGCGCCTGGTCAAGAAGTTCGAAGCCGGCGTGATCCGCGACCCGATCACGGTCGGCCCGCAGACCTCGATCCGCGAGGTCATGCACATCACGCGCAGCCACAACATCTCCGGCGTGCCGGTGGTCGACGGCGAGCAACTGGTCGGCATCGTGACCAACCGCGACCTGCGCTTCGAGAAGAAGCCGGACGACCCGGTGCGCAACATCATGACCCGCAAGGAACGCCTCGTGACGGTACGCGAAGGCGCCGGCGAGGACGAGGTGCTCGCGCTGCTGCACAAGTTCCGCATCGAGAAGATCCTGGTCGTCGATGACGCATTCCGCCTGCGCGGTCTGATCACGGTCAAGGACATCCAGAAGGCGCGCGACAATCCCGATTCGTGCAAGGACGACCACGAACGCCTGCGCGTCGGCGCCGCGGTCGGTGTCGGCGGCGACAGCGAGGCGCGCATCGCGGCGCTGGTCGCGGCCGGCGTGGACGTGCTCGTCGTGGATACCGCGCACGGCCATTCGAATGGCGTGGTCGAGCGCGTGCGCTGGGTGCGTCGGAACTTCCCCGACGTGTCCCTGATCGCGGGCAACATCGTGACCGGCGACGCGGCCAAGATGCTCGCCGACGCGGGTGCGAACGCCGTCAAGGTCGGCATCGGCCCGGGTTCGATCTGCACGACGCGCGTGGTCGCCGGGGTCGGCGTGCCGCAGATCAGCGCGGTCGCGATGGTCGCCGACGCGCTGCGCGGGACCGACACCTGCCTGATCGCCGATGGCGGCATACGCTATTCCGGCGACATCGCCAAGGCGCTCGCCGCCGGTGCGAACTGCGTGATGATCGGCGGCATGTTCGCGGGTACCGAGGAGGCGCCGGGCGAGGTCGAGCTGTACCAGGGCCGATCGTACAAGACCTACCGTGGCATGGGTTCGCTTGCCGCGATGCAGCTCGGTTCACGCGACCGTTATTTCCAGGACGAATCCGAGGCCGACAAACTCGTGCCGGAAGGCATCGAGGGCCGCGTCCCGTACCGCGGCCCGTTGCGCAACATCGTGCACCAGTTGGTCGGCGGCATACGCGCGGCGATGGGCTACGTCGGTTGTGCGTCGGTCGACGAGATGCGCGAGCGCCCGCAATTCGTGCGCGTGACCAACGCCGGCATGCGCGAGTCCCACGTGCACGACGTGACCATCACCAAGGAAGCGCCGAACTACCGGCTGGATTGACCGCAGGGAATGGGGAATTGGGAATCGGGAATGGTGGTACGCGAGCATCCCTGACCCATTCCCGATTCCCGAATCCCTATTCCCATCTTCATGTCCAACATCCACGACGACAAGATCCTGATCCTCGATTTCGGATCGCAGTACACGCAGCTCATCGCACGACGGATCCGCGAGATCGGCGTGTATTGCGAAATCTGGGCGTGGGACCACGACCCGGCGCAGATCGCGGCGTTCGCGCCGCGCGGCATCATCTTGTCCGGTGGCCCGGAATCGGTCGTCGCCGAGGGCGCACCACGCGCGCCGCAACAGGTATTCGATGCCGGCGTGCCGCTGCTCGGCATCTGCTACGGCATGCACACGATGGCGATGCAGCTCGGCGGGCGCGTCGAGGGAGGCCATGCGCGCGAATTCGGCCACGCGACGGTGCGCCTGCTCGCGTCGAATCCGTTGTTCGCCGCGCTCGTGGAGGATCCCGGCGCGACGCTGCCCGGTTCGCTCGACGTGTGGATGTCGCACGGCGACCGCGTGACCGCGGTGCCGGATGGATTCACGGCCAGCGCCGCCACCGACAGCGTGCCGATCGCGGCGATCGCCGACCCGGTGCGTGGCTGGTACGGCGTGCAGTTCCATCCCGAGGTCACCCACACGAAGCGCGGCAACGACCTGCTGCGTGGCTTCGTCGTCGGCATCTGCGGCTGCGCGACCTTGTGGACCGCGACGCACATCATCGACGATGCGGTCGCGCGCGTGCGCGAACAGGTCGGCTCGGACAAGGTGCTGCTCGGCCTGTCCGGCGGCGTCGATTCCTCGGTCGTCGCCGCGTTGCTCGAAAAGGCGATCGGCGACCAGTTGACCTGCGTGTTCGTCGATACCGGCCTGCTGCGCTGGCGCGAGGGCGACGAGGTCATGGCGACGATGGCCGAGCACATGGGCGTGCGCGTGATCCGCGTCGATGCCGCGGATCGCTATTTCGCG
>CAYWZC010000086.1:0-2455 GCA_964462745.1 uncultured Rhodanobacteraceae bacterium
CGCAGCAGTCCCGGCAGGTGGCGCAGCACCTCGACGAGCCCCATGACGCTGAGCCTTTCGGCCGGATACCAGGCGTCCAGTCCGGCCGCGACCATGTGCGGGCCGCCGATCCCGGCGAATTCCGCGCCCGGGAATCGCACGCGCAAGGCTTCGATCAACCCCGCGCCGAGCAGGTCGCCCGACGCCTCCCCCGCGACCAGCACGAAGCGCCGTGGCGTCATGCCGATTCCCGCCGCAACCTTCCCGCTCCACCGATCATTCTTCGTCTCTTCTCGCCGCTTGCGCTATCCGCTCACCGCGGGTCCCTCAGCGTACCAGCGAACGCTGGCTGCGGCCGATGAAGTCGATCATGAGCTGGATGTCCGGTGCCTCGGTGGCGGCCTCGGCCAGTTGCGTGCGTGCCTCGGCGAGTGGCAGTCCCGACAGGTAGAGGGTCTTGTATGCGCGCTTGATCACGCCGATCCGTTCGCGCGAATAACCGCGCCGGCGAAGACCCTCGCTGTTGATGCCCTTGGGTTCGGCGAACGAGCCGGCCACGGTCACGTACGGCGGCACGTCGCGATTGACGATCGCGCCCATCGCGGTGAATGCGTGCGCGCCGATCTGGCAGAACTGGTGGACGAGGGTGAAGCCACCGAGGATGGTCCAGTCCTCGACCCGCACGTGGCCCGCGAGCGAAGCGGCATTCGCGAAGATCACGTGGTCGCCGACCGTGCAGTCGTGCGCGATGTGCACGTAGGCCATGAGCCAGTTGTCGCTGCCGATACGGGTCACGCCGCCGCCGTCGTCGGTGCCGCGGTTGAAGGTCACGAATTCGCGGATCAGGTTGCGGTCGCCGATTTCCAGGCGCGCGGCTTCGCCGTGGTACTTCTTGTCCTGCGGGATCGAGCCGATCGAGGCGAACTGGAAGATGCGGTTCTCGCGCCCGATGCGGGTCGGTCCCTCGATGACGACGTGCGGGCCGATCCAGGTGTCGTCGCCGATCTCGACGTCGGCGCCGATGATGCTGTACGCGCCGACCTCGACGTTGCTGCCGAGGCGTGCGGCGGGATCGACGAGCGCAGTCGGGTGGATGCTCACGCCGCACGCTCGGCGCACAGCAGTTCCGCCTCCGCGACCGGGGTGCCGTTGACGCTCGCGCGGCCGCGGAACTGGCCCATGCGCCGGATCATGCGGGTCTGCTCCACTTCGAGCACGAGCTGGTCACCCGGCGCGACGATGCGCGTGAAGCGGGCCTTGTCCACCTTTACCAGGTAGAACAGCGGCTGCTGTTCGTTGCCGTGGTCGATCGACATCTGCACGAGCAGGCCCGAGGCCTGCGCGAGTGCTTCGATGATGAGCACGCCGGGCATGACCGGGTGGCCGGGGAAATGGCCCTGGAAGAACGGTTCGTTGAAGCTCACGTTCTTGAGTGCGGTCAGGCGCACGCCCGGTTCGCAGGAAAGCACCCTGTCGACGAGCAGGAACGGATAACGGTGCGGCAGCATGTCGAAGATGCGGCCGATGTCCGCGATCGGTTCGGCAGCGTTGTGGCTGTCACTCATGTCTTGCTTCCTTTTTCGAGGTTTCCGATCCGGTGGGCGAGCTCATCCAGATGTGCGAAGCGCGCGGCGTTGCGACGCCAGCGGCGCGAATCCTGCACCGGCGTGCCGGACGAATACTCGCCCGCTTCGCGCAGCGAATGCGTGACGAGCGTGCGTGCGGTCACCGTGACCCGGTCCGCGATCGTCAGGTGGCCGAGGATGCCCGCGCCACCGCCGATCAGGCAATGGCTTCCGATCGTCGCGCTACCCGCCACCGCGGCGCAACCGGCCATCGCGGTATGCGCGCCGATCACCACGTTGTGGGCGATCTGGATCTGGTTGTCGAGGCGCACGTCCTCGCCGAGCACGGTGTCGCCGAGGGTGCCGCGGTCGATGGTCGTGTTCGCACCGATCTCGCAGTCGTCGCCGATGCGCACGCCGCCGAGTTGCGGCACCTTGATCCAGGCGCCATCGCTGAACGCCATACCGAATCCGTCCGCGCCGATCACCGCGCCCGGGTGGATCAGCACGCGCTGGCCGATGCTGACGCGTGTGACGAGGGTCACGCGTGCCACGAGGTGCGATCCCGCGCCGACCGTGCAGTCGTGGCCGACGATGCAATGTGGACCGAGCACGGCGCCGGCGCCGATCCTCGCGCCGGTTTCGATGACGCAGAACGGCCCGATGCTCGCGCTCGGATCGACCGTGGCATCGCTCGCGACGACGGCGCCGGGATGGATTCCCGGCGCCGTCACGGGCGCCGGGTCGAACAATGCGGCGATGCGCGCGAACGCGGCATACGGATCGCCGGCGACGAGGGTCGCACACGGCATCGACGTGGCATCGGTCGCGCCGGCAACGATCGCGCCGGCGCGGGTCGCCGCCGCTTCCTGTCGATAGCGCGGGTTGGCGAGAAAGGTGAGGTCGTCCGG
>CAYWZC010000086.1:2555-10739 GCA_964462745.1 uncultured Rhodanobacteraceae bacterium
TTGCGCTTGAGTCGTTCCAGGACCTGGTCGGTGATGTCGATGCCGGGGCTCGCGTACACGACCGGGCTCGGTACCACGAGATCGTAGCCCTGTTCGCGCGCGAACTCGACCACGGCATTGTTGATGTCGCGCCAGCTGCGGTCGAGTTCCTGGTCGCTGCGCAGCTTGAGGTCCGCGCGCATCGCGTCGCGTTGGCGCTTGATCGAACGATCGAGCGCGTCGATTTCCCGTTTGCGCGCGTCCGCGGTGTCCTTGTCGAGCTGCGCGGCTTCGCGCGACCAGCGCGCCTGGAGTTCCGCGAGGCGCTGCTCGTCCGCGCGCAGTGCGCTGTCGCGCGGCGCGAATTCCTTCTCCAGTGCCGCGCGCCCGGCGACCACCTGGGGCGCGTTGTCGAGCAGGCGCTTCATGTCGACGTAGGCGACGCGGGTCGCCTCGACGGCATCGGCACGTACCGGGAATCCGGACACGGGGGCGAACAGCAACGCCGATGCCAGCAGCAGCGCCCGGCGTCGCGATCCTGCCTGTGCCCGATGCTCCACCTGGTCTCCTCGCGTATCCGGTCGCCGCTTCCCTTGCTCAGAACGTGTTGCCGAACGTGAACTGGATCGTCTCGGTGTCGTCGCCGTCCTTCTTGCGCAACGGTTTGGCGAGATTGATCACGATCGGCCCGATCGGCGCGCGCCACATGAACGAGATGCCGGCCGACGCGCGCAGGTCATTCGCGTCGAACGAATCGAAGTCCTTGAACACGTTGCCGACGTCGACGAACAGCGAGAAGCGCGTGGTGTCGTCGTTCTTCATGAACGGGGTCGGGAAGATGACCTCCGCGGTACCGACCGTCTTGAACGCGCCGCCGAGCGGCTGGCGACACCTGCTCACTTCGGGTGGGCAGACCTCCGGATCGATGACCTCGAACGGGCCGAGGGTGTTGTCGCGGAACCCGCGCACGTCGGCGACGCCGCCGGCGAAGAAGTTCTCGAAGAACGGCAGTCCGCCGAGGTTGGCGATGTAACGCGGGTGATCCGGTGGCAACACACTGTCCGGGTCGTTGTAGGTATCGCCGTAGCCGAGATTGAACTGGCCGTGGAAGGTCAGCTTGTCGGACAGCGGAATATACTGGCCGAAGCGATAGCCGAGCTTGTAGTACTCGACCGTCGATCCGGGCAGGGCGACCTCGAGCGATACGGTCTGCAACGAGCCGCGGGTCGGGTTCCAGTACTTGTTGCGCGTATCGTGCGCCCACGAAAGCTGCGTGCTCCAGGTGTGGAACGTACGGTTGCCGATATTGTCGATGTAGTCGATGAACGACTGCGGCGACAGTCCCTGGAACGTGTTGATTCCGGTATTGTTGAAGCCGATCTGCGCATTGATCGTGTCGTTCTCGGAAACCGGGAAGCCGAGGTAGGTCTCGAACGAATCGGTGCCGGTCACGTAGTTCGCGATGTTCGCCTCGCCCTGGTCGATCGAGGTATGGCGCAGGTTGTAGCCGAGGCCGATGCCGTCGTCGGTCAGGTAGGGTTCGTAATAGGACAGCTGGTAGCGCTTGATGTAGAAGCTGCGCGACGCGGTCAGCCCGACCCGGTCGCCGGTGCCGAAGAAGTTGTTCTGCTGGACCGAGACGCTGCTGACCACGCCCTGTACCTGCGAGTAACCGAGACCGAACGCGAAGCTGCCCGAGTTCTGTTCCTTGACGGTCACGTTGACGTCGATCTGGTCGTCGCTGCCGGGCACCTTCGGCGTCTCGATTTCCACGGTCTGGAAATAACCGAGGCGTTGCAGGCGGATCTTGGACCGGTCGATCGCGGCCTGCGAATACCAGGCGCCTTCGAGCTGGCGCATTTCGCGGCGCAGCACCGAGTCCTGGGTATGCAGGTTGCCCTTGAACACGATGCGCCGGACGTACACGCGCTTGCCCGGATCGATGAAGAAGTTGATCGCGACCTTGTGCTCCTCCTTCTCGATGGTCGGCAGGGTCTGCACGTCGGCGAACGCGTAGCCGATGTTGGACAGCGCCGAAATGATCGCGTCGGAGGATTCCTCGACCTTCTTGCGCGAAAACAGTTCGCCGGGCGCGAACTTCATCATCGCGCGGATGTCGTCCTCGGCGAGGACCAGGTTGCCGGTCAGCTTGATGTCGCTGATCGTGTAGGTCTCGCCTTCGTCGATGTTCGCGACCACATACATCTTGCGCTTGTCCGGGCTGATCGACACCTGGGTCGAATCGACGTTGAAGTCGACGTAACCACGGTCCATGTAATACGAGGTCAGCACTTCGAGGTCGCCGGACAGCTTCTCGCGCGAGTACTGGTCGTTCTTCGAATACCACGAGAAGATGTTGGTGGTGCCGGATTCGAAGTCGGAGCGGATATCGCGGTCGCTGAACGTGGTGTTGCCGACGATGTTGATGTGCTTGAGCTTGGCCGGCTTGCCTTCGGCGATCGTGATCGCGACCTCGACCCGGTTGCGGTCGAGGTTGACCACGGCGGTCTTGACCGAGACGTTGTACTTGCCGCGGTTGAAGTACTGGCGGGTCAGCTCGGCCTGCACGCCCTCGAGCTTGAGGCGGTCGAACGCCTCGCCCTCGGCAAGGCCGATACCCTTGAGGCCGGTGCGCAGGTCCTCCTCGCTGACGTCCTTGTTGCCGCGCAGGACGATCTTGGATATCTGCGGGCGCTCCTCGACGGTGACGACGAGGATGTCGCCCTGGCGTGCGAGTTGCACGTCGTTGAAGAACCCGGTCCCGTACAGCGCGCGGATCGATTCCTCCGCGCGTTGCGGGGTCAGGATATCGCCGCGTTCCACCGGCAGGTAGGTGAACACCGTGCCGGGGGCGATGCGCGACAGTCCGTCGAGACGGATTTCCGAAACGGTGAAGGTGTCGAAGGCGTGGGCGTCGGCAATCGCACACAAGGCAAGCAGGAGGGCGGCAATACGCTTCATCGTCACTTCCGTTCGGACATTGTGCGGCGCGCGGCGGGCGCATGCCGCGATCGGATTCTTGTTGTGCAGTCGCCCCGCCTCAGGATGCGAGGCGCAGGATATCGTTGTAGAACGCCAGTCCCATCAGCGCAACGAGCAGGGCCAACCCCGCATATTGCCCCACGATCTGGACGTTTTCGCTGACCGGACTGCCTTTTACCAGTTCGATAAGGTAATACAGCAAGTGTCCGCCGTCCAAGATCGGGATCGGCAGCAGGTTCATGATCGCCAGCGACAGCGAGATCAGGGCGAGGAAATTCAGGAACCAGGCCACGCCCATGTGTGCCGAGGTATTCGCATACTGGGCGATCGTGATGACCCCGGAGATGTTCTGCAGGGACGCCGTGCCGGCCAGCATGCGCCACAGCATGCCCACGGTCTGGCCGGTCAGTTGCCAGGTTTCGGCGAACGCGGCGGGTAGCGCGGCGATGGGGCCGTGGTGCAGGGTCGCGTCGTACGCCGGTTCGATCGGCTGCGGGGTGACGCCGAGCACCCAGGTGTCGCTGCCGTCGGCCTGCGCCTCGTGGTGCGGGCTTGCCGCGAGTTCGAGGCGCTGGCCGCCGCGTTCGACATCGAGCCGGAGCGTGCCATCGGCCGCCGCGAGGCGCGGGATCGCGTCCTGCACGTCGCGCCAGTCGCCGATCGCCTCGCCATCGATCGCGACGAGGCGGTCGCCCGCGCGCAGGCCGGCCAGGTCCGCGGCGCTGCCCGGCTGCACCGTGCCGATCACGGGCGGGGCCGCGAACTGCAATGGACTCAGGCCGATCCGGCGCAGCGCGGCACCCTCGTCGATGTCGGTCGGCAGGCTCGACAGCGCCAGGATGCGCGTGCGTTCGTCACCGCGTGCGTCGCTGACCCGCACCTCGAGATCCCGGTGGTCCAGTGCACCTTCGACCAGCGCCATGCTCGCGTCGGTCCAGGTCTCGACCGGTTCGCCGTCGATGCCGAGGATGCGATCGCCGCGCTGGAAGCCCGCGCTGGCCGCGATCTCCTCGACGTGGCCCACCAGCGGCTGGTAGTCCGGCTTGCCGATCACGAACATGAGCCAGAACGCGAACACCGCGAACACCAGGTTGAACGCGGGGCCGGCCGCGGCGATGGCCATGCGTTGCAGGACCGGCTTGCGGTTGTGCGCGCGGTCGAGATCGGCCGGCGCGACCTCGCCTTCGCGCTCGTCGAGCATCTTGAGGTAGCCGCCGAGCGGGATCGCCGCGATCGCGAATTCGGTGCCGTGGCGATCGACCCGCGACCACAGCGGCTTGCCGAAGCCCACGGAGAAACGCAGGACCTTGACCCCGCACCATCTCGCAACCACGAAGTGGCCGTATTCGTGGAACGTGATCAGAACGCCGAGGGTGACGATGAGCCACCACACGGAGCCGAGGAATTCATTCATGCCCTCATCCCGAGATGCGGTTTGGTGCGATGCAATATGGCGATCATCCGCCGGTTGCCGCAATGATACGTTGGGCCTGCCGGCGCGCCGTTAAATCGACGTCAAGCAAGGCTTCGAGGGAATCGACCGGACGTGCGGCGATCGCGCCGAGGCAGCGCTCGACGACCTCGGCGATCGCGAGGAACGCGAGCCGCCCGTCGAGGAATGCGGCGACCGCCTCCTCGTTCGCCGCATTGAGCACGGCCGGCGCCGATCCGCCCGCGCGCAGGGCGGCCCAGGCGAGGTCGAGGCAGCGGAAGGTCGCGCGATCCGGTGGCTCGAAGTCGAGTCGCGCGAGCGCCACGAGATCGAGCGGCGCGACGCCGGCCTCGACGCGCTCCGGCCAGGCCAGCGCATGGGCGAGCGCGGTGCGCATGTCCGGATTGCCGAGCTGGGCGAGCACCGAACCGTCGACGTACTCGACCAGCGAATGCACCGTGCTCTGCGGGTGCACGACGACCTCGATCGCATCGGCCGGCGCGCGGAACAGGAAATGCGCCTCGATGACTTCGAGGCCCTTGTTCATCAGGGTTGCCGAATCGACCGAAATCTTGCGTCCCATGCGCCAGTTCGGGTGCGCGCAGGCGGCTTCCGGGGTGACGCCGGCGAGTTCGGCGCGGCTGCGCCCGCGGAACGGACCGCCCGAAGCAGTCAGCAGGATGCGCCGCACGCCACAGCGGGCGAGGTCGGTGTGTTCCAGCGGCAGGCACTGGAACACCGCGTTGTGTTCGGAATCGACCGGCAGCAATTCGCCGCCGCCGGCCTCGAGCGCTGCCGTGAGCAGCGGCCCGGCCATCACGATCGCCTCCTTGTTCGCGAGCAGGATGCGCTTGCCCGCCGCGGCCGCGGCGAGGGTCGCCTCGAGCCCGGCCGCGCCGACGATCGCGGCGAGCACCGTGTCGCAATGCGCGCCCGCAGCGGCCCCGATCAGCGCGTCACGGCCGGCGAGCACGGTGGTGTCGAGTCTGGCCGCGGCGAGCCGTTCGCGAAGTCCGGCGGCGCACCCGGGATCGGCGATCACCGCGATTTCCGGACGCAAGCGCACGCAGGCCGCGGCCAGCGCCTCGACGTTGCGGTGCGCGGCGAGCGCGGTCACCCGGAAGCGGTCGGGATGACGGGCAATGACGTCGAGCGCGCTCGCACCGATCGAGCCGGTCGCGCCGAGGATCGCGATGCGTCTCATCCGCCGAGCACGAGGTCGATCAGCGCCTTGCCGGCGACGAACACCGGCATCGCCGCGAACAGGCTGTCGGTGCGGTCGAACAGGCCGCCGTGGCCCGGGAACAGGTCGCCCGAATCCTTGACGTTGGCTTGGCGTTTCAGGAGGCTTTCGAACAGATCGCCGACCACCGAGGCGGCGACCACGACCAGGACGAGCACGACCAGCGCGGCTAGCGCGGTGCCGCGCGCATCGAGCAGCCAGCCGCCAATGACCGCGACGACGCCGGCGCCGATCATCGCGCCGGCAACGCCCGCGCGGGTCTTGTTGGGACTGATGCGGGGTGCGAGGCGCGTGCGACCGAATCGGCGTCCCGCGAGATACGCGAAGATGTCCGCGCTCCAGACGATGGCCACCGCGAACAGGGCCCAGGCGGGCCCGCCGACGTGGTCGCCGTGCAGGTGGACAAGCGCGGCCCATGCCGGCAACACCGTCAACAGGCCCGCGCCGAGCTTGAGCAGCCGGTTGGCCGCGGTCGGCGCGGCGCCGAACGAGAAATGGCGCAGCCACGCGAGCACCGCGAGCCACCACGCGATGCCGATGCCGATCAGCACCCACCACACGGCTTCGCTGCGCGACCACCAGGCCAGCGCCATGAGCGCGGCCGCGACCAGCAGCGGCAGGCCGCGCACCACGGGCGAGCGCAAGCCGAGCAGGCGCGTGATCTCCCACAGGACGACCAGGCCGACGATCGCGCAGAGCACCGCGAATCCCGGGTTCGGCAGCAACAGGACCAGCGCGACCGCGATCGGCGCCAGTACCAGGATCGTGAGCAGGCGTTGTTTCATCGGTTCGCGCCTCGCGCGTGGCGCGCTTGCGCGCTGGTCCGGCCGAAACGGCGTTCGCGCGCGGCGTAGGCCGCGAGCATCGCATCGAACGCCGCCTCGTCCATGTCCGGCCACAAGGTGTCGGTGAAGTAGAGTTCCGCGTAGGCGATCTGCCAGAGCAGGAAATTGCTGATCCGCATCTCGCCCCCGGTGCGCACGAGCAGGTCGACCGGCGGTGCATCCGCGAGGCAGAAGAATCCCGCAAGGGTTCGTTCGTCGATCGCGTCGCCCGTGAGTTCGCCGCGTTCGACCGCGCGGGCCGCCGCGCGCGCCGCGTTCGCGATGTCCCAGCGCCCGCCGTAGTTGACCGCGATATTCACTTCGAGCGCCGCGTTGCCGGCAGTCTTCGTCATCGCGGATTGCATGCTGTCCTGCAGGTTGGAGGGAAAGGCGCCGAGATCGCCGATGAAGCGCAGGCGGATGTCGTTGCGGTGGAGTTCGTCGACCTCGTTCGCGAGCGCGCCGAGGAACAGTTGTTGCAGCGCGCCGACTTCGCTGGCGGGGCGTTTCCAGTTTTCGCTGGAGAAGGCGAACAGGGTCAGCGTACCGATCCCGCGGCGGCGGCAGAACTCGATGCTCGCACGCACCGCCTTCTGTCCCGCGCGGTGGCCGAACGTGCGCGGCCGGCGACGTGCGCGCGCCCAGCGGCCGTTGCCGTCCATGACGATCGCGATGTGCCGCGGAAGGTCGGCCGTGCGTTCCTCACTGGTCACCTCGGCAAGCCGGGCCGATGGCTCAGATTGCCATCAGCTCGTCCTCCTTCTCCTTGACCACGCCATCGACATCCTTGACGAAACGATCGGTGAGCTTCTGGATCTCGTCTTCCGCGCGGTGCTCGTCGTCCTCGTTGATCTGCTTGTCCTTGAGCAATTCCTTGATCTGGTGCAACGCATCGCGGCGCACGTTGCGGATCGCGACCTTCGCGTTTTCACCTTCGTGGGCGACGTGCTTGGACAGTTCCTTGCGGCGCTCCTCGGTCAGGGCCGGCAGGTTGATGCGGATCACGGTGCCGACCGTGGTCGGGGTCAGGCCGAGGTCGGAGGCGAGGATCGCCTTCTCGACCGCGGAGACCATGTTCTTCTCCCACGGCGTGATCGTGATCGAACGCGAATCGGCGACCGCGATGTTGGCTACCTGGCTGATCGGCGTGTCGTTGCCGTAATACGGCACCTTGATCGGCTCGATGATCGCGGTGCTCGCGCGGCCGGTGCGCAGGCGGGTGAGTTCGTGGCGCAGCGCCTCGACGCTCTTGCCCATGCGTTGCCGGGCGTCGTTCTTGATGTCCTCG
Organism: uncultured Rhodanobacteraceae bacterium; assembly: GCA_964462745.1. Classification (GTDB taxonomy): domain Bacteria; phylum Pseudomonadota; class Gammaproteobacteria; order Xanthomonadales; family Rhodanobacteraceae; genus Dokdonella_A. The sequence goes on from CAYWZC010000086.1 coordinate 10,304, forward strand.
AGCATGGTGGGTCCTGGGTGAATCCGATGCGCGAAAGTATAGCAGCGCGCCGGTGGCGGGGCGCTCAGTCGACCAGCGTGCCGATCGCTTCGCCGCAGACGATGCGCATGAGGTCGCCGGGTCGCGCGAGGTCGTAGATGCGCAGCGGGATGCGATGGTCGCGGCACAGCGCGATCGCGCTGGTGTCCATGACCTTGAGGTTGTTCTGGATGACCTCGTCGTAGCTCAGGTGGTCGTAGCGACGCGCGTTCGCATGGATTGCCGGATCGGCGTCGTACACGCCATCGACCTTGGTTGCCTTGAGCAGCAGGTCCGCGCCGATCTCGATCGCGCGCAACGCGGCGGCCGAATCGGTGGTGAAGAACGGATTGCCGGTGCCGGCCGCGAACAACACGATGCGGCCCTTTTCCAGGTGGCGGATCGCGCGGCGGCGGAT
>CAYWZC010000087.1:0-5732 GCA_964462745.1 uncultured Rhodanobacteraceae bacterium
CAACGGCGGCCCGAACCTGGTGTCGAGCTTCCACGTGATCGGCGAGATCTTCGACCGCGTGCATTACGAGGGCGGCAGCCGCGCGCAGGAGAACGTGCAGACCACCCTGGTCCCTGCCGGCGGCGCGATGATCGCCGAGTTCCGCGTCGACGTGCCGGGCAGCTACATCCTCGTCGATCACTCGATCTTCCGCGCGTTCAACAAGGGCGCGCTCGGCATCCTCAAGGTCGATGGCCCGGAGAACAAGGCGATCTATTCCGGCAAGGAAGTCGATTCGACCTATCTCGGCAACCGTGCCGGCGCGAACATGAAGGCCGTTGCAGTAGCCGCGCAAGCCGCAGCCGAGGGCGCCCTGACCCTCGAAGACCAGATCGCCGCCGGCAAGCAGTTGTTCGCGGGCACCTGTTCGGTGTGCCACCAGGCGAACGGCGAGGGCCTGCCGAACGTGTTCCCGCCGCTCGCGAAATCCGACTATCTCGCGGCCGACCCGAAGCACGCGATCGACATCGTCCTGCACGGACTGACCGGCAAGATCAAGGTCAACGGCCACGAATACGATTCGGTGATGCCGCCGATGAGCCAGCTCAACGACGACGAGATCGCCAATATCCTGACCTATGTCCTCAACAGCTGGGACAATCCCGGTGGCCGCATCAGCAAGGCCGAGGTGGCCGAGGCGCGCGCGAATCCGCCGCCTGCCGCCGCGCCCGCGCACTGACATGCAGGCGCGGTGCTGGGCGGCCTGGCTGTTCGGGGCGGCCTCGCTGTTCGGAGCGGCACTGACCGGTCCGGTCGCGGCTGCGGACTATGCGCCGCTGCCCGCAGCACGGTTCCCGAGCGTGATCCCGGCCGACGGCGCCGACGCGCCGGCCGAAATCGCCGCCTTCGACCTGCGCGTCGAACCGGTGACGAATGCCGACTTCCTCGCGTTCGTCGCGGCGCATCCGCAATGGCGCCGCGACCAGGTGCCACGCGTCTTCGCCGACGAGCGCTATCTTGCCCATTGGTCCTCGGCCGACGCCCTCGGCGACGGCGCCTTGCCCGACCAGCCGGTCACCGGCGTGAGCTGGTTCGCGGCGCGCGCGTTCTGCGCGGCCGAGAACGCGCGTCTGCCGACCTGGTACGAATGGGAATACGCGGCGGCCGCGGATGCGACGCGCGCGGACGCGCGCAGCGACCCGGCCTGGCGCGAGCGCGTGCTCGGCTGGTACGCGCGACCGTCGAACCAGCCGCTGCCGGCAGTCGGCGGCGGGCCGAACGTGTACGGCGTGCGCGATCTCAACGGCCTCGTCTGGGAGTGGGTGGAGGATTTCAACGCCCTGCTCGTCAGTCCCGACAGCCGCATCCAGGGCGATCCGGACCTGCTGAAGTTCTGCGGCTCCGGTGCGATCACCATGCAGCAACGCGAGAACTACGCGACCCTGATGCGCATCGCGATGCTGTCCTCGCTCGATGCCGCGAACACCACGATCAACCTCGGCTTCCGCTGCGCCCGCGACGACCCATCCGAAACGAACGAACCCGCGGAGGCATCGCCATGAGATCCATCGTCCTCGCGCTGGCCGGATTTGCGCTGCTCGGCGCATTCGCCGCGCGCGCCGCGGGACCGTTGCCCGGCGATTCGGTTTATCAGCTCCCGGTCGTGCTCGACGCGCACGATGGCAGCCACACTTCCCTCATCGAGCGCCGAGGCAGGCCGCAACTCGTGACGATGTTCTACAGCTCCTGCCCGATGGCCTGTCCGATGATCATCGATTCGCTGAAGATGACGCGACGGGCGCTCGACGAGGATGCGCGCGGTGGCATCGACGTGCTCGCGGTGAGTTTCGATTCCGAACGCGACGATCCGGCGACGCTGCGCGCGCTGGCCGAAAAGCGCAAGCTCGGCGATGGCTGGACGCTCGCCCATGTGTCGACCGCCGACGCGCGTTCGCTCGCCGCAATCCTCGGCATCCAGTACCGCCGACTGCCGGACGGCGAATTCAGCCACAGCAGCGAGCTGATCCTGCTCGATCGCGAGGGCCGCATTGCCGCGCGTACGTCGGTGATCGGCAAGCCCGACCCGGAATTCATCGCCGAGGTTCGCAGGGTCGTCGCCGACGGGCGTTGAAGCACCGCAAGCCGAAGCAGCGGAGCAAGCTCCGCTCTACGAGGATGCGGCGCTTGCTGGTAGAGCCAAGCTTGCTCGACTGCGGATCAGCGTGCCGAACACCCGGTCAGGGTGAGCCGTTGCCCGGGCCGGATCATGTAGCGCGGTGCCTTCACGCCGTTCTTGCGCGCGATTTCGGCGGCACTGCCGCAACCGTTGCGCCGCGCGATGCTGCTCAGCGTGTCGCCCTTGCGCACCACGTAACTGCGGGTCAGCGAACGTGGCGCGACCGGCACCGACGCGTCGTGCAGGTTCGCCGCGAGTTGCTGCCATGGGCCCTGCGCGCAATGCGTCGCATACGCGCTTTCCAGCGACTTGGGTACCGCGAGCCGGGTGCCGGCCGGTGCACGGTCGTTCGGCTCGAGCTGCGGATTCAGGTTGCGCAGGGTGCGGAACCAGCCTGAGCGCGGATCGCCGTCCTGGCCGAGGCACACGCTGAGTTCGGTGATCGAAGCGGGCGCGGCGAGCGTGATGCTGCCCGGCCGACCATCGATCTTCGGGAATTCGAGGCGATAGCGCTCCGGATGCAGGAACAGGTACGCGGCGGCGAGCACCATCGGCACGTAGTCGCGCGTCTCCGCGGAGGATTCGAAATAGATCGACGGATCCCAGAAACTCGATGCCGAGGCAGCCTTGACCAGGCGCCGCATGCGGCCCTCGCCACCGTTGTAGGCGCCGAGCACGAGTTCGAGATTGTCGTTGAAGATCGCGAGTTGCTCGTTGATGTACTCGGCGTTCGCGCGCGTCGCGAGAGTCGGGTCGAAACGCTGGTCGAAACCGTCCACGGTGCGCAGGCCGAAGCGCAATCCGGTCGCGTACATGAACTGCAGCGGCCCGGACGCGCCCGAGCGCGACACTGCATGCACCTTGCCGCCGGATTCCTTGGCCAGCATGCCGAACAGCAGCGCCTCGGGCAGGCCTGCCTTGCGGTACTCGGGCCACATGCCGGAGCGCAGGTATTCGTAGTTCTCGTACGCGTCGATGAGGTTCGGCCGGTACTGGCCGAGCCACTTCTCGAGCGCGACCTTGACCGGCCCGTTGAGCGCGATGATGTCGCCGAGCTCGCGCCCCTTGAGCAGGGTCACCGAGCGGCCGAGCTGCGGCAGGGTCGCGACGACCGGCGAGGATTCGTCCTGCTCGACATCCGCATCCGGGGTCGCCTCGAGTTCGCCCTCGGCAAGGGTTCCGGCGAGACCACCGACCTTGAGGCGCAACATGCGATCGAATGCGGCGAAGAAACGCTGTTCGTCGCAGCCGGGCATCGCACCGCAGCGCGCGGCCGCGGCGCGCACGTCATCGAGCGCGGCGCCGATCTCGGCCTGCGCGCGTTGCGTGTCGCCACCGCGGGCGAACGCAATGCCGGCCTCGAAGCGCTGCGAGTCCTTGTCGAGCTGCGCGTACAGCGCATTGAGCGCCGATTCGTCGATTTCGCCTGTCGCGGCTTGCGGAGCGCTCGGCGTGCTCGCACAGCCGGCCAGCAACACCGCTCCCGCAAGTATCGACCCGTGCAGCACCCGTACCATCACCACGCACCTCCGCGAAAAGTCACGGACGTTACCCGCTTGCGGCGTTCGCGGCAAACCGCGACGCGCGAGGCGCGATCCGTGAGCTTGCGGCTACAATTCCGCATGTCTTTCCATGGGAACCCGGCGATGAACGACATCCTGATCGGCAAGGGCGAGGAATCGGTCTGGCTGCTGCCGCGCTACGCGAACCGCCACGGCATGATCGCGGGCGCGACCGGCACCGGCAAGTCGGTGTCGCTGATGGTCCTCGCCGAGGGATTCTCGAAACTCGGCGTACCGGTATTCCTTGCCGACATCAAGGGCGATCTCGCCGGACTGTCGCAGGCCGGGACGATGAACGACAAGCTCCAGGCGCGCATCGACAAGCTCGGCATCGACTGGACCCCGGGCGCGAATCCGGTCGTGTTCTGGGATCTCTACGGCAAGCTCGGCCATCCGATCCGCGCCACCGTGTCGGAAATGGGGCCGATCCTGCTCGCGCGCATGCTGGACGTCAACGACACCCAGCAAGGCGTGCTCGAGGTGATTTTCGAGGCCGCCGACGACGAGGGCCTGCTGCTCGTCGATCTCGAAGACCTGCGCGCGCTGCTCAACTGGGCGACCGAGAACTCGAAGGACATCTCCAAGCGCTACGGACTGATTTCCCGCAGCTCGATCGCGGCGATCCAGCGCGCGATGCTGTCACTGGAGAACGCCGGCGGCGACCTGTTCTTCGGCGAGCCGGCACTCGACCTCGCCGACTTCATGCGCCAGGACATGTCCGGGCGCGGCATCATCAACGTGCTCGGCTCGGAAAACCTCGTGCTGAATCCGCGCCTGTATTCGAGCTTCCTGCTGTGGATGCTGTCCGAACTGTTCGAGCAACTGCCCGAGGTCGGTGATCTCGACAAGCCGAAGCTCGTGTTCTTCTTCGACGAGGCGCACCTGCTGTTCCGCGACGCACCGAAGGATCTGCTGACCCGGGTCGAGCAAGTCGTGCGCCTGATCCGCTCCAAGGGGGTCGGCGTGTACTTCTGTTCGCAGAATCCGGACGACCTGCCCGACGTCGTGCTCGGCCAGATGGGCAACCGCATCCAGCATGCGTTGCGCGCGTTCACGCCGCGCGACCAGAAGGCGGTGCGCGCCGCGGCCGAAACCTTCGCACCGAATCCGGACATCGACGTGACCGAGGTCATCGGCCAGCTCGGCGTCGGCGAGGCCCTGGTTTCCACCCTGCAGGACGGCGGCGTTCCGCTGCCGGTCGAGCGGGCGCTGATCACGTCGCCGGGTTGCCGCATCGGCGTGATCAGCGCAGAGGAACGCGACACCGTGCGCTCGCGCTCGCCGGTGGGTTCGCGCTACGACGCCGCGCTCAATCGTGAGTCGGCAGCCGAGATGCTCGCCGAGCGCACGGAGAAGACGGCCGCGCAGGCGTCCGAGGCAGACGGAAAAGCGGGTGCCGCGAAAGACGCCGAACCCGGGTTCGGTGAAATGCTGAAAGGCTGGCTGTTCGGCACCAAGCGCCGTCAGGGCGTGCTCGAATCCGTGGTCAAGGGTGAAATGCGGCGGTATGGCCGCAAGATCGTGCGCGGCGGCCTCGGTTCCGTCCTGAAACGCCTGTGAGCGGGTACGCCGCGACGTGAGCCGCTGGCGGCCACCTGCGCCCCGCGCCACGGCCGTCATCACCCGGGCCGGGCAACGTCGCCTGGCCGAGGAACTCGATCGCCTGTGGCGCACGACGCGACCCGAGGTGGTCCGCGCGCTGGCCGCCGCGGCGGCGGAAGGCGATCGTTCGGAAAACGCCGAATACACGTATCGCAAGAAGCAGCTCGGCGAAATCGACCGGCGCGTGCGCTACCTCGGCAAGCGCCTGCGCGAACTTCGCGTGATCGACGAACTGCCGGCCGACCGCTCGGCCATCCGCTTCGGCGCGTGGTTCATTCTCGAGGGCGGCGGTGGCCGCCGCAGCCGCCATCGCCTGGTCGGCCCCGACGAATCCGACCACGAGCCGGGCTGGATCAGCGTGGATTCGCCGCTCGCGCGCGCGGTCCTCGGCCATCGCAGCGGCGACGAGGTGG
>CAYWZC010000087.1:5832-8599 GCA_964462745.1 uncultured Rhodanobacteraceae bacterium
GTGCGGTTGGCCTTGGTCGACACGAACAGCAGCGGCTGTGCGGGAACGTCGACCCGTTCGATCGGCTGTTCGGAATAATCGACGTTCGGGAACGTCGACAGCATCGCGGCGATGTTGTTCAGGTTGACCTGGATCGCGGTCGCCGGCTGGCCATGGATATACAGCCCTGCGTAGCGCCACAGCAGGTTCCAGCCGTAGTCGGTGTCGTACGCCCAGGTGATGCGGACGGTCTTGCCGTTCGACGACGGATCGAGCGTGATCGTGTAGGACTTGTTGGTGCCGGACCAGGTGTTGTCCAGCGCCATCTGCACTTCGCTGTCCTGCTCGACGTTGGTGATTTCCATGTTGCCCGCGCCGACATCCGGGTTCGAGCTGGTCCATTCGACCTTCGCACCGGGGCCGGATTCGGCGCCCTCGAAATTGATGTGCACGGTCGGATCGAGGCGGCGCACCGATGCCCACTGCGGGAAACGGCGGAAGGTGTTGACCGAATCGAACACCTGGCGCAACGGGCTCGACACCGTCACGGTGCGTTCCACATGGCCGTGGTCGGGCAGGAACACCGCGATGACCACCGCGAGGAGGAACACCAGCAACAAAGAAACCAGCACTTCGAGAACGCGAATCATGCGAAACATCTCCAGAACTGAGACCCGGCAACACCCGTCGTTGCGCCGCTGCCGGCGCGTGAAGGCGCCCCTGCGCCGTTTCCACCTGCGGCCCCGCCCCGCTCGCAACGCGCGCGGCCCGGGCGCGCATGGTACTTGACCCCGGGCGGCATGGCTACGCCCATGCGCAACCGGGACCCGACGCTTGCGAGTAGCCCGAACGCCACGGCAGGACCGTCATCACGGGTGTTCGACGACGTTCACGACCGGTGGATGGCTCCACGGACCTTACACGATACCGATTTCGAACGCCTTGAGCACGGCCCGGGTGCGGTCGCGCACGCCGAGCTTGGACAGGATGTTCGATACGTGATTCTTGACCGTGCCTTCGGCGACGCCGAGCGAGTTCGCGATTTCCTTGTTGCTGTAGCCACCGGCCATGAGGCGCAGGATCTCGGTCTCGCGCTCGGTCAGCGGATCGGGGCGGTCGAGACTCGTGAAGTCGTTGTGCATGCGTTCGAGACCCGACAACAGGCGCTGGGTCACGACCGGCGCGACCAGCGAACCGCCCGCCGCGACCGTCTTCACCGCATCGACGAGCTGGTCGAGTGACACGTCCTTCAGCAGATAACCGCGCGCGCCGGCCTTGAGCCCGCCGAGCACGAGTTGGTCGTCGTCGAACGTGGTCAGGATGATGGTCGGCGGCAACGTGCCGTTCGCGCCGAGCGTGGTCAGGACGTCGAGTCCCGACATGCCCGGCATGCGCAGGTCGAGCAGGACCACGTCCGGCTTGACGCGCGGGATCATTTCCACCGCCTCGGCACCGTCGCCCGCCTCGGCGACGACCCGGATCGAATCGGAAAGCTCGAGCAGCGAGCGGATGCCCTGGCGCACCAGGGTCTGGTCGTCGACGAGGCACACGGAAATCATGCGGCATCTCCTTGCAGCGGCAGCCACGCGTCGAGGGCGAAGCCGCGGTTCGTTCCCGGCGTGATCTCGAGTCGCCCGCCGAACTCGGCGAGCCGCTCGCGCATGCCGGTCAGCCCGTTGCCGGTAACGAGCTGCGTGGCACCACGCCCGTCGTCGCGCGCATGCACGATCATTTCACGGTCACCGCGGCATTCGAAACGCAGCCACAGGTTGCGCGCGGCGGCATGGCGGACGGTGTTGGTGATGATTTCCTGCGCGCAGCGCAGCAGCACCTGCGCGCGACGCGGGTCGTCGACCCGGAAGCGGGGCGGCAATTCCAGGTGGATATCGAGCCCGGGCACGCCTTCGACCAGCACGCGCAATGCCTGGGTCAGGTCGATGCTGTCGTCCTCGCGCAACTGGCTGACGACTTCACGCACGTCCGACAGCAGCAGCTTCGCGATCGACTGGCCCTTGCGCACATGCTCCTTGGCTGCGCCGGACGAAAGATGCGTGGCGACTTCGAGGTTCAGGCTCAAGGCGGTCAGGTGGTGTCCGATCAGGTCGTGCAGTTCGCGCGAGATGCGCATGCGTTCGGCGAAGCGGCTCGATTCGGCCAGCAACGCGCGGGTCGCGCGCAACTCGGAATTGAGTCGTCGTTGCACCTCGCGTGCCTCGACCTGTTGCTTGGTGACCAGGGCGGTCACGAACGCGAGCACGATGAAGCCGAGGTACAGGCTCGATTGCAGGAGCGCGTCACTGAGGCTGTAGACCGGCTCGCGGATGCTCGCGAAGATCGGCACCAGCGAGAAGTTCTGCAGGACCAACCACGCGATGCCGACCCGCAACGGCAACAGCCACGGCAGGACCACCGCGATCACCGCGAGCAACAGGGCCGCGATGCCGCTCTGGCTGAACCAGCCGATTGCCATGACCATGACGTTGAGAACCACGAGCAGCGCGATCTGCACCGCGCGCCGCAACGGCGAACGATCGTGTTCGCCCAGGTCGCGGGTAAGGAACCAGAACACCAGGCCGAACACGATGTAGCAACCCAGCCACAGTGGCGCATAGACCGTCGGCAAGCCCTGACTCGCCAGATCCTCCAGCAACGTGTGGTAGCGGATGAACGGCGTGCCCACGCAGGCGTACTGGAACAGTCCCGCGTAGCGCAGCAGCTGGATGTGGTTGAAATGCGGCCGGGTCATGGCTGCATGATAGCGAGGAAGCAGGGGCTGGGGGCCAGCAAG
>CAYWZC010000087.1:8699-10513 GCA_964462745.1 uncultured Rhodanobacteraceae bacterium
GTGGAGTCGAGCTTGTCCGGCTGGTTCCTGGCCGCGGCCCCTATGCGATAATGCGCCTCCGTACGGAACCGCGGCCCCGCCCCGGTTCCAATCCTGCGCTGGAGTTCCGCATGGCACTCGTCGTCCGCGACGTGCACGAACACGAACTGGATTCGATTCTCGCTCTCAACAATGGCGCCGGTCGCAGCATCGCCCCGCTCGACATGGCCACCTTGCGCGGCCTGTTCGAGCGCGCGTGCCATTTCCGGTTGGCTGAGCTCGATGGACAGATCGCGGGCTTCCTCATTGCGTTGCGCGAAAGCGATGACGAGGCCAGCCCGCGTTTCGCGACCCTGCGCCGGCTCTATCCGGCCTTCGTGTTCATCGATCGCGTCGTGGTCGCGCCGCCCTACCGGCGCCACGGACTCGGTCGCGTGTTCTACGCCGCGGTGACGAGCTACGCGGAGGCACGCGTACCGGTGCTGACCTGCGAGGTGCGCCTCGAACCGCGCGACGACGTGGCGTTCCTGTTCCACGGCAGCCGCGGGTTCCAGGAAGTCGATCAGCGCGTGCTCGCGACCGGCCAGCGCGTCGCCGTGCTCGCCAAGCCGCTGGACTGCTATGCGTTCATCCGCAAGACCTGGCTCGAAGGCGCCACGCATGGCCTGCCCGATGTGCCCTGGCTCGCGGAACGCGAGCGTCCGCAGCCGCCGGCCGAACTGCGCGGCACCGGTACGTGAACGGCGCGAGCGCCCGCGAGGAGTCGGTCCTGGAGCTGAAATTCGGCCAGGTCGGCATCGCCAACCTGCGACTGTGGCACGCGGACCCGGCACGCCTCGAAACCGAACTCGGCGACAAGGTGCGGGCCGCGCCCGCACTGTTCCGCTTCGCGCCCGTGGTGCTCGACCTCAGCCATCTGCCAACCCTGCCGAACGCGGTCGAGGCGCGCGAACTGCTGGGCGGCATCCGCCGGGCGGGCATGCTGCCGGTCGGGCTGGCGTATGGCACCCGCGAAACCGAGGCTCTCGCGCGCGAACTCGATCTGCCCTTGCTCGCGAAATTCCGCGCGAACTACGAACCCCTGGCCGCGGCTCCCGCCGCACCCGCGCCCGAACCAGCGCGCCCGCAACCGGCCGAAGCTCCCGAGGCCGTTCAACGCGCGACTCCGGATGCGGTGCAGGCCGATTCGGTCGGCCTCATCCACGAACAGCCGGTGCGCTCGGGCCAGCAGCTCTACGCGCGCGGGCGCGACCTCGTCCTGCTCAACCTCGTCGGCAACGGCGCGGAAGTCATCGCGGACGGCTCGATCCATGTCTACGGCGCGCTGCGCGGCCGCGCGCTGGCCGGCGCGCAAGGCGATACGCGCGCGCGCATCCTGTGCCAGGCCTTCCACGCCGAGCTGCTGTCGGTCGCCGGCCAGTACCGCGTATTCGAGGAAATCCCGCGCGAATTGCGCGGCAAACCCGTGCAGGCCTGGCTCGAGGACGACAAGCTGCGCGTCGAGATCCTGCATACGTGACCGGCACCGCCCACACGCACCCGTTTTTCTGGAACACTGCGCGGGTGTCCGGCACGCCGGGAAGGAGTGCCGCAGGTACGCGGGCCCGGAGAAAGCTGCCGGAGCACCGACCCATCATGAACAAATGTCAATGGAGACAGGCACTTGACTGAAATCATCGTGGTCACGTCCGGCAAGGGTGGGGTCGGCAAGACCACCACCAGCGCATCGATCGCGATCGGCCTCGCGCGGCGCGGCAACAAGGTCGCGGTCATCGACTTCGACGTCGGCCTGCGCAACCTCGACCTCATCATGGGATGCGAACGCCGCGTCGTGT
>CAYWZC010000088.1:0-10373 GCA_964462745.1 uncultured Rhodanobacteraceae bacterium
ACCAGCGGGTGTTCGGACAAGGTCTTGTCGCCGAGCGTGATTTTCAAGGTGCCGATTGGCTGGCCCTTGGTGTACGGCGCGACCAGGTGCGCGGGGATGTCGAGGCTCGCCTTGAGTTCCGCGTAGCGGCCGCGCGGCAGGGTCACGAGTACATCGTTCGTGGTGCCGAGCGGGATCTTTTCCGCGCTGCCGCGCCACAGCACGGGTTCGGCCAGGGCCTGGCCGGCGGCGTACAGCTTGTGGGTCTCGAAGAAACGGAAACCGTAGTTGAGCAGGGCCTGGTTGTCGTCCGCGCGCTGCTTCTCGCCGGCCGCACCCATGACCACCGCGATGAGGCGCTGCTCACCGCGTTTGGCCGAGGTCGCGAGGCAATAGCCGGCCGAACTGGTATGGCCGGTCTTGATGCCGTCCACGCTTTCGTCGCGCCACAGCAGCGTGTTGCGATTGTGCTGCTTGATGCCGTTCCACTCGAATTCCTTGATCGCGTAGATCTGGTAATCCTCGGGGAAATCGTGGATCAGCGCACGGCTCAGGATCGCGACGTCGTGCGCGGTGGTGTAATGGTTCGGATCCGGCAGGCCGCTCGCGTCCACGTAGTGCGTGCCGGTCATGCCGAGTCGGGCCGCGTACTGGTTCATGAGGTCCGCGAAGGTCTGTTCGGAGCCGGCGACGTGTTCGGCGAGCGCGATCGCCGCGTCGTTGCCGGACTGGATGATCATGCCGTACAACAGATCCTTGAGCGGCACCTTGCTGTTGAGGGCGAGGAAACTGGTCGACCCGTCCGTGCCGGCGCCGCCGCCGCGCCATGCGTGTTCGCTGATGAACACCTCGTCGTCGCGGTGGATCTTGCCTTGCGCGATCTCGGCGGAAACGACGTAGGACGTCATGATCTTGGTGATCGAGGCCGGTTCGACGCGTTCGTCGGCGCGCTCCGAGGCGAGGATCTGGCCGGTGGCGTAGTCCATGAGCACCCAGCTCTTCGCATCGAGCGACGGCGGCGGCGGGGTCGGTGCCGGCATCGGCCGGGCCGGAGCGGGGCTTGCCTGTGGCGTCGGCGTCTGTGCGTGGGCTACGGCCAGGCACGCGGCCGCCGCGAGGATCAGGACTGGGGCAAACTTCATTGGAAAGGGTTCGCTTGCGTGGGGAGGGCTGCGGGTATTGTCCCCGCTCGTCGGGGCATTGCAAGGTTGCGGGCCGGTCGTGGCAAGGGACGGCACGATCGCTCCGCGCATTGGACAACATCGCGGCTACGGAATTCCGAGCGATCCGCGCGCCGCAACGCGGCGGCGGAATTCACGGCGCGATGACGACACCCGGCGTGCCGAGACCGGCGCGTTCGATACGCCGCGCGAGTTCGTCGGCGGCCTGTGCGTCCGCGAGCGGCCCGCTGCGCACGCGATGCAGGGTGCGGCCGTCGACGCGCGTGGTTTCGATGTGCAGCGGCTCGATGCCCGCGCGCGTCGCGCGCCGCAACAGCGCCTCCGCGTTGGCGCGCTCGCCGAACGCACCGAGTTGCAGGACGACGTGCGCATCCGGCATCGCACGGGGTGCGGGCGGCGCCGCGCGCGGATGCTCCGGGTCGATCGCGTCGACCTGGACCATGCCGGTGCCCTTCGGCCAGATGCCGATCCGCACCGCGGCCGCATACGACAGGTCGATGATGCGGCCTTCGACAAACGGACCGCGATCGTTGACCCGCACCACGACGCTCTTGCCGTTCGCGAGATTGGTCACGCGTGCGTACGTCGGCAGTGGCAGGGTCTTGTGCGCGGCGCTGAACGCGTACATGTCGTACGGCTCGAAACTCGAGGTCATGTAGCCGTGGAACTTGTTGCCGTACCAGGACGCGAGGCCGCGTTCGGAATAGCCTTTCGCACTCGCGAGGACATGGTAGGTGCGACCGAGCACCTGGTAGCTCGACTTGTTGCCGTAGCGCGAACGCGGTTCGACGCGCGGCACCGGCTCGGGCAGGCTTGCGATATCGACCGGCGGCGTGCCGGGGCCTCCGTCCTGCGCGCGGTGGTAGCGCGAGGACTGCGGACGCGAGGTGTCGTCGCTGCTGCGGGCGCCGTCCGCGGGCCGGGGCTTGCGCGCCGCGCAGCCGCTGCCGAGGACCAGCGCCGCGCAGGCCGCGAACGCGACGCTCCATCGCATCACGCGATTCATCCGCGCGGATCCGCGACGCCGTCGGCGATGCCCTCGGCGAGTTGCCAGACCGCCATCGAGTACAACGCGCTGCGGTTGTAACGCGAGATCACGTAGAAGTTGCGGAACGTCAGCCAGTATTCGTCCCCGGCTTCGCCTTCGAGCACCACCAGGTTCGATACCCTGGCCGGATCGACGTGGACGAGCGGCGCGTAGCCCCACACTTCCATCTGTTCGACCGGGTACACGGGTTCGAGGCCACCCGGCTCGATGTGCCGCGCGTTGTCCGCGGGCTGCACCCGGACCGCCACCGGGCCGCCGTCTTCCCAGCCGTGCGCGGCGAAGTAGTTGGCGACGCTCGCGGTGATGTCCGGCAGCGACTCCCACAGGTCGATGCGCTGGTCCGCATCGCCATCGCGCGCATAGCTCGCGATGCTGCTCGGCATGAACTGGCCCCAGCCCATCGCACCCGCGTAGGAGCCCTTCAGTTCCTCGATCGGGTAGGCGAGATGCATGTCCTCGAGCAGGAACAGTTGCTTGAGTTCGGAACGGAAGAACGACGCACGCGGCGGGTAATGGAACGCGAGCGTGGCGAGCGCATCGAGCACGCGATACTTGCCGGTGATGTTGCCGTAGCGCGTTTCCACGCCGAGGATCGCGACGATGATCTCGGCCGGAACGCCATATTCGCGAGCGGTGCGGTCGAGCAGTTCGCGATGTTCGCGGTAGAACGCGCGGCCGCCTTCGATGCGCTGCTCGGTGACGAAGATCGGTCGGTAGTCCTTCCACGGCTTCTTCTCGGCCGGTCGCGCGATCGCCTCGAGGATCGAGGATTGCACGCGCGCACCGGCGAGCGTGGCCAGCACGCTTGCCGCGGGCGGCCCGCCGGCCTCCGCGACTTCGGCCGCGAATGCGCGCTGCTCGGCATCGATGGATGGCTCGCCGGCGCCCGCGAACGACCACCAGGCTGCGAGCGCGGCCACCAGCACGACGCGCGCGCGTCGCACGGCTGCGGATCGGGTTGTGCGTCGGTTCATGGCTCCACCTTATCAGTTCAACACGAGTTTGCGATGCGCGTGGATCGACATGATCACGCCGAAGCCGGCCAGCAGCGACACCGCCGAGGTGCCGCCGTAGCTCACCAGCGGCAACGGCACGCCGACCACCGGCAGGATGCCGGTGATCATGCCGCCATTGACCATCACGTAGACGAAGAATGCCATGCCGATCGAACCGGCCAGCAGGCGCGCATAGGTGTCCTTCGCGTTCGCCGCGATCCACAGGCAGCGGCCGACGATGAACGTGTACAGCGCGAGCAGCCCGAACACGCCGATCAGCCCCCATTCCTCGGCGAACACCGAGAAGATGAAATCGGTCGTGTGCTCGGGCAGGAATTCGAGTCGCGACTGGGTGCCCTGGTGCCAGCCCTTGCCCCACAGTCCGCCCGAGCCGACCGCGATCTGCGACTGGATGATGTGCCAGCCATTGCCGAGCGGATCGGACTGTGGATCGAGCAGCATGCGCACGCGATCGCGCTGGTACTCGTGCAGGAAATGCCAGGCGACCGGTGCGGCGGCGGCGAGCGCCGCGAACAAGGCGCCGATGCGCCACCACGCGAGTCCGGCGAGGAACACGCCGAACAGGCCGCTCGCGACGACCAGCAGGGCGGTGCCGAGATCCGGCTGCTCGGCGATGAGGCCGGCCGGAATCGCGATCAGCACCGCGACGCCGCCGAACGATATCCAGCCCGGCGGCAATGGCCGGTCGTTCAGGTACCACGCGACCATCATCGGCATGCTGAGCTTGAGCAATTCGGACGGCTGGAAGCGCAGCACGCCGAGATCCAGCCAGCGATGCGCGCCGCGTCCTTCGCCGAGGATGGTGACGACCAGCAGCAGGGCCACGCTGCCGAGGTAGAACCATGGCGTCCAGCCACGCAGGGTCGCCGGCGATATGCGCGCGATGAGGATCATGAACACCGCGCCGATCGCGAAACGCAGCGCCTGGCCGATGGTCAGGTCGCGGTCGAGGTCGCTGGCGCTGTACAGGGTGGCGAGGCCCACCACCGACAGCAGCACGAGGGCGAGCGCGAGCGGAATGTCGAAGCGTGGTTTGCGCAACATGCGCACGAAGCGCATGCGCAGGCCGGCGAGCAGATGTTCGATCATCGTGCCGTCTCCGCGGAGGTTTCCGACGCGAGCCACGCATCCAGCATCGCGCGCGCGATCGGCGCGGCGTCGCGCCCGCCGGTGCGCCCGGCCTCGAGTACCACGACGACCGCGATGCGCGGATTCTCGGCCGGCGTGAACGCCTCGAACAGGACCTGGTGGCTCTCGATCGGGGCCTGCATGATGTTGGTCCATTCCTCGGTCGTGCGCGAGTAACGTTCCGCAGTACCGGTCTTGCCCGCGATCCGGTACGGAAAGCCCTCGCCGAGTCCGCGCGCGGTGCCGGTCGGTCCGTTCACCACCGCCGCCATTCCCTCCTCGACCGCGCGCCAGTGTGCGGGATCATGGATGACCGGCTCCATCGGCGGTGGCGGCGCGACCGGGACCGGTTCATCGCTCATGTCCGCCTGCGTCGCGCGCAGCAGGTGCAGGCGCTGCGGCACGCCGCGCGCGGCGACGATCGCGAGCGCCCGCGCGAGTTGCAGCGGCGTGACTACCCAGTAGCCCTGGCCGATGCCGGCGATGACGGTTTCACCGGGATACCAGGGCTGGTTCGAATTCGCGCGTTTCCATTCGCGCGAGGGCAATACGCCGGAACTCTCGCCGATCAGGTCGATGCCGGTCGGCTCGCCGAAGCCGAGCGTGCGCATCGACGCACTGAGCCGGTCGATGCCCATGTCGAGCGCCAGCGAGTAGAAATACGTGTTGACCGATTGCGCGATTGCCTCGACCAGCGCGACACGACCGTGACCACCGCGCTTGTCGTCACGATAGGCGCGCGACTGGCCGGGAATGAAGAACTCGCCGGTCGACAGGATCGATTCCTCCGGCGTGCGCAAGCCGAGTTCGAGCCCGGCCAGGGCCATGAACGGCTTGATCGTGGAACCGGGCGTATAGCCGCCCTGCACCGCGCGGCTCAGCAACGGTTTGTCCGGATTCGCGAGCAAGGCCGCGTAATCGGCGCGGCTGATGCCGTTGACGAACAGGTTGGTGTCGAAGGTCGGCACGCTGACCATCGCCAGCACTTCGCCGTTGCGTGGATCGACCGCCACCGCCGAGCCGGCACGACCCGCGAACGCCTGTTCGGCGACCTGTTGCAGGTGCGCGTCGATCGTGAGGTAGAGGTTGGTTCCCGGCTTCGGCGCGACCCGCTCGAGTACCCGCAAGGGCCGGTGATCGGCGTTCACCTCGACCTGCTCGTAACCGGGCTCGCCGTGCAACAGGTCCTCGTAGTAGCGCTCGATGCCGGTCTTGCCGACGTGCGTGGTGCCTTCGTAGCGGCCCGCGTCGAGGCGCTCGAGGTCGGATTGGTCCATGCGTCCGACATAGCCGACGACATGCGCGAAATCCGCTCCATGCGGGTAATAGCGGGTCAGGTAAGGCACCACCTCGACGCCGGGAAAACGCCAGCGGTTGACCTCGAAGCGTGCGATTTCCTCTTCCGACAGCTTGAGGCGCAGGGCGACGCTCTGGTACGGCCGCTTGGCCGCGCGCTGCGCATGGAAGCGCTCGATCTCGTCGTCGGTCAGGGCCAGCGTTCCGCGCAGGTCGCGCAGCATCGCGGCCATGTCGGGCACCTGCTCGGGAGTGACCTCGAGGCGGAATGCGGCGACGTTCTCCGCGAGCAGGACCCCGTTGCGGTCGTAGATCAGGCCGCGCGCAGGCGGACGCGCGCGGGTCACGATGCGGTTCGCCTCGGCACGCGCACTGAACTCCTCGTGGCGCGCGACCTGCAGGTACGCGAAGCGCACGCCGAGGCCGATCAGGCACAACGCGATGAGTACGAAACCGCTCAGCGCGCGGCGCCCGAACAGGGCCATTTCGTGCCGCGTGTCCTTCAGCGGCCGACCGATCATGGGGTGCGGGCGCGCGCCTTCGCGCGCAGGCGGCTGCGCAGGTCGCCGAGCAGGAGGCACAGCAACGGCCACGCGAACATGCCGGTGAGCGCACCCAGCCAGTAGCCTGCGGGCGGCATCGGATCGCCCGCGAACCCGCGGATCATCATGACCACGACGCGATCGTTCAGCAGCAGGGCGAGGATCGCGAGGGTTTGCTGCCACATCGGGAAGAACCGCAGCCGCGCGCGAAAGCGCAGCACGATGAAGGTCAGGATGACGAGCCGCATCGCCTGTTCGCCGAGCAGGTCCCCGACCAGCAGGTCACCCGCGAAGCCGAGCAGCAGCGCGAAACCGAGCCCGACCCGCTCCGGTGCCTCGATCGCCCAGTAGGCGAGTACCAGCGCCAGCCAGTACGGTTTGAGCGGCGCGAGCCCGGACGGCAGCGACATGAGTTGCAGGATCAGGGCGGCGGCAAAACTGCCGGCGAACAGCCAGTTGCGCGCGGATCCCTTCATTGCGACGGCTCCGGTTGCACCGTGGTCCCCGCTTCCGGATCCGGCCCGGCCAGGTCCGCGGGCGGCCCGACCGGCGGGGCCAGCGCGGGCGGACCGTACGGCTCGGGCAGGTCGTGCAGCAACAGGACCTCGCCGCTGCGATTGAGCGCCGCGGCGGGTGTCGCGATGCCGACCGCGAACAGGCCGCTCGGGTCGTTGCCGATCTCGCGGATCGTGCCGACCGGGAAGCCGGCCGGAAACCGCCCCCCCATGCCGGAGGTGACCACGCGATCGCCGACCCGGATGTCCGCGCTGATCGGGATGTTCGGCAGGACGAGACCGTCGATCGCGCCGCTGCCATACGCGACCGTGCGAAGACCCGTGCGCTCGACGCTGATCGGTGTGGCGTGGTTCGGATCGGTGACCAGCATCGCGATCGCCGTGTTCGGCAGGGTCTCCACGATCTGCCCCATCACGCCGTTCGCGTCGATGACCGGCTGGCCGGCCACGACGCCCTGGTTGGAGCCCGCGTCGATGACGACGCGATGACGGAACGGGTCGAGATCGATCTCGATCAGGCGTGCGAGCTGGACCTCGAGTCCGAGGTTCCTCTGCACGTCGAGGAGTTCCTTGAGGCGCGCGTTCTGCGACGCGAGCGCCGCGACCCGGTTCAGGCGCGCCCGCGCGAGCATCAGTGCCTGGCGCAGTTCGCGATTCTCGTTCGCGAGCCGGTTCTGCGACACGACCGCGGTGCGCGTCGCCCGCGCGACGTCGGCCGGCAGGCCGGCGAGGCGGTAGATCGGCTCGATCAGGACGCTGCCCATGCGGCGCGCCTCGTGCAGGTAGTTGCCGCGATGATCCAGGGTCATCGCGATCACCGCGATCGCGAGGTACGCGATCAGGCGCAGGGTGCTGGCGACGCCTTCGGCGAACAGGGGCGCGGTGTCGTTGTGAGCGATTGCCACAGGCGGATCAGGGCATGGAGCGGTGTGCTGGGTTGGATGGCCGCGGGCCGCAGGCGGGGCGACCCGACTCCATCCTACCCGGTTCGCCGGCCGGCGCGCCGCGACCGGGCACACGGACCAGCACCGCCTTCGCGCGGCGCGGTCCGGAACCGCCCGTCATTCCGCGGCGAAGAAGTCGCTGCCGTGCCGGTCGACGAGTTCGAGCGCCCGACCACCGCCGCGCGCGACGCAGGTCAATGGATCGTCGGCAACGTGCACGTGCAAGCCGGTTTCCTCGGAAATCAGCTTGTCGAGATCGCGCAGCAGTGCGCCGCCGCCGGTCAGCACGATGCCGCGCTCGGCGACGTCCGAGCACAGTTCCGGCGGAGTCTGCTCGAGCGCACTGCGGACTGCGGAAACGATGCCGGCCAGCGGCTCGTGCAAGGCCTCGAGGATCTCGTTGGAGTTGATCGGGAACATGCGCGGCACGCCCTCGGCGAGGTTGCGGCCGGACATCTCGATCTCGCGCACCTCCGACTGCGGGAACGCGCAGCCGACCTCGAGCTTGATCTTCTCCGCGGTCGATTCGCCGATCAGCGTGCCGTGGTTGCGGCGCACGTAGTTGGTGATCGCCTCGTCGAAGCGGTCGCCGCCGATGCGCACGGACTGCGAATAGACGATGCCGTTCAGCGAAATCACCGCGACCTCCGAGGTGCCGCCGCCGATGTCCAGGACCATCGAGCCGCGCGCCTCGCCGACCGGAATGCCCGCGCCGATCGCGGCAGCCATCGGCTCCTCGACCATGAACACGTCGCGAGCGCCCGCGGATTCGGCCGATTCCTTGATCGCACGACGCTCGACCTGGGTGGACCCGCACGGTACGCAGACCAGCACGCGCGGGCTCGGCCGGAACAGACGCGCACGGTGCACCTTGCGGATGAACTGCTTGAGCATCTCCTCGGTCATCGAGAAGTCCGCGATCACGCCGTCCTTGAGCGGTCGGACCGTCACGATATTGCCGGGAGTACGGCCGAGCATGCGCTTGGCTTCGCCGCCCACGGCGGCCACGCTGCGCGGGCCACCCGGCCCGCGGTCCTGACGGATCGCGACGACCGAGGGTTCGTTCAGGACGATGCCCTGTCCGCGCACGTAGATCAGCGTATTCGCGGTGCCGAGGTCGATCGAGAGATCGTTGGAAAAGAGTCCGCGCAAGCCTTTGAACATGGAATGGATTACTCGAAGGAGACTCGCGCCGTTGCAGCGCGAAAAGTCGCGTAGTCTAGCCCGGCCGACGCGACGTGGGCAAGAAAGCGGCGTCCACATGCCTTCGAGGCGCTGGCGGGGCCATTCCCGCGCCGACGGTGGAGGTGCACCGGGCGCCAATCTCGGGCAAGATTGCCGATTCGCCCGCACACCACGGGAGTCCGTGGCGCGGGTTTTCGTCCTTGGCAGGGTGCTGAAAACCGTCTGCGCCCTGATCGAGCGGTGCAGGGTCGCACCGCCCGCGAATCGATCACGCACGTGATGGATTCATCCGAGTCGAGCCCGGGCGTGTACCGGACTCGGCGAGCTGCAAGAGTCCACGATGGACTGCTGCAGCATCCTGTCAACTTTGCATGGAATCGACGATGTCTGCGCTGATCTGTGGTTCTCTCGCCTACGACACCATCATGGTGTTCCAGGACCAGTTCAAGAATCACATCCTGCCGGACAAGGTGCATATCCTGAACGTGTCGTTCCTGGTTCCGCGCATGCGCAAGGAGTTCGGTGGCTGCGCGGGCAATATCGCCTACAACCTCAAGCTGCTCGGCCACGACCCGATTCCGATGGCGAGCGTGGGCCAGGATTTCGGGCCGTATCGCGAATGGTTCGAGGAACAGGAGATCCGGCTCGACCATGTCAAGGTCATCGACGAGTTGTATACCGCACAGGCCTTCATCACCACCGACCTCGACAACAACCAGATCATCGCGTTTCATCCGGGCGCGATGATGCGCTCGCACGAGAACCACGTGCGCGACGTCAAGGAAGCGACATTCGGCATCGTTGCGCCGGATGGACCGGACGCGATGCTGCAGAATGCGCGCGAGTTCAACGAGCTCGGCATTCCGTTCATCTTCGATCCCGGCCAGGCGATGCCGCTGTTCGACGGCGCGCAGTTCCGCAACTTCATCGAGCAGGCCGACTACGTCGTGGTCAACGACTACGAATCCAACCTGTTGCAGCAACGCACCGGCTGGTCGGCCGCGGAGATCGCGAAACGGGTGAAGGCCTACATCGTCACGCGCGGACCACGCGGTTCGCTGATTCATGCGGAAGGGCAAATGTTCGACATTCCGCCCGCGCACGAACGGCGTATTTCGGACCCGACCGGTTGCGGTGATGCATATCGCGCGGGCTTGATCTTCGGCATCACCGGCGGCATGGACTGGCCGACCAGCGGTCGCATCGCCTCGCTCATGGGCGCGCTCAAGGTCGAGCATCCCGGCACCCAGAACCAGCGATTCACCTACGCCGAGTTCGCCGACCAGTTTCGCCAGCAATTCGGCTACGCGCTGGACTGAAGCTCGGCGACACCGGGTTCGATAACGCACATGCCCATGTGATTCACGGGCGAAAGAGCCAAGGTAGGGAGCAAGCTCCGCTCTACGGGTTGCCGCATTTGGTAGAGCCGAGCTTGCTCGGCTGCTTCCGTGACTGCCGAATGCTCGGAGCCTGCGACGACATGGAAAAGCCCCCGCGGTGGGTCGCGGGGGCTTTGGGATGAGAAGCTCAGCGATGACC
>CAYWZC010000089.1:0-10278 GCA_964462745.1 uncultured Rhodanobacteraceae bacterium
ATCAGTTCGCGATGCCGACCGGCACGCCCGCGGCGATGGCCAGCGCAGGATGGGGATGGGTCGGTGCATCTTCCATCGCAAGATGCTCGATGCGCGCATCGACGTGGATCGTCGGCAACCAGGTTTCATCGAGCGGTTCGGCTCGCGCGCGAACCGCGACCGCCGGCAGCCATACGGCGCTGAGCGGTTCGTCGACGGAAGTCGCGTGCGTCGTTGCGTGTCCCGCCTGCGGCATCGTGCGGGCGTCGTCCTGCACGCGGTTGGTCGCGCTGATCGCGGCAACGCTGATGACGGCCAGGCCGATCGTCGTGCAACTGCGGATCAATTGGGTGCGGATGTTCACGGCGTTCTCCGTATGGGGGCTGTGTCCTGTACGAAGCAAGCGCCGTGCCAAGCTGGCGGAATCGGAACTTCCGCAATGAAAATCCCATTGTTTTCAAAGTGATGCACCGCGCCGAGCGCGATGTCCCGGCAAACGATCGGGCGCCACAAGCGCTGCAACCGGTGTCCGCTGTCCGCCCCGGTGAATCGTTCCGAACATGCCGGTCGTCATGTGTCGGGCGCGCGAATCGTGCGACGACCGGCACGGTGGATCAGGTCGCGCCGGGGAATCCGAGTTGGCGCCAAGCCTCGAACACGGTCACCGCGACCGCATTGGAAAGGTTGAGGCTGCGATTGTCCGGCTGCATCGGCAGGCGGATACGCTGCGTGGCGGGTACGCGTTGCAGCAGTTCGTCCGGCAAGCCACGCGTTTCCGGGCCGAACACGAACGCATCGCCGTCCGCATACCGCACGCGGTCGTAGCGCTGTTGCGCGCGTGCCGAACAGGCGAACCAGCGCGCAGGGCGCACGCCATCGAGGAACGCGTCGAAGTCCTCATGCACGGCGACCCGCGCAAACTCGTGGTAATCGAGCCCCGCGCGTCGCAGCTTTGCGTGGTCCAGCTCGAACCCGAGCGGCCGCACGAGGTGCAGGGCCGCTCCGGTATTCGCGCACAGCCGGATCACGTTGCCGGTGTTCGGCGGAATCTCGGGCTGGTACAGGACGACATGCAGCATCCCGCGATTATCGCCGCTTCCAGCGGGTTGCGATCAGCGGTACGCCTGTGCGCCGCGCGGCCGGGCGCGGTGCGCGCGCTCGTCGACGAGCCGACCGGCTCGCGATCCGTGCATGGTCGCGACGACATGCACGCGCGGCAGTACCTCGGGATCGGCGATCGTCGCCCGCACGTGCACGGGCGGCAGCACGGTTGCAGGCTCCGCGGCCGCCGCAAGCGGAAGCTGCGGAACACATTCCATCGGGCCCTTCGGCCGCTGCGAGGGTTGCGGCGTGGCGGTGGCGCCGGCCGCGACGAGCAGGCCGAGCAGGATGTACGGACGCAGGATGGTGGGATGCAGGTTCATGGCTACTCCAGTCTTGTTGTTGTGCGCGACGCCGGGTATCCGGCGCCATGCTCGCGATACGGGACATCGCAGGACCGGCGCGCAATCGTCGGATCGGAGAGCCGGTACCGACGGGGTTCCGGCCCGGTCGCGGTGATCCGGGACGGGATCGCCGCGATCGCCC
The DNA here is from genome assembly GCA_964462745.1 of uncultured Rhodanobacteraceae bacterium. Lineage (GTDB taxonomy): Bacteria > Pseudomonadota > Gammaproteobacteria > Xanthomonadales > Rhodanobacteraceae > Dokdonella_A. Next base: position 1,567 of record CAYWZC010000089.1, read on the forward strand.
GGTTCCCGACCGCCGCATCGGGAAGCGTCGGTGCGGGACACCGGTTCGCGATACGGACCGCGATCCCTGCGGCGACGATGAAGCTGTGACGCCAATCGGGCGCGACGGTTCCCGCACGTCTCGATTCTTCTGGCATGAACCTTGATACGTGAACTTGAAACATGGACTTGCGGCGTGCGCGAGTCCGTGGCGCATGCCGTTGCGGGATCGTGGCACACTGGTTCACGTGCGAACTTCACGCCACGTACGTGGTCGGTGGACTTCGTCGCTGCACCCGTACCCTTCGCGAAACCCCGTCCCGCCGCGGCGGCACGTCAGGAGATTCCATGCGCGCTTCCCTCATCGCCCGCTTCGCAATCGGCCTGCTGGTCCTGACCGGCTCGGTCGCGGTCGCCGCATCGGACGTCGAACCGATCGACATCCCGTTCACGCGATTCGTCCTGCCGAACGGCCTGACCGTCGTCGTCAGCGAGGACCACAAGTCGCCGGTGATCGCGGTCAGCGTCTGGTACCACGTCGGCTCCGCGAACGAACCCGCGGGCAAGACCGGATTCGCGCACCTGTTCGAACACCTCATGTTCCAGGGCTCGGAGAACCACGACGGGGAATTCTTCGAGCCGTTCGAGCGCGTCGGCACGACCGACCAGAACGGCTCGACCTGGTACGACCGCACGAACTACTACGAAACCGTGCCGACCACCGCGCTCGACATGGCGCTGTGGATGGAGTCGGACCGCATGGGCCACCTGCTCGGTGCAATAGGCCAGGCGCAGCTCGACGAGCAACGCGGCGTGGTCCAGAACGAGAAGCGCCAGGGCGAAAACCAGCCGTACGGACGGGCCGACGAGATCATCGGCAGGAACGCTTTCCCCGCGAACCACCCGTACCACCACGACACGATCGGCTCGATGGCGGATCTCGATGCGGCGTCGCTGGCCGACGTCAAGCGCTGGTTCGGCGCGTATTACGGCGCGGCCAACGTGGTGGTCGCGCTGGTCGGCGACATCACGCCGGAGGTCGCGAAACAGAAGATGCTCCGCTACTTCGGCGACATTCCGGCCGGTCCGCCGGTCGCGCGCCTGCAACCCTGGATCGCGCCGCGCAGCGAATCCACACGCGGCGCGTACGCGGACCGCGTCGCGCAGACCCGCATCTATCGCGAATGGAACGTGCCCGATCTTTCCGATCCCGATCTGGTCGCGCTCGATCTCGCCGCAACCGTGCTCGGTGGCGGCCGGACCTCGCGTCTGTACGAGCGGCTCGTCTACAAGGACAAGCTCGCCGACCGCGTGAGCGTCAGCGTGCAACCGTTCGAACTGGCCAGCATGTTCAACCTGCAGATCGACGTGAAGGACGGCGTCGATCCGGCGCGTGTCGAGGCGGCCGTGGCCGAGGAATGGAAGCGCTTCCTCGAAGACGGCCCGAGTGCGGACGAACTCGCCCGCGCACGGACCGGCATGCGTGCGTCGCTGATTCGCAGCCTGGAACGGGTCAACGGCAAGGCGAGCCTGCTTGCGCAGGGCCAGTTGTATCGCGGCGATCCGGGCGCGTGGAAGACCGATCTCGCGCGGGCCGAATCGGCGACGCCGGGAAGCGTGCGCGCCGCCGCGCGCAAGTGGATCGCGAACGGCGACTACACGTTGACCGTGACGCCGGTCGACGCATCGGGCGAAGCGGCGAAGGAGCCGGCCTCGACGAAGGCGAGCGACGCATTGACGGCTCCGGGCCGACCCGCACTCGATGGCCGACCGAAGGCCCTCGCACCGTCGCCGCACGAGTACCGGACGGTTGCGAGCGATGTCGATCGCGCGAGTGGAGTGCCTGCGGTGGATACCTTCCCCGACCTCGATTTCCCGAAACTCCAGCGCGCGCGCCTGGAGAACGGCATCGAGGTCGTGCTTGCCGAGCGTCACGCGATTCCGGTGGTCGAAGTGCAACTGCTGTTCGATGCGGGCTACGCAAGCGACCAGGGTCGTGCGCTCGGCACCTCCGCGTTCGCGATGGCGACGCTGGCCGAAGGCACCACCACGCTCGACACCCTCGAACTCGCGCGTCGCGCCGAGCGGCTCGGTGCACGGATCGGGGCCGGATCGAATCTCGATTCCTCGCAGATCCGCTTGAGCGCGCTCGCCGAGCAACTGGAACCGTCGCTCGCATTGCTCGCGGATATCGCGCGCAATCCGGCATTCCGCGATGCGGACATCGAGCGCCTGCGTGGCCAGTGGCTCGCGCGCATCGCACAGGAAAAGACCCGTCCGGCCGGACTCGCGTTGCGCAGCCTGCCGCCGTTGCTGTACGGCAAGGGCCACGCCTATGCGATCCCGTTCACCGGCAGCGGCACCGAGGCATCGATCCGCGCGCTCGATCGCGACGACCTCGTGGCCTGGACGCGCGACTACCTGCGTCCGGACAACCTGCGCATCCTCGTTGCGGGCGACACGAAACTCGATGCGATCGTGGCCCGGCTCGAGGCCGTGTTCGGCGACTGGAAGCCACCGACGCATGCGATACCGGAGAAGAACATCGCGACCGTCGCCGCGCAACCCGGGCCACGCGTGTACCTCGTGGATCGGCCCGGTGCATTGCAGAGTCTCATTCTCGCCGGTTCGCTCGCGCCGCCGACGAAGGTGCAGAACGATCTCGCGATCCGGACCATGAACGACGCGTTCGGCGGCACGTTCACCTCGCGACTCAACATGAATCTGCGCGAAGACAAGCACTGGGCCTACGGCGCCGGAAGTTTGCTCAGCGACGCGCTCGGCCAGCGGCCGTGGATGATGTACGCGCCGGTACAGACCGACAGGACCGCCGAGTCGATCACCGAGATCCTGCGCGAGGCGCGCGAGGTGATCGGGTCGCGACCGCTGACCGATGCCGAGATCGCGAGGATCAAGCTCGGCGAGATCCGCAGCATGCCGGGCGAGTACCAGACCACCGGCGCGGTGCTGGCCGCGCTCGGCGACATCGTCGAGTACGATCGACCCGACGATTTTGTGGAAACCGCCAAGTCGCGCATCGAGGCACTCGATGACGCGGCGGTCGAGGCAGCCGCGAAGCAGGTGATCCGTCCCGACACCCTGACCTGGGTCGTGGTCGGCGACCTCTCGAAGATCGAGAAGCCGGTACGCGAGCTCGATCTCGGCGAGGTCAAGGTGCTGGATGCGGACGGCAAGGTGGTGCGATGACGGGAGCAGGGATTCGGGATTGGCCAAGGCATGGGCCGCGAGTCGCCGGCGTCGACGGCGCAGGAACATCGCACGTGATCCGCAATCCCGCGCCCCTACAGTCCGTCTCCCGTCTCCCGTCTCCCGCTTCCCGTTTCCCGAGGAGAATCCCATGATCCGACATGCGTTCCCGCTCTTTCTCGCCGCCACGCTCGGCGCGTGCAGTTGGGGCATCACGCTCGATTCGGGCGGCAGGGAGGTGCGCACCGCATGGGACGGCAACGTCGCGGGTTGCCGCGAGGTCGGCAAGGTCAGCGTTTCGGTGCTCGACCATCTCGGGCCGATGGACCGCAACGACATCAAGGTGCGCGATGAACTCGAAGTCCTCGCGCGCAACGAGGCGGCCTCGATGGGCGCCGACACGATCGCGCCGCTCGGCGAACCGCGCGACGGCGAGCAGCGCTGGATGACGTATTCGTGCGGCAGCCATCTGCCGGCGGCACCGAAGCCCGCGCCGCATACCGACGACGGCGGCGCCGAGACGTTTCCGATCGATGATTGAGTTGAGGGTTGAGGGCTGAGGGCTGCGGTGTACGAAGCAGCGCCGGCCATACGTTACACGTCCGGCCCACACTCCGATCTTCGCCGACGCAAACCGTAGGCCGGACGCGCCCTGCGCGGCCGGCGTGGCATTGCGATGTGCGAGGAAGCGCCGGCCGTGCGTTGCACGCCCGGCCTACGGTGGGACGCACTTCGCGACGCCGACCGGGCGGGTCAGGCGTTGCAGGTCGAGCCGCACCGGACCCGGCACCGGCTCGCCATCGACGAAACGCAGTTCCGCACCGCCGTCGTTGTCGCAGCCGAGTTCGAGGCCGGTCACGACCATGCCCGGCTCGGTCGTGAATGCATCCGGATCGAAATCCTCGCCGAAGCGCGGCCCGACGCCGCGCACCAGGCTCAGCGGCGAATCCGCGCCGATCGCCCCGTCGGCGATGCCGAGCATCCAGCGCTGGCCATCGTCCACGTTGCCGGGATCGAACCAGAACAAGACTTCGCGCCCGTCGGCGAGCTGTTCGACGACGAAACCGCTGTTGGCGGCGAATCCGGGGTCATGCCAGATGCCGCTGTCTTCGGCAGCGCCGCCCTCCTGCGAATCCGCGCAGCCGAGTCCCTCGAGTGTGCTGAGGCGTTTCAACGGCACTTCCCCGCGCCCCCAGTCGTCGGGCCCTTCCCAGCGCATGCGGCCGTCGAGGCAGTCGTCGAAGCTCAGCCACAACCGGCCCCAGCGCGTTTGTTCGGTGACGATCGTGCCCGATTCATCGACCACGCGCTGCGGCCGGCGCAGGTCGTCGAACGCGATGCCGTCCGCTGTGATCGTGCCGACGCCGTACATCCATGCCTGCTCGCCGCGCATGCCGGCCGGCGGATAGGTGAAGAAGTACACCGCCGCGCGCGTGTCGTCGAGGATTTCGAGCACGATGCCCTCGCCGCTGCGCGCGGGGTCGTACCACTGGCCGCTGTAGCGCGCATCGATCGGCGCGGCCCTGCTCGCGGGGCGCGGCGGCACGACGCTGTCGAACGTGGGTACGTCCTGCACTTCGGGATCGAAACGGCATTCCTCGCCGATGCCGTTCGCGGCGAGCGACTCGCACGCGGCTTGCAGGCTCGCTGCGTCGGGTTGCGGTGCGCCGGCCATCCATGCACGCAACGCTTCCCAACCCGCGAGGCCTTCGCCATCGTCGAATCCGCAATGGCTCGGTTCGTCCTCGGCGACGATCGCGCTGGTCCGTTGCGATGCCGGCACGCGTTCGCGCAGCACGGACTGGTTGGCCGGAACCACCAGCTCGTCGCGGCTCGTGTGCAGGGACATGATCTTCGCGGTGCCCACGTCGCCGCGGAAATCCGACAGCCAGCGAAACTCGAGCGCGGCGAGCGGATCGGCCTCGATGCGCGCGATCTCCGCGTCGATTTCCGCATCGTCGTAGGCCACGCCCGCGGTCGTGAACGGGTTGCGCGCGTCGAGTTTGTCCGCTGCGCGCACGAGATCGGCGAGCGCGAACGTCGCGTAGGCGATGTTGGTGACGAAGAAATCCTCGCTGGTGAAATGGCCGAATGCCATGAGCTGGTCTAGACGCTCTTCCATCGCATCGTTGCGCAGCGGCGGCGGCAGCACGATGCCGGTACAGCGACTGACCGGGATCAGCGCGGGCAACACCTCGAGCTGGCCCTCGAGGTCGCCGAGCCCGGGCGGGATGTCGTCGAGGTCGAACGCCCACGGCAGCGGTTCCTCGCCCTGCGGCAACTCACCCGCGCCGTCGCAAACGACGTCATAGGCGAGGCGCAGGTCGATCGCGTGGTCCCAGAGCCGCGAGCCCGCGGCGGCGGGGCACAGCGCATACGCCCCGTTGACCGGCGGGAAACCCGGCGCCTCGGCGAGCTTGAGCGCAACCAGGCCGCCCATCGAACCGCCGAACGGCACGATCTCGCCCGGCGCCTCGAACTCGTGCACGAACACGTCGAGCAGGTCGCGGTTGTCGTCGATCGCGTGGAACAGTGCCCAGCCGCGCTGGCGGAAACTGGTCGCCGCGATCGCATAGCCTTCGTCGAGCATGATGTCGCGCAACGGGCCGAGACTCGGCGGACCGTCGATCGGTGAAAACTCGAATCCGTGCTGGTACAGGACCAGTGCGTCGCCGGGTTGCCAGCCATCCGGAACCGCGATGCGGAACGTCGCCCCGGATGGCATCGTGCCTTCGAGGCCGCGGTCGGCAAATGCAATCGCGGGCGCCAGCAGAGCCAGGCACAATGTGGCGTCGAGCAACAGCGTCACGATACGGCGCATCACGGAAGCTCCCGGGGCAAGTGCGGGCGACTATAGGCATCCGCGCCTGAACGCCTCGTCAAGCGATCGCGGGCCGATGGGCATCGGGAGGCACCTCGCTCCGATGCCGTGATCGCGCGACACGGAACGAGGCATCGAGGCGGAAGCCGCTCGCACCTGCCCGGATTGCGCGCCATGCACGCTAGAATCGCGCCATGTCGTCGAATCCCGAAGATCCCGCCCGTTCGCCGAATCCGTTGTTCGCGCTGTGCGGTCGCGCGCTGGAAGCGGCGTTCGCACGCCTGCTCGAACTCGACCCGGACAGCCGCGCGCGGATAGCCGCCCTCGCGGGGCGCAGCGTCACCGTCACGCTGCGTGGCACGCCGCTCGCGATGCGCATCGCGGTCGATGGCGATCGGCTCGCGGTCGGGCCGGCATTCGAGGCGGACAGCAACCTCTCGGTCAGCGCGACGCCGGGCGCGTTCCTCGCGATGTGGTTCGCGCGTGACGGCGAGCTGCCGCCCGGCAAGGTCGAGATCGCCGGCGACGCGGAACTCGCGCGGCGCCTGGAACGCATCGCGGGCAGCTTCGCGCCGGACTTCGACGAGGCATTCGCGCGCGTGTTCGGCGATGTCGTGGGCTTCCAGGTCGCGCGCGCGCTGCGCCGCGCGTTCGCATGGGGCCGCGAATCGGCACATTCGTTCGCCCGCGACAGCGCCGAGTTCCTGACCGAGGAAGGCCGCGACCTCGTGAGTGGACCGGAGATCGAGCAGTTTCTCGACGATGTCGACGCATTGCGCGAACGCAGCGATCGCCTCGAGGCACGCATCCGCCGGCTCGCCCGCGACACGGAATCCGCCACGTGACCCCGTTGCGCCTCGTGCCGCGCGTGGCACGCATCGCTGCGGTGCTGGTCCGCTACCGGCTCGACGATCTCGTCGGTGCCGCGCACCTGTACCGGCCGCTCAAATGGCTGCGTGTCGTGTTGCCGCGACCGCGCGCCGACATCGCCGCGTTGCCGCGCGGCGAACGCCTGACCCTCGCCCTGACCGAGCTCGGACCGATCTTCGTCAAGGCCGGACAAATCCTGTCCACGCGCCGCGACCTGTTGCCCGACGACGTCGCCGACGAGCTGGCGGCGTTGCAGGATCGCGTCGCGCCGTTCGACGGCGCGCTCGCACGAACCGCGGTGGAAACCGCGTTGGGCGCGCCGATCGCGACGCGATTCGCGCATTTCGACGAGACCCCGCTCGCGTCGGCGTCGATCGCGCAGGTCCACGCGGCGCGTCTCGCCGACGGCCGCGAGGTCGTGGTCAAGGTGTTGCGACCGGGAATCCACGCGCGCGTCGCGCGCGACGTGGACCTGTTGCGCGCGCTCGGCGCACTGGTCGCGCGCTGGCATCCGAATGCGGACAAGATCCGCCCGCTCGACGTGGTCGCCGAAATCGAAGCGACCCTGACCCACGAACTCGACCTGCAGCGCGAAGGCGCGAACGCCTCGCTGCTGCGGCGCAACTTCGCGGGCTCGGAGGACCTGTACGTGCCCGAGGTACTGTGGCCGCACTCGACCTCGGACGTGCTGACCCTGGAACGCGTGCACGGCATTCCAGTCGATGATGTCGTCGCGCTCGAAGCAGCCGGCATCGACCGCGCGCGCCTCGCCGAGAAAAGCGTGCACCTGTTCTATACCCAGGTGTTCCGCGACAACTTCTTCCATGCCGACGCGCACGCGGGCAACATCTGGGTCGATCCCGTCCGCATCGCCGAACCGCGTTTCATCGCGCTCGACTGCGGCATCGTCGGCAGCCTGTCCGAACAGGACCAGGTGTGGCTGGCCGAGAATTTCCTCGCCCTGTTCCGCCAGGATTACCGGCGTATCGCCGAACTGCACGTGCGCGCGGGCTGGATGCCCGCACACGTGCGCGTGGACGAACTCGAGGCGGCGGTGCGCACCGTGTGCGAGCCGTATTTCACGCGACCGCTCAGCGAAATCTCGCTCGCCGAGGTCGTGGTCAAGCTGTTCCAGACCGCGCGCCGCCACGAACTGACCGTGCAACCGCAGCTCATCCTGCTGCAGAAGACCCTGCTCAACGTCGAGGGCATTGCGCGCCTGCTCGACCCCGGCATCGACATCTGGGCGACCGCGAAACCGGTGCTCGAGGACATCTGGCGGCGCAAGCGCGGCCCGCGCGCGGCATTCCGCCGCCTGCGCCGGCGCCTGCCCGAATGGCTCGCGGAACTGCCCGACCTGCCGCACCTCGTGCACGAAACCCTGCGCCAGGCCGCGAACGGCGAACTGCGCGCGCGCGTCGATGCAGACGTGCTCGAACGGCGCCTCGCTCTGGCGCGACGCGATGCGAGACGTTCGACCTGGTCGCTGCTCGGCACCGCCCTGGTCATCGGCGCGAGCCTGCTGTTCGCGCTCGACGCGCCGGGCCCGCGACTTGCGGATGTTCCGCTGACCGCTCTCGCCGCCGCGTTCGGCGCGGCCCTCGCGTTCATCGCCGCCTTGCGTCGGTCCAACGGGTAGATCGGTTCAAGCGGCGCAGTCGCGGAACCGACGGCACGCTTCTGGCGTCGTCGGCTCCGGCCCTTCGGGCCTTGAGCCGACCTGCGGCCTCGAGCCGGCCTGCGGCTTGAATGCGGACAGGGAATCTCCCACAGTTACAATGCCCGAATCCCGAATCCCGAATCCCGAATCCCGAATCCCGAATCCCGAATCCCGAA
>CAYWZC010000090.1:0-4295 GCA_964462745.1 uncultured Rhodanobacteraceae bacterium
TTGCGATGGTGCTTGCGGCGGCGGAACTTGACGACGCGCACCTTGTCGGCGCGGCCGTGCGACTTGACCGTCGCGGCGACGCTGGCGCCGCCGACGTGCGGCGTGCCGATCGTGATGTCCTCGCCGGTGCCGACCATCAGCACCTGGTCGAACGTGACGTCGGCGCCGACCTCGGCGTCGATCTTCTCCACGCGCAGGACTTCGCCCTGCGCCACGCGGTACTGGCGACCGCCGGTGACGATGACTGCGTACATGTGTGCCTCTGTAGTTATTCTGGAATCGGTCATTCCGGACCGTAGCCGGAATGAACCGCGCATTCTAGCGGAAAGCACGAATCCCGGGCAAGCACATTGCCGACCGGGGATTCCGGCCGCCCGGTTGGCGGATGCCGAGGCGTACCCGGGGGAAGCGGCGTGGATACGCCGTGGTTCCGGTTTGCAAAGGTCGGTGAGGCCGGGACCGCTGAATCGCCACAGCTGCAACGCGCCTCCCCATTCAGCCCTGGCCCGCGCTCGAATACCCGCGATCACTCCTGCACGTAGTAACCGAGCCGAAGATCCGCCTGCACCAGGGACGTTCCCGGGCTTCCGGCGGGCGAAACGTCCAATTGCAGCCGCCATGTGCCTTCGACGGCATCGCCATCGAAGGTCTCGGCGAAGCTGAGCGCCGGGTCGTGGGGCCTGAACTGGCCCAGTGTGATGATTCCGGGCGCAGGACACGGGTAGCCCGGCCACACCTGATCGGGCACGGGATCATCCTTGAACGTGTAGGGTCCCAGCATCCGGGCCGTGCCGCCACCGCACGTTCCGTGCGGGAACAGCTCGATCGAGTCCCCATTCGGCGCCACCAGGATCGGTTGCAACTGGTTCGCGCCGATGAACGGAACGTCGAAGCGAAAGGTCACTTCCACCTTGGCGACGGTGCCGGCCGCGGAAACCGGGATCGTCGCTTCATAGGTTCCCGGTGCAGAAAGATCCAGCGGCAGGTTGTCCGACGTGAACGTCGCCGTTTGCGGCGGCGGCAGTTCGAAGCCGTTGGCGAAAACCATGTCGCCGGGTTGGTATTCCACGGCGCCCATGTCCAGCCGCGCGTTGTACACGCGCAGGTACGGCGCACCGCGCTGGTCGAACTCGGGCGGCGGCGCGAATGCCGGGTTGCCGCTGTTGAGGGCCGGCGAGCCCGGCAACAGATCGTGGGTCAGTGTCGGCCCGCCGTTGTCGACCAATGGCCCGAGTTCGGCATCGAGCGGACTGACCAGACTGCCGACGAGGCTGCCGCCGCTGTCGGTGAAATTGGCCGGCTCCACGCCGATCAGGCTGTAACCGGAAGTCACCGTGCCGCCGCCGATGTCGGGTTCGCCGATCCCGGCGCTGTTTCCCGCGACGATGCTGTCGTGCAGGACCAGCGGATCGTCCGCTGCATCCGCATACAGGCCGCCGCCGATCCCGTCCGCCGCGGTATTGCCGGTGACCGTGGTGTGATGCAGGCTGATCCCGTCATAGGCCCACAATCCACCCGCATAGGTGGCCGCCGCGTTGTTGCTGATGGTGCTGTTGTAAGAGGTGATGCCGGAATAGGACATCACGCCACCGGCACTTCCGAAGCTGGCTTGCGGATCCAGCCCGGCTCGGTTGCCGCTGATCGTGCTGCGGCGGAGCACGATGTCCCCGTCGGCCACCAGGCCGCCGGCGAAATCAGCGGCCGTATTGCCGCTGACAGTGCTGTCGACGAGGTCCAGGTTCCCGCCGACGTAGAATCCGCCTTCGAATCGCCCGGCCACGTTGTCGCGAATGCTGGAATGGGCGATCGTGGCGTCTGCGTCGAACACATAGAATCCGCCACCATCCGATCCGCCATAACTTCCGACGATGCTGACGCCATCGAGCGTGAGCGGGGTTTGGTATGCGTACAGCGCTCCGCCATTCGACAACGTTTCGCCATGCGCCAGGGTCACGCCTTCGATGGCCAGCAGGCCGGTCGCGGTCGAATGGAACACCCGCGACAGCGAATCGGCGTCGATGCCCAACCGATCGGCACCGGGCCCGGTGATCGTCAGGTCGCTCGTTCCGCTGATGAGGATTTCCGTTCCCCCGAGCAGGATCGTGCCGGTGACGCCGGTCGCATCGACGACATCATCTGTACCGGCGGCGTTGGCCGCGGCGATGGCTTCGCGCAGGGAACAATCGGCGTCACAGACACCGTCGTCGGTATCCGCCACTGTCGTGACGAGGAAGGTTTCGGCGACGGCAAGCCCGGGAGTGGCGGACAAGCCGATGCCGGTCGCCGTGGTGAGCGCTGCCGCTCCCGCGCACCTCAGCAGGGCGCTATCGATGCAACGGGCAAGCTCGGACAGGGAAATCCCCGCATGCGGGGATCGCTTCGCAGCCATCGGCCGCGCTCCTTGCGATGCAACGAAACGTCGTCGGGCCATGGCAATCTCCACGACAGCCGGTCGATTCGTGCGCGGCCCCTCGCGCGCGGCAGGAATCGCCGCACATTGGCAGCCCACGTCTTGCGTGTCAATTCGCAAAGCCGACGACGCATACTCCCGAATCTGCACCGTGCCGGCCTCCCGCGCCGAGCGCCGTGCGCAACCGTCCGAAGATCCTTCTAAAATCGGGTCCCGCACAGGGGAAGATTCGTGAACGAAGCCGGCGACCTGACAGGCCTGCTGAATGCCTGGAGCGGCGGCGACGCGCAAGCCGGCGAACGCCTGCTGCCGCTGATCTATGCCGAATTGCACCGGATCGCCGCGAGCCAGCGCCGTCGCGAACCCGGCTCGCTGACCCTGCAGACGACCGACCTGGTCCACGAGGCCTGGCTACGCCTGAACCGGCAGCGCGAGCCGAACTGGCGGGGTCGCGCCCAGTTTGCGGCACTCGCCGCGACCATGGTCCGCCGTGTGTTGCTCGACCACGCGCGAAAGCGCCGCACGCTGCAACGCGACCACAACAGCAAGGTTCCGCTCGAGGCGGCGCACGACCTCATGGACGAAGGGCGCGCCGATGAACTCGTCGCGCTGGATGCCGCGCTCGATGCGCTGTCGCAACTCGATGCACGCCAATCGCGGATCGTGGAATTGCGCTACTTCGGCGGCCTGACCATAGCCGAGACGGCGGACGCGCTGGACATTTCCCCGGCGACCGTCAAGCGCGAGTGGGAACACGCGCGCGCGTGGTTGTACGGCGAGCTGCACGCAGCGAACGAGCCGCACGCATGAATCCGCACGGTTGGCAGGACGCGAAGCGCCTGTTCCAGGCGGTGATCGAGATGGCCGACGACACGGCGCGCGCGGCATTCCTCGACGCGCAATGCGGCAGCGATGGCGAGCTGCGGCGCGACGTGGACGCGCTGATCGCGGCACATGCGGCGGGCGCGTCGTTCCTGAGCGAACCCGCGCACCTGGAAGTCGCGGCCCTGGTCAGCGACCGGTTCGAGGCAGATCGCGTCGGCCTGCGCATCGGCGCCTGGCGACTCGAACGCGTGCTCGACCGCGGCGGCATGGGTACGGTGTACCTGTGCGAACGCGCCGACGGTGCATTCGCGCAACAGGCCGCACTGAAACTGCTGCGCCCGGGCCTCGATACGCGCGAGCTCGTGCGCCGTTTCGAACGCGAACGGCAGATCCTCGCCGGCCTCGACCATCCGAACATCGCGCGCCTGCTGGATGGCGGCGCGACGACGGACGGCCATCCGTACCTGGTCATGGAATACATCGACGGCCAGCCGATCGACCGCTGGTGCGATGCGCAGCGGCTCGGCATCGGCGAGCGCATCGACCTGCTGCGCCGGGTCTGCGACGCGGTCCAGCACGCGCACCAGAAGCTCGTCATCCACTGCGACCTCAAGCCGTCCAACATCCTGGTCACTGCCGACGGCGAACCGCGCCTGCTCGACTTCGGCATCGCGCGGCTCGTGCGGCCCGACGCATTCGTCGCGGACGACACGGCCACGGTGCAGCGGCTGCTGTCGCCGGATTATGCGAGCCCGGAACAGGTTCGCGGCGAACCGGTCAGTACCGCGACCGATGTCCATGCGCTCGGCATCCTGCTCCATCAACTGATTTGCGGCGACCGCCCGTACCGCGTGAGCAGCCTGAGCCCGCAGGAACTGCTGCGCACGGTTTGCGAGCAGCAGCCGGCGAAGCCGTCCGCGATGCTGCGCGGCGTGCTGCAGCAGTCTCCCGAACGAGCAGAAGCCATCGCGATGGCGCGCGCCACGCGGCCGCGTCGGCTGGTCCGCGCGCTCGAAGGCGACCTCGACACGATCGTGATGACCGCGCTGCGCAAGGAACC
>CAYWZC010000090.1:4395-10237 GCA_964462745.1 uncultured Rhodanobacteraceae bacterium
GGCTCGGCAACGGCAATCCGCTGTACGAGCGCGGCCTCGCCGATACGCACGAGGCGATCGGCAAGATCCTGACCTGGGACTCGCGCCTCGACGAGGCGATCACGCATTTCGACCAGGCGCTCGCGGTCCGTGAGGCAAGCGCCGCGGCGAACCCGGGCGACGCCGATCGCGTCGCGGAACTCGGCGCAACCCTGGTGCGCAAGGGCTATGCGCGCGCGTGGCAGTCTCCGCTGCACTCGCTGCCGATCTACGAGCGCGCAATCGGGTTGCTGGAGCGCGGGTCGGTGCAGCACCCGAACCATCGTCCGCTGCGCCTGGCCCTTGCGCGCGCGCGATCGCGGCTGGCCGAGAGTTTCCTCGATCTCGAACGATACGAGGAATCGATCGCCGGGCACCAGGCGTCGCTGGATATCCTCGGCGAACTGGTCGGCGGTGATCCGCACGACGTGCGCACACGCGCGATGCTCGCCCTGCAACATGCAAAGCTCAGCGACACCTACCTCGGCGCCGGGCACTACGCGCTCGCCGAAGCGCAGGCGCGAAAGTCGCTGGACATGAACCGCGCACTCGCCGACGACGACCCGGACAATGCCGGCATGCTCGAAGACGTGGCGTCCAGCCACCAGCGCATTGCCCGCACGCTGGAACCGCAACACCTATATGCAGATGCGCGCGAACACTACGAGCAGGCGCTGGAATTGCGGGAACGCCTGTTGCAACGCCCCGCATCGGTCGCGACCGACCGTCGCAGCGTCGCGTCGATCCTGCTCGATCTCGGCGACCTGGAATACACGCGCGCCGACGCCGCATCGACCCGTCCCGCCGAACGCGACGCGGCACGGCTCGCGTCACGCGACCGCTACGAGGCAAGCCTCGCGCACTGGCAGCAACTGGTCGAGGACGGCAAGCTGTTTCCGCAGGATCAACAGGCGCTCGACCACGTACGCGAACGGTTGGCAACGCTCGGCACGGCACCCTGAGGACGTGGAAGCGTCGGCAAGCGGCAGCCTTTCGCATATCGAAGCCGACCGCGTCGCGGCGAAGCCGCTCCTGCATGAGCAGCGGAGCAAGCTCCGCTCTACGTGGATGCGCGTGTCTCGCAGAGCCGGGCTTGCTCGGCTATCGGAATACCGCGACAGCGAAGCGACAGGACCAGGACCTCGCGGCTTGCATCACGGCATCTCGGCGACCAGCTCCAGGATCCGGCCGGTGATCGACTGCACCGCGAACTCGTCGATGTTGCCGGAATCGTTGTTCGACATTGCGACCACGACGTACGGCGCATCGCCCGCGTTCTCGAGCATCCAGGCATGGGTCAGCACGCGCAGCTCGGTAGTGCTCACGCGGAGGCTGCCGCCCTTGTACCAGACCCGGTCCCAGGCATTGCGCACCTCGGGCTGCGCAGCCTGCGCGCCGAGCGCGCGATCGACGACCGCGATCGCATCCGATCCCTGCGGAAGCCGCCGCAGATTCGCGTAGGCGCGACATACGTCGAGCGGACTCGCACGCCAGGTCCCGGAAGTCAGCAACGGGATATTGAAGTACGGCAACGGATCACCGACCAGTGATCCGAGCGGTTCGATCTGCTCTTCGAGGAACTGCTGCTGGAACGCCTCGCTGCCATCGACGTAGGACTGCGCGACTTCGAGCGGGAAGCTGTAGAGCAGGTGGAACTGCTCGCTGATGCCAAGCAGCGGCGTCAGCACCTCCGGCAGGGCCACGCCGAAGTCGTGGATGACCTCGCCGATCAGCGCGCGGCCGACGCGCTCGTGCAGCAGGTCGGTCGCGGTGTTGTCGCTGATGCCCATCATGAGGATCGCGAGATCGGCGAGGCGGAACAGGGTGCCGATCGGTTCGCTGTTGATCGTGCCGCCCGGCGCGAGCTCGGACGCGACCATCGCGATCGACTCCTCGGCAACAGCCAGGCCTTCGGCGAGCGCACGGCCGACGCCACCGAGCACCCAGATCTTGAAGACCGACGCGGTCGCGCGAAGCTGGTCGGCGTTGCGATCGACGAGCGCGGAACACTGGCCGTCGGATTCGATGCGCGCGACCAGCAGTGCCGGCGAACCGGAAAGAGTCCCGAACTTGTCCGCCGCCTGGCTCAGGCTGAGCGCATGGTCCTCCGGATACTGCACGGATCCGTAGTAGTTCTGGCTGCCGAGCTGGACGATGCCCTGCGTCCCGCTGTAGCGCGCGCCGAGCACGATGTATCCGTACGGCGTGCCGCTGGCCGGCGTGTCGATGACGACCGTGAGCAGCACCGGAGTCACGGAAACCACGTCGCGAACCACCGCGTCCGGGAAGCTCGCGCGCAGCGACGCGATGAAGTCGATGGTCTGCTGGTCCGTGAACGGCCACGACGCATCGAAATGCGCGCCGATCTCCGCGGGCGTCGTGGTCTCGCCCGCGGCAAGTTCGCCGAGCAGCCACGCGAGCTGGTCGGCGGCGGGTCCGGGCGGAAGCTGGAACTCGCCGCTCACGACCGGGAACAGCGGATCGATCGCGTACGGATCGAAACCGTCGGAATAGAGCCGGTCGGCGTTCGCCGATCCGAACGCCAGGAGGGTGAGCAGGCCCAATACGAATCGTTTCATGTCGGTTCCCGGATTTCGTGCGGACTCGTCAGGTGTGGCCGAGGCGCGGATCGTCGAAATAGTCGTTGACCTGGGCGGGATTCGCGCAACCACCTGTCGTGCCGAGCACCTGGTCGATGGTGGTGATCACGAAATCCGCATCCTCGTTGTAGAAGTTCCGGTAGGTCGCGACGAACGTCGCTGCATCGGTTTCGAACAATGCCGACTCGCCGTCGTGTTGCGCGGCATCGCGCGCCTGCGTGTCGAGCGGATCGATGCCGTGGTGGGAAATCGTGTTGCTCACGTTGTCGATCTGCACGTTGCGGTTGCCGTCGTAGATCGAGGTCGCCAGGACGATACCCTGCGGACCCGCAGCGTGCAGGGTGATCTTGGTGTCATCGCCGAGCACGAGCGTGCGCCGGTCGTGTTCCCAGCCCTCCGCGCCGCCCCAGTCCTTGATGTGCTTGCCGTTGAGGTTCTCGTGCGGATCGCCCCAGTGCTGGACCGTGTTCTGGCCGGCCGCGTCGGTGATCGTGATCGTGTGCTGGTCGATCGCCACGCGGTAGCCGCCGCGGGTCGCATACAGGATCGGCGTACCGGTCCCGCCGGGTTGCGACAAGCCCTCGAAACCGTTGCGGAATATGTGGCGCGGGCACTCGCCGCCCCCGAGTACCCGCGGCGCCGGCAGTACCTGAGCGCTGTCCTGCGCGGCCGGTTGACCCGCGAATGCGGCCGCCGCGCTCGCAATGCCGGCCAACCATCCCGTTGCCGTTCGCTTCATCTCCGTCTCCCAAACCCAGCGATCGCCCGAAGCGGCTTCGCACGTCCGTTACGCGCGGCGCGGCGTCGAATTGGCTCACGCATCGGCGGCCGGACGGACTCGGGCCCGGTCCATACGCCGGCTCGAGCGGCCCGGGCGCACCCGTCGCGCGCGGTGAGACGGCGGCGGGTTGCTATATTGCCCGACCCGCCCCATTTCCCTGCCCCATGGACACGATCAGCATCCGCGGCGCGCGCACGCACAACCTCAAGAACATCGATCTCGACCTGCCGCGCGACCAGCTCATCGTGATCACCGGGCTGTCCGGTTCGGGCAAGTCCTCGCTCGCGTTCGACACGATCTACGCGGAGGGCCAGCGCCGCTACGTGGAATCGCTGTCGGCCTATGCGCGGCAGTTCCTGTCGGTCATGGAGAAACCCGATGTCGACCACATCGAGGGCCTGTCGCCGGCGATCTCCATCGAGCAGAAATCGACCTCGCACAACCCGCGTTCGACGGTCGGCACGATCACCGAGATCCACGATTACCTGCGCCTGCTGTTCGCGCGCGCGGGCACGCCGCGCTGCCCCGAACACGGCATCGCGCTGGAGGCGCAGACCGTCAGCCAGATGGTCGATGCCGCACTCGCGCTGAATCCGGAACATCGCTACATGCTGCTCGCGCCGGTGGTGCGCGAGCGCAAGGGCGAACACGTGCAGGTGTTCGAACAGTTGCGCGCTCAAGGCTTCGTGCGGGCGCGGGTCAACGGCGAACTGCACGAACTCGACGCGGTGCCGGCGCTCGCACTGCGGCGCAAGCACACGATCGAGGCGGTCATCGACCGCTTCCGCCCGAAACCCGACCTCAAGCAACGCCTCGCCGAATCGTTCGAGACCGCGCTGCGCCTCGGCGAGGGCCTCGTGATGCTCGTCGACCTGGACGACGCGTCGGTGTCCGAGACGCTGTTCTCGTCGCGCTACTCGTGCCCGATCTGCGACTACTCGCTACCCGAACTCGAGCCGCGCCTGTTCTCGTTCAACTCGCCGGTCGGCGCGTGCAGCGCCTGCGACGGGCTCGGCGTCAGCCAGTTCTTCGACCCGGCGCGCGTGGTCGCGCATCCGCGACTCAGCCTCGCGGCCGGTGCGATCCGCGGTTGGGACCGGCGCAATTCGTACTACTTCCAGCTCATCCAGTCGCTCGCGAAGCATTACGGCTTCGATGTCGATACCCCGTGGACGGACCTGCCCGAAGCGACCCGCGAACGCGTGCTGTACGGCTCCGGAAACGAGGCAATCCCGATCCGCTACCTGACCGGCGGACGCGGCGCGGTCACCCGCAAGCATCGTTTCGAAGGCATCGTGCCGAACCTCGAACGGCGCTACCGGGAAACCGAATCCTCGGCCGTGCGCGAGGAACTGTCGAAGTACATCAGCGCGCGGCCGTGCCCGGAATGCGCGGGCCAGCGCCTCAACCCGAGCGCACGCAACGTGTTCGTCGGCGATGCGAACCTGCCGTCGCTGAGCGCGTTGCCGGTCGAGCAATCGCTGGCGTTCTTCCACGACCTCGCCCTGCCGGGCTGGCGCGGCGAGATCGCGGCCAAGGTGGTCAAGGAGATCCGCGAACGGCTCGAATTCCTCGTCGATGTCGGCCTCGATTACCTGACCCTCGATCGCCAGGCCGATTCGCTGTCCGGCGGCGAGGCGCAGCGCATCCGCCTCGCGAGCCAGATCGGCGCGGGCCTGGTCGGCGTCATGTACGTGCTCGACGAGCCGTCGATCGGCCTGCACCAGCGTGACAACGAGCGCCTGCTCGGCACCCTGTTCCGCCTGCGCGACCTCGGCAACACGGTGATCGTGGTCGAACACGACGAGGATGCGATCCGCGCCGCGGACCACGTCGTCGACATCGGCCCCGGCGCGGGCCTGCACGGCGGCGAGATCGTCGCCGCGGGCGGCCTCGACGCGGTGCTCGCGAGCCCGCGATCGCTGACCGGCCAGTATCTTTCCGGCCGGCGGCGCATCGACGTGCCCGAGGAGCGCCGCCCGGCCGATCCCGAACGCATGCTGCGCATCCTCGGCGCGAGCGGCAACAACCTGAAGAACGTCGACGTCGAGATTCCGGCCGGCCTGTTCGTGTGCGTGACCGGCGTATCCGGCTCGGGCAAGTCGACCCTGATCAACGACA
Organism: uncultured Rhodanobacteraceae bacterium; assembly: GCA_964462745.1. GTDB lineage: Bacteria > Pseudomonadota > Gammaproteobacteria > Xanthomonadales > Rhodanobacteraceae > Dokdonella_A. The sequence continues at coordinate 9,916 of CAYWZC010000090.1, forward strand.
CCCTGTACCGCCAGACCGCGGTCGAACTCAACGGTGCGCACGACCGGCCAGCACCGTTCGTGGCGCTCGAAGGACTCGACCTGTTCGACAAGGTGGTCGACATCGACCAGTCGCCGATCGGGCGCACGCCGCGCTCGAATCCGGCGACCTATACCGGCCTGTTCACGCCGCTGCGCGACCTGTTCGCGCAGACGCCGGAAGCGCGCGCACGCGGCTACGGTCCGGGCCGCTTCAGCTTCAACGTCAAGGGTGGTCGCTGCGAGGCCTGCCAGGGCGACGGCCTGATCAAGGTCGAGATGCACTTCCTGCCGGACGTGTACGT
>CAYWZC010000091.1:0-10092 GCA_964462745.1 uncultured Rhodanobacteraceae bacterium
GACGTCGGCCTGCGCAACCTCGACCTCATCATGGGATGCGAACGCCGCGTCGTGTACGACTTCGTCAACGTCATCCAGGGCGAGGCGACCCTCAAGCAGGCCCTGATCAAGGACAAACGGCTCGATTCCCTGTTCGTGCTCGCCGCATCGCAGACCCGCGACAAGGATGCGCTGAACAAGGAAGGCGTCGAACGCGTGCTCGGCGAGTTGAAGGAGGACGGCTTCGATTACGTCGTCTGCGATTCCCCGGCCGGCATCGAGAAGGGCGCATTCCTCGCGATGTATTTCGCCGACCGCGCGATCGTCGTCGTCAATCCGGAAGTCTCCAGCGTGCGCGATTCGGACCGCATCCTCGGCCTGCTCGCGAGCAAGACGCGACGCGCGGAGAACGACGAGGCGCCGGTCGAACACCATCTGCTGCTGACCCGCTACAACCCCGAACGCGTCGCGAGCGGCGACATGCTCGGCGTAGCGGACGTCAAGGAAATCCTCGGCATCGAGGTGCTCGGCGTGATCCCGGAATCGGAAACTGTGCTGAGTGCGTCCAACGCCGGCATTCCAGTCATCCTCGACGAACAATCGATGGCCGGCCAGGCCTACGAGGACGCGGTCGCGCGCCTGCTCGGCGAAACGCGCCCGATGCGTTTCATCGATGCCCAGAAGAAGGGCCTCATGGCCCGCCTGTTCCGGAGCTGATTCATGGGACTTTTCGATTTCCTGCGCTCACGCCCGAAGAACACCGCGTCGATCGCCAAGGAGCGCCTGCGCATCATCGTCGCCCAGGAACGCGCCCAGCGCGGCAGTCCCGACTACCTGCCGTTGCTGCGCCGCGAACTGCTCGAAGTGATCCGCAAGTACGTCAACGTCGATGCGGAAGCGGTCGAAGTGCATGTGGAACGCGACGGCGACCAGGAAGTGCTCGAACTCTCGGTCGCCCTGCCCGACCAGCCGGTCGGTGATCCGGTGGCCGACAGCGACTGATCCGCGGGCAAGCGTCGGGGGGGTCGGCAATTCGTCTTCCCGGCGATGGCCGAAAGCCGTTGCCTCTGAAGCAGCGGAGCAAGCTCCGCTCTACGAGCCCCGTAGAGCCGAGCTTGCTCGGCTAGCATCCCACCCAACGGCTCTCATAGAGCCGAGCTTGCTCGGCTGAAGCGCTGCATCCCCGCATCGAATCTCATCCGCACATCACGAACGCCGACGATGAGCACCCCACCCGCTGCGAGTACCGTTCCGGACAGTCCAGGCGACGTCCTGCGCGTCGGCACGCTCGATGTGGCCGACATCCGCGCCTTCCTCGCCCGCCACGATCTCGAATTCGCGGCAGTTCCCGAAGGCGAGCCCATTCCCGGCAGCTACTGGGGCGACAGCGAAGCCGGCGTGATCGGTTCGCGTGTTTACGCGCGCAGCGACACGCCGGTGCATTCCCTGCTCCACGAAGCCTGCCACCTCATCGTGCTGCCGCCCGAACGCCGTGCCCTCGTACACACCGACGCGACCGACTCCGACGCCGAAGAAGACGCGACCTGCTACCTGCAGATCGTCCTCGCCGACCAACTCCCCGGCGTCGGCCGCGACCGCATCATGGCCGACATGGATGCCTGGGGCTACAGCTTCCGCCTGGGTTCAACACGCGCATGGTTCGAACAGGACGCCGAAGACGCGCGCGTGTGGTTGCAGCAACGCGGACTTCTGCCCCCGCCGGCTTCCCCTTCGCCGCTCGACCGAACCCACGCCACTGCGGCGAATCTTGCGTAGGGACCGGCTTCAGCCGTGATGCCGTTAATCGCGGTGCACGAAAAGCATCGCAGCTGAAGCTTGCTCCTACGCAACCCGATTGGAACCCGCGTAGTAACCGTGCAGGAACCGGCTTCAGCCGTGATGCACCGGTTTCCACGTAACCGGGGCGCCGAAAGAACGCGCAGATCGAGCTGAGCACGAAGCTCGACACGAACAGGCGACGCTCGCACCGGAATTCGCGGCATGCCGTATGCTTGGCGCATCGCATGAGGGGATGCCATGCCGCTGAGCTGGAACGAAATCAAGGATCGCGCCCTGCGTTTTTCACGCGAATGGGCCGACGATGCCTCGGAACACGCCGAGGCCAAGAGCTTCTGGGATGGCTTCTTCGACGTGTTCGGCGTGAGCCGCCGTCGCATCGCCAACTTCGAGCGCAAGGTGAAGAAGCTCGGCGGCACGGACGGCTACATCGACCTGTTGTGGAAAGGCGTGCTGCTGGTCGAACACAAGTCGCGCGGCAAGGACCTCGACCGTGCCCACGCGCAGGCCCGCGACTACTTCCATGGCCTGACCGATGCGGAACTGCCCCGCTACCTGCTGGTATCGGATTTCGCGCGCTTCCGACTCTACGACCTCGAAGGCGACGAGGAACCGGTCGAGTTCGCGCTGAAGGACCTGGTCAAACATGTGCGCCGCTTCGGCTTCATTGCCGGTTACCAGCCGCGCAGCTTCAAGGAGGAGGATCCGGTCAACATCGCCGCCGCCGAGCGCATGGGCAAGCTGCACGATGCGCTGAAGCATGCCGGCTACGAGGGCCACGTGCTGGAAATCCTGCTGGTGCGCATTCTGTTCTGCCTGTTCGCGGACGATACCGGCATCTTTCCGCGCAACGCATTCCACGAACTGATCGCGCAGCGCACACGCGAGGACGGCAGCGACGTCGGCTTGTGGCTCGCGCAACTGTTCCAGGTACTCGATACACCGAAGGAAAAGCGCCAGAAAACCCTCGACGAACAACTCGGCGAGTTCGCCTACGTCAACGGCAAGCTGTTCTCCGAATCGCTGCCGCTGGCCGCGTTCGATGCGGGCATGCGCCGCCTGCTGCTGGACGCCGCCACGCTGGACTGGAGCCGCATCAGCCCGGCCATCTTCGGCTCCATGTTCCAGTCCGTGATGGATGCGAAGGCGCGCCGCAACCTTGGCGCGCATTACACCAGCGAAAAGAACATCCTCAAACTGATCGGCCCGCTGTTCCTCGACGGACTGAAAGCCGAACTGGAAAAGATCGGCAACCACGAGGCCAGGCTCAAGGCATTCCACGTCAAGCTCGCCAACCTGCGCTTCCTCGATCCCGCCTGCGGCTGCGGCAACTTCCTCGTCATCGCCTATCGCGAACTGCGCCTGTTGGAACTCGAAGTGCTGGACCGCCTCTACGCGCGCCAGGGTTCGGTGTTCACTGGTGTCGCCGAACACGTCGCCGTCGACGTCGATCAGTTCTACGGCATCGAGATCGAGGAATTCCCGGCCCAGATCGCGCAGGTCGCGCTGTGGCTCATGGACCATCAGATGAACCTGCGCGTCGCCGAACGCTTCGGCGAATACTTCGCGCGTCTGCCACTGGTGAAGTCGCCGACCATCGTCCACGACAACGCGCTGCGCATCGACTGGAACGAGGTGGTACCAAGAGAGCAGTTGAGCTACATCCTCGGTAATCCACCGTTTGTTGGGAAGAAGGAGCAGAGCGCAACGCAGAAGGCCGATATGGCAGAGGTGTTCGCGGGTGTGAAAGGAGCAGGCGTGCTGGACTTCGTCTGCGCCTGGTACCTCAAGGCCGCGCGCTACATCACCAACCAACCCTCCCCCGCTCGTCATTCCCGCGAAAGCGGGAATCCAGTGTCTTCTGCATCAACCATTCGCTGTGCATTCGTTTCCACCAATTCCATCACTCAGGGTGAACAGGTCGGAGTTCTGTGGACGGAACTCTATAGACACGGCATCCACATCCAATTTGCACACCGGACGTTCAAGTGGAGCAATGAAGCACGTGGCAAGGCAGCAGTGCATTGCGTAATCGTCGGTTTCGGATGCGCGGAAACCCATTTGAGCCAGCTATTCGACTACGAGCAGCCGGACGGAGAGCCACTCGCAGTACCGGCCGCGCGAATCAATCCGTATCTGGTGAACGGCCCCGAAACCGTATTGCTGAAACGCACTGACGCAATCTCGATGCAGGCGCCGCCAATCAATTACGGCAACATGCCCATCGATGATGGGCACCTGATCCTCTCGAACGAGGAGTACGAAGCGGCGATCTGCGAAGAGCCGAGCATTCTGCCGTGGGTCCGCCGTTACGTCGGCGGCGAGGAGTACATCAACTGCATTCTGCGTTGGTGCCTCTGGCTGGTGGACGCCCCACCTCGGGTAATCAAGTCGTCGCCATTCCTTCGTGAACGGGTCGATCTGGTGCGTCAGTTCCGCAAGTCCAGCAATAGAGCTACAACAAACAGACTCGCAATGACACCGACCTTGTTCGGCGAGATTCGCCATCCAACGTCAAGATATCTGCTCATTCCCAAAGTCTCTTCAGACAATCGCGCCTATATCCCAATGGGATTTCTTGGGCCAGATTCGATCGCCAGCGGCACTTGTCTCATAATTCCCGGAGCAACAAAACTCCACTTCGGCGTGCTTTCCTCGCAAATGCATATGGCGTGGATGCGCGCCGTCGCGGGCCGCATGAAAAGCGATTATCAGTACTCGAACAGAATCGTCTACAACAACTTCCCCTGGCCCGACATCGCGAACGACAAGCTCCGCACCGCGATCGAAACCGCCGCCCAGGGGGTGCTCGATGCGCGCGCGCAATTCCCCGACGCGACCCTCGCCGACCTCTACGATCCGTTGACCATGCCGCCGCCGCTGGTCAAGGCCCACAACACCCTCGACCACGCGGTCGATGCTGCCTATATCGCAGCCGAGAAGGCCGCTGGTCGCAAGACTCCGAAGTTCGCCACCGACGCCGAGCGCGTCGCGTTCCTTTTCGAGCGCTACCAGGCGCTCACCTCTCTGCTGCCCACTGCAAAAAAGAGGGCCAGACGAAAAAGCCGCAAAGCGCCGCAGAGTCCGAAATGATGCAATCGTTCATCATCGTCATCTGATCTAGATCCACGAATGACATGCTGATCAAGGAACCCGACGACCAATCCGAAGTCATTGCCGAACTCGAACGCCTGAGTCAAGCCGGCGATCCGCAGACTGCCAAACGCGCGGCTGAAGACTTGCGCAACCGCCGCGCCGGTCTCCGCGGCGAACAGGAGTCCATGTACCACATCAACTTCCACTATGGTGCGTCCAGGCGATGGGCAGTAATCCATGACTTGCGACTGGAGCATGAGGGACGCGTGGCGCAGATCGATCATCTGATCATGAATCGCGCGCTGGACATCTACTTGCTGGAATCCAAGCACTTCCATGCCGGCCTCAAGATCACCGAGCAAGGCGAATTCCTGCGCTGGAATGATTACAGGCGCAGATTCGAAGGCATGCCCTCGCCGCTGGAGCAGAACGAGCGCCATATTGCCGTACTCAAGGAAGTTCTCAAGACTCTCGACCTCCCGACTCGCGCCGGCATGCGCCTTATGCCGAGCATCCGATCGTTCGTCCTTGTGTCGCCCAATTCGCGCATCGACCGCCCGAAGCAATTCGACAGCAGCCGCGTAATCAAGGCCGACGGCATCAAGACCGCCATCATCGAAACCGTTGAAGGGGCGTCGATGGCCTCCAACTTCCTGTCACTGACACGACTCGCTTCACAGGAGACAGTGAAGGACATCGCGGAGCAACTTGCGCGACGTCATCAACCGCTGGCACACCGAGCGGCCTCCACTCCGGTCCGTGCGGTATCCACGCCAGCACAGCCGGCTTCGGTTCGGGAAGAGCGCATGGGATTGCCGGCCGAAGTACCCGCGCCCGTCTCCCGGGAAACGCGACCGTCCTGCAAGTTCTGCGAGGACCTGCGCGGGATCATTCTTCACGGCAAGTACGGCTACTACTTCCAGTGCGCCGCGTGCAGCAAGAACACCCCGATACGCTTCACCTGCAAGCCCGGCCACAAGCCGAAACTGCGGAAAGCGCTTGAAAAGTTCTATCGCGAGTGCGCCGATTGCGATAGCTCGACGCTCTATTTTTCCAATCCGGCTTGATTTGCGATCCCTGAGTAGCTTGCCAAGCGCGTCACAAATAGCGCTTGGCATGTGATCAAGACGTGTGGGGACTTTCCGCACCATCATCGATGGTTGAGGCTCAAATGCTTCGCCGGCGTCTGTCTTTTCATACAGGTAGCTCTTTCTTCGCAAATCAATGAAACGTGTCACCCGACGCTTTTTCAGGCTACCCGTTCTGCTAGGGTCCGGCTTGATGGGGCATCACGGGAGGGGACATACCGCGATCCGCCCTGTTCGCGCGCGCCGATTGCGGTGCGTGCTCCACGCCATATCAGCCTGGGAGAATAGGATGACCATGCGCAAACGTTTGATATCGACCCACCCGATTCGTACGACACGGTGGATGCCGTTCCTCACGATGATATTCGCGACCGTATTGGCGGGAAGGTCGGTTCAGGCCGCAGATCAGGTTCCGCCGACGCCGCCGGATGCAGAAGCCGTAACGATCACTTCGCTACGCGACAATCCTGGCGGCGACACTGCCCTGCTCGAGGTACGCTACCCGAAAGGTCATGCCTTGCCGGACAGCATCGCGCTGCAGGTCGACGGACGCCCGGTGGTGCTCAAACGTGACCGCAAGGTTCGCGAGGCGTTCGCGGGGACGTTGCGGTTCGATTTCGACGCGTTTGTTGAGGAGCAGGCGCGCCGCAAGGAAATCGCCGACCGTGTATCGAAGACGCCCGTCTTCGATGGGCGCGAAATCGTCGACCAGCTTCCCGTTGCGTTTCTCGATCCTGACCGGCTTCGCCGCGACATCGGCGCGCATCTGCCAATTCGCATTCCTGCGGAAGTCGGGGCGGGTATCGCGAGTCTGATCAATGCCGAGAACTCGCTCTTCGTGGTGCATCCTCTCGTCGTCGAGGACCCGGACCGCACCTTCGATGTGTGCACGAACAACGGCAATCCGGATGGCGTGTGGACCTTCCATCGCCTCATGGCGAACATGGCGAACCCGTCACTCACGGGCGTGGACCCTGCCGATTTCGTCGAAAAATGGCTCAGCACCTGGCTCGACACGCAGGTCGTCAACACGTTTCCCATCGCAAAGCGCCCCTTGATGTTCGACCGCGTGCTGGACACATGGCCACGAGACGGTTCGGGTCGCCTCGATCTCAGGAAGTCGCCGATGCGCCTGCTCGCGATCGTCAATCGCATCGACCTGCGCGGGAATCTCGTATACGGCGGCGGTGACGCGGGCGAGGGCCGCTTCGTGTTCGGCGTCATGGAGCGCGACGAATTCGGCAATTGTTCGACGATGCCATTCACCGTCATCCTCGAGTACGGGGTGCCGATCGAAGGCTGCCACGACGTGCAGGCGTACGGCGAGCACTGGCAAGATCTCGATACTTTCGCGCTCGGCTCCCCCGCATACAATGCCGCGCTGCAGGATCTCACCGACATCTTCACGAGTGCCAATGCCGCGCCTTCCAAGCCGAACGGCAGCGCGATCAACCAGATCCGCACGAACGAGAACGCGCTGGACCCAATCTGGGAGTTGCGTGAATTCAATGTCAGCGCCGCAACCAGCCACCTCGAGACCGTGTCGACAAAACTGACGCCACACCGTGCGACCTACAACCCGTTCCCGCTGCCGCACACCTCCTCGCTGCAGGCGGATTTCGTCAACGCCAACGAACCTGCGATCCTTGCCGACAGCCACAATGTCCCGGCCACGTTCCTCGGCCAACCGTTCCTCACCGGCGCGTCGCTCAACCCTGACACATCGCCGGCTGCAGCATGGATTCATCCGGGCATCTTCAACAACGATGCCCGTCATCACTTCTCGCTCAACACCTGCGATTCCTGCCACGGTAGCGAGACAAGTACGAAGTTCCTGCACGTGGAGCCGCGCAACATGGGTAGCCCGGCCGTGCTGTCGCGATTCCTGACCGGAAGCCCCGGAACGGTGGCCAGCCCCGGTACGTTCACCGTACCCGACCCGGTCTCGAGCGTGCCGCGCACGTTTGGTGATCTTCTGCATCGCCAGAACGATCTCGACGCGCTCGTGAGTCTCAGCTGCGGTGCGGGCGCAGTGTTCAACGGGTTGCTCAGCGCCAGTAGCGCCGCGATCACGCATTGACGGAGGAATGCAGGAGAACTGTGCGCGGACTCGGCCTGTGCCGGGTCCGCGCTTCGCGGGCTCTGCCGCGACCCTCTTCGTCCGGGCATTTCGCAACATGTCCGTTCCATGGCGCCCGAGGCTTGACGCCGTGTCGTCCCCTCGGTCGGGAACGACGTCCCTCTGGTCGTTGGGCGGCGTGCAAGCCGTATTCCGCACCGCAGCTTGCGCCATCGCCGCACGCCGACTAGCCTCACGGTCCGTTTCCAGCCTCGGGGATTCGCCATGATCCGCTTGCCGATTGCCGCCGCCGTGGCGGTGTTCCTGTGTTTCACGTCGCCCACGCATGCGCAGGAGGCAGCGCCGGATGCCGCCGCCGCGCATGCGTTCGTCGAGCGCATGAACGCGGATTACAAGAAGCAGTACATCGCGCCGGCTGCGGCCGAGTGGGTCGCGGAGACCTACATCACCGACGACACCCAGATGCTGACCGCTCGTGCGAACGAGGGCTGGCTCAAGTGGTTGTCCGACGAGATCGACAAGGCGCGTGCGTTCGAGGACGTCGCGGGCATCGACGCGCAGGACCGGCGCGCGCTCGACCTGCTCAAGTTGCAGACCGCGATGCCGGCGCCGAAGGATCCGGCCCACCTGACCGAACTGACCACGCTCGCCTCGCGCCTGACCGCCGCATACGGCGCGGGCAAGTACTGCAAGGATGCGAACGACGCATCGGCCTGCCGCAACCTCGACGAGTTGTCGAAGGTGCTCGCGACCGATCGCGACTGGGATGCGAACCTCGACGCGTGGACCGGCTGGCATACGGTCGGCCGCGGCATGCTGTCGGACTACCAGCGCTTCGTCGCCCTGCTCAACGAGGGTGCGCACGATCTCGGTTACGACGACGTCGGCACCCTGTGGCGCTCCGGTTACGACATGAGTCCGGCCGACTTCGCGGCCGAGACCGACCGCCTGTGGGGCCAGGTCAAGCCGCTCTACGAGCAGTTGCAGTGCACCGTGCGCAACCGTCTCGACGCGAAGTATCCGGGCCGCATGCCGAAGGACGGCACGATCCCCGCGCACATCACCGGCAACATGTGGGCGCAGGACTGGTCGGCGCTCTACGATCTCGTGGAGCCGTATCCCGGCGTCGGCAACCTCGATGTCGATGCGCGCCTCGAAGCCGAGCGCGCGGCGACGCTCGCGAAGTTGCGCAAGGAGTTCCAGGGTACGCCGACGCCGCTCGAGCTGGCCGAACTCGAACACCAGGCCGACCTGGCGCAGGCGAAGGCCATGGTGCGGCGCGCCGAGGATTTCTACACCTCGCTCGGCTTCCCCGCCCTGCCCGCGTCGTTCTACGAGAAGTCGATGCTGCTGCGCCCGCGCGACCGCGACGCGCTGTGCCACGCAAGCGCGTGGCCGATGGACATGGAAGACGACGTGCGCATCAAGATGTGCATCCACGCGACCGCCGAGGACCAGTTCACCATCTACCACGAGATGGGCCACATCTATTACTACCTCGCGTACAAGCACCAGTGGCCGATCTTCCAGAACGGTGCGAACGACGGCTTCCACGAGGCGATCGGCGACACGATCCGGCTCAACATGACGCCCGCGTATCTCGCGCAGATCGGCCTCGCGGGCGAGACCGGTGGCGACGCCGAGGCGATGCTCAATGCGCAGATGAAACTCGCGCTCGACAAGGTCGCGTTCCTGCCATTCGGCCTCATGATCGACAAGTGGCGCTGGGGCGTGTTCGACGGCTCGACGCCGCCGGATGGCTACAACGATGCGTGGTGGGAATTGCGCCGCAAGTACCAGGGCCTGTCCGCGCCGGTGCCGCGTGCCGAAGGGGATTTCGACCCCGGCTCCAAGAACCACGTGCCGACCAATGTACCGTACATGCGCTACTTCCTCGCCGACATCCTGCAATTCCAGTTCTATCGTGAGCTGTGCGAGGCGGCCGGCCACGAGGGCCCGCTCTACACCTGCTCGATCTACGGCAACAAGGAAGCCGGCGCGAAATTCTGGAAGATGCTCGGCGAAGGCGCGAGCCAGCCTTGGCAGCAGACC
>CAYWZC010000092.1:0-7980 GCA_964462745.1 uncultured Rhodanobacteraceae bacterium
GAGCTTGCTCGGCTTGGGGAATCGAAGAGCAGCGGAGCAAGCTCCGCTCTACGGGTGAACTTTTTCTCTGCCGCGCAGGCTCCTGGCGGGGCGCATGCTTTTTCTCTTCTGCCCGCTCGCGGGCCACATGCTCTTTCTCTTCTCCCCGCTCGCGGGGAGCATGCTTTATCTCTTCTGCCCGCTAGCGGGCAGAAGGTGCCGCAGGCGGATGAGGGGCGCTTTTCGCCCTGACACCGCAGGTTTCGCGCGCCCTTGGCGAGCCCGATCGATGACGTGGACGCCAGCCCGAACATTGCAACGCCTGTAGCCGTCATTCCGGCGCGGTGCGCCATCTTCTCGGCGGGGAATGATCGCGCGATGAAGGCACCCACAGGCTTGGGATTTCCCTTGTTGCCGCATCCACGCAATACTGCGATTCCGATCCCGGAGTCGTTCCAGCGTCGTGTCCGCCAGTCCCAGCGAAGTCACCCAGCTCATCCATCAATGGCAATCGGGACAGTCCGATGCGCTCGATCGGCTGTTGCCGCTGGTGTATGCGGACCTGCGTGGCATGGCGGCGCGCCTGCTCGGTCGCGAGGACCGCCAGGCGACCTTGCAACCGACTGCCCTCGTGAATGATGTCTTCGTGCGCATGCTCGGCGGCGGCCACGTCCACATCGAAAGCGGTGCGCACCTGTTCAACACGGCCGGGCGCATGATGCGCAACATCCTCGTCGATCGCGCCCGCGAGGCGGACGCGGAGAAGCGCGGTGGCGGCTGGCAGCGAGTCGATCTCGTCGAGGCGCTGCAATTGCCGATCCCCGAGCAAACCAATCTCGGCCTGCTCGACGAGGCCATCGCGGAACTCGAGCAGATCGACCCACGCCTCGCGCGTATCGTGGAACTTCGCTATTTCGTCGGCCTCAGCGTGGTTGCGATCGCGCAGGTACTGGAAGTCGACAAGCGAACGATCTATCGGGAATGGGCCTTCGCCAAGGCGTGGCTGCGTACTCACATGCAACGCTGATGGATGCCGACGAACTGCAACGCTGGCGCCGCGTGCGCGACGCATTCGATGAACTGCTCGACCTGCCAGTCGCTGGGCGTGCCGCGCGGCTCGACGAGATCCAGCGCGGCGACGCGCAACTCGCGCGGGATCTCCGCGACCTGCTCGCCGATACGGACCTCGATCCCGAGATGGCCGACCCGCCCGACGACGTGCCCGACCAGCGCGAGGGAACCGTCGTCAGCGGCCGCTTCCGGCTGCTGCGCCTGCTCGGCATCGGCGGCATGGGCGAAGTCCACCTTGCCGAGCGAACGGACGATCTCGACCGCAAGGTCGCGCTCAAGCTCGTGCGCAACGACCTTCCGATATCGATCGAACGCGCGCGCCGCGAGCAGCAGATCCTCGCCCGCCTCAACCACCCGCATATCGCGGGACTGCTCGACGCCGGCATAACCGATGCGGGCCAGCCGTGGTTCGCGATGGAATACGTGGACGGCGAACGCATCACCGACTGGTGCGACCACCATGCGCTCGACCTGGTCGCGCGTGCGCGACTGCTCGCCAAGGTCGCCCGCGCGGTCCAGTTCGCGCATCGCAACCTGATTCTGCATCGCGACCTCAAGCCTTCCAACATCCTCGTCGATACGGAAGGCTTGCCCAAGCTGCTCGACTTCGGCATCGCAAAGTTGCTCGACGGCACCGACTCGCAGCAGACCCAGACGCTCGCGCTGACACCCGCATACGCCGCACCGGAACAATTGCGCGGCGAGATGGCGACGACCGCAAGCGATGTCTACCAGCTCGGTCTCGTGTTGTACGAATTGCTGGCCGGCGTGCCCGCGCGCAAGGCGCGTGACGCGGCGCGGCCGCGCGGCGATTCGCATACGCCGCTGCCGCGGCTCGACCAGGCGTTCGGCACGATGACGGTGCAGGACTTCGCCGCTGCCGAGCGCGTCGCCCAGGAGCGCGGCGTCGGCATCGATCGGCTGCGACGCTCGTTGAAGGGCGATCTCGGCCGCATCGTCGCGAAGGCGACCGCCGACGATGCGCGCGAACGTTACGACACTGCGCAGGCGCTAGCCGACGACCTCGACCGCTGGGCCGACGGATTGCCGGTTGCCGCGCATCGCGGTTCGTTCGCATACCGCGCGCGCAAATTGATCCGGCGCCACCGCGCCGCCGCCGCGATCATCGCGCTGCTGGCCGTCGGACTTGTCGCCACCAGCATCGTCGCGATCAACCGCGCGCGTTTGGAACACCTGCAACGCGAGCAGGCCGAAGCACAACGAACTCGCGCCGAGCTTGCCGGAAAGCATGCGGACCGGCAGCGCCAGCGCGCCGAGACCCTGCTCGGTTTCATGAACGACGTGTTCCGCCAGGCCGATCCGCAGAACGCGAGCGGCAAGGAACTGACGCCCGCGCAAATGCTCGAACGCGCAGCCGCAACGGTCAAGGACCGCACCGATCTCGATCCGGTTACGCGCGCGGCGTTGATGACCCAGGTCGCCGATACGTTCAATTCCCTGTTCCTGCCCGAGCGTGCGCTCGCCGCTGCGCGCCAGGCGCTCGACGCGCTGGAGCCGGTCCGCGAACGGTATCCCCAGGAGTATTTGCGCAGTGTCGTCATTTCCCTCGATGCCGTGCAGATGCTCGATCGCAGCAACATCCAACTCGCGCTCGTCGAGCGCGCGCTGCCGGTTGCGCGGGCGGCAGAGAACCCGGCGCAGCCGTGGGTATCCGGATTGCTGAAATTCCGGGGAGCCGCGCGCTGCAGCCGCGGAGAGTACGTCCTGTGCGCGGCGGATTTGCGCGCGTCGATCGCGGGCCAGCAACAAGCGGAGGGATGGTTTGTCAACGGCTTGCTCGTGGCGCTCAACCAGTTGGCCGTCCTGATGCGCGACATGGGCAACGCCAACGAACAGGTGCGTCTGCTGCGTCGTGCGGAAACGATCGCGACGAATTCCCCGCAGACTCTCAAGGCGGACCTTTCGACCATCAGGCGCAACCTCGCGCCGGGAATGTTCTCACAGGGCCATTACGCGGCGGCGCGCGACATGCTCGAATCTCTGCAGGCGGAGATTCCTGCCCTGTTCGGCGCCGATGCGGATTTCGTGGCTTCCGCCGTCCGGCGCAGCCTTGCGCGTTGCGAGTCCATGCTTGGGGATTACGAACGAGCCAGCGAGTTGATTGGCGGCGTAATCGCGGCCCTGCCGGACGGTGCGGCGGTTTGGCTGGTGCGCCACGTGGTGCGATCCCGCCTGACCGCCGCAAAAATTGCACTGGATCTCGGCCGCGATGCCGAAGCGCGGGAACACCTGGACCGTGCCGAGCAAGCGATGGCGAACGCGCGGAATGGCATGGATTTCATGCGTCTGCGCCTGGCCGCGCTGCGTGGCGAAGTGTTGCTGCGCGACGGTCGATGCGAGCAGGCGGTCGCCGTGCTGGATCCCGCGCTCGCGCGCATGCGCGGCCTCGTCGGCGACGATCCGAGCTGGATCATCGCAAATATGGAAGACAGCCTCGGCCGCTGCGCGCTCGCGCGCGGGGATTCCGCTGCCGCCGCGCGCGCGTTCAGGCAAGCAATCGAGCAGTCACGCGCGGCCACCGGCACCGCATCGCCTTCGACCCTGCGCAGCGAGATTCATGCCCTGTGGGCCGAAGCGCTCGCTACACGGGACGCAAGCGTCCTCGACCGTCTGGAGGAGCGCCGGGCCGCCCTGGTCGAAGCGCTTGGCAAACAGGACCTGCTGCCGATCTGGCAACTCGACCTGCTGATCGGAACGCTGGCGACGGAGCTGGGCCAGGCGCCAGCAGATGGCGCGCGCATTACTCGCGCGCACGAGGGGCTGCTCGACTTGACCGGCAACCCCGATGTTTCGCGCTACTTGGGGGTCACCGGTTTCAACTGACGGGTCTCTTCGCTCATCGTTGTCATGGACGCGGGAATCGCTGCAGCGATTCCCGATACCGCACGGTCAAGCGTCACCGCTGGCCCGTCACCCGGCGAAAGAATGTCACCCCGGCCCCCGATCCAGAGAGCCGGGATCCGCCGCCGTTTGCCAGATTGGGCGAGCATCCCGCCAGCACGTGAACCCCCATGTCACCTTTTGCCCCCCGATTTCCGCATCACAAGAAGAGACCACTGCAAACCAGCCTGGGGAATGCCATGACCACCGCCAAACCGATCCTCCGCTCCAACCGCAACTCTTCGCACGGCCGCATCGCGCTCGGCGTCGCGATCGCGATGGCACTCGGCCTCCCGGCCATCAGCGGTCACGGTGCGGACCCGGTCCGGCCGTCCGCAGCGGCCAGCCCGGCCCAGCCGGCAACGCGCGCCGTCACGAATTGCGACAACGACGGCCCCGGCAGCCTGCGCAGCGAAGTCGCGGCGGCGGCAAGCGGCGACACGATCGATCTCTCCAGCCTCAAGTGCAGCACGATCACCCTGACCAGTGGCGCGATCGACGTGCCGGTGGATGATCTTGCGATCGCCGGTCCCGGTGCCGATGTGCTTGCTGTCGACGGAAATGAAGCAGGCCGGGTGGTGACTCATACCGGCACGGGAACGCTTGGCCTATCCGGAGTCACTATCCGGAACGGAAAGGTGCAGACCAGCGTGCCCTACGATCTGGCGCGTGGTGGCTGCCTGCTTTCCGCCGGAACCGTCGCGCTGGACGACGCGGCGGTCGAGTCATGCACCGCCGCTGGTTACGACCAGGCGCAAGGTGGCTGTATTGATGCAGGCGCCCTGTCCCTGGTGGATTCCCGCCTGGACGGTTGCACCGCGAGGATCCCGGAAACGAGCGACCTTTATGCGAACGGCGGAGCCGTTGCGGTGTTCGGATACGGGAATGTCGATATCACTCGGTCGCTGGTCACGAACAACACGGCAAGCGCCCCGTCAGGTGGGGCCCACGGAGGCGCCCTTCTGGCCGAAGGGGGCAGCCTTACGGTAATCGACAGCACCTTGAGCAACAACACGGCGATTGGCCGTCCCTACGCAGCCGGTCCGGGATACTTCACGCAACGGCAGGCGATGGGGGGCGCCATATTCAATGGCGGGCCGCTGACAATTGAAGGCAGTACCCTGTCGGGAAACTCCGCGACAACCGGCGGAGCAATTGCTGCCCTGACCGTGCAATTCGCCGATGACACCGTACGCATCGAGAACAGCACGATCTCGGGAAATACCGCGAGCAGCAAGGGCGGCGGAATATGGATGATCTTCGATGGCATCAGTATTCTGAACTCGACGATCACCGCCAATCATGCAGAGTACGGGGCTGGAGGCTTGCTACCCCGTCACAACCTGTTCCAGGGATACTATGACTTCCCCCCGAATGTGCAGAGTTCGATCATCGCGGGCAACACGTCCTATTACGGAAGCGCGGACGTCGATACCGACCTGACCCAGTTCGCAATCGTGGGTTCGAACAACATCATCGGTGACTCGGCCGTTCCGATTCCGCCGGACACGATCAGCGGTGATCCGCTGCTGATGCCGCTGGCGGACAACGGCGGCACGACGTGGACTCACGCCCTGCAGGCGACGAGTCCTGCCCTGGACGCGGGCACCAATCCGTCCGCATTGGCATTCGACCAGCGCGGCGACGGTTTCCCGCGCGAATTCGGTCCAGCGGTCGATATCGGTGCGTTCGAGTATCAGGGTCCTTCGGGAATTCCGGATACGGAGCGCGCGTTCCTGCAGGAAATCTACGACAACATGCACCCGGAGCTGTGGGTTAACTCGGCGGGCTGGAACGGACCGCCGGGCACGGAATGCACCTGGTTTGGCATCACCTGCGATGGCAATCAGGAGCACGTGATCGCGGTCGAGATGGTCCAGAACAACATGTTCGGGCCGTTGCCGGCTTCGCTGTCCGGGCAGACCCAGCTTCGAGTGTTCAATTTGCGTGCGAATAAAGGGTTCACCGGAACCATTCCGTCGCTTTCGGCATTGACCAGCCTGGAGGTCTTCGAAGCATCGCAGCTTGAAGGCGGCGGCGACGGTTCGGGACTTACCGGTGAACTGCCTTCGTTGACCGGTTTGTCCCAGTTGTGGCGCTTCAATGTGCAACACAACTCGCTGAGCGGGGAACTTCCGCGATTCGCGCCGGCGGATGGATTGACGTCCTTGCGCGAGTTCGTCGCGACCCTGAACTGGTTCACGGGCACGCTGCCGTCGTTTGACGGTGTGCCGAACCTTGCGAAGTTCTACGTCAACGCGAACGACCTGACGGGCGAGATCCCGGAACTCGCGGGACTGGCGAACCTGGAAGTGTTCGTCGCCTCGGAGAACGGATTGACCGGCAAGATCCCGGAAATTGCAGGGCTCTCCAATCTTCGAGCCTTCTACGTAAACATCAACAACCTGGACCGCATCAACGAATCCTTCCAGGGACTGCCAGCCTTGGAAGAATATGTTGCCGCCTACAACGAGATGGAAGGAGAAGTCGATTCGCTGGATGGGGCGCCCAATCTGGTGCAGTTCAATGTCTACGACAACCGGTTGACCGGTGAACTGCCGTCCTTGAGCGCACTGGGACAACTGGAATATTTCTGGGCACACAGCAACGAATTCACGGGCGAGCTTCCGGAGCTACAAGGTCTCCAGCAGTTGAAGTATTTCCACGTGAGCGACAACAACCTGACCGGCACGATTCCACCGATCAGCGGCATGCAGGATCTTGCGGGTTTCGGCGTCAGCAACAACCAGTTGAGCGGAAGCATTCCGCTGCTCGAAGACCTTCCGGTGCTCTTCGACTTCGATGTATCGAACAATCAACTGACCGGCAACATTCCGCCGCTGGTAGGTGCACCGAACTTGTGGGAGTTTCTCGCCAACGACAACCTGTTGACCGGCACCATCCCGCGAATCGGTTCCATGCAGATGCTGGTAACCTTCAACGTGGCCAACAACCTGCTGGAGGGCCCGCCGCCCCCGGTCGTGCCGAGCAGCCTCCGACCGATCAATAGCGTCAATGGGGACCGTACCGCACTTTGCCCGAACAACCTCGATCGCATGGAATCGCCCGCCTGGGACGCCGCCACCGGCGTCACCCCGTGGTATCGCGATTGCACGGGCTCCGCGGACATCATCTACTCCGACGGCTTCGACGGGACACCTTGAGGGGTGAACGGTCGCCTGGCGGAAGGGCCGGGCGACCCACCAGGTCCGAAATGGACGCCACCCCCCGGCTGCCATTTCGACGGCGCCGCGCCGCTTCCCCCAAGCGGCGCGGCTTTTCGTTTGGTGCGGTGACCGGTCCGGCGCGCGGCAGGCCCGTCGACCCAAACTGCGGACGCCTGACCCCGAAACCCAATCCCCGGATGCGCTCGCTTATCCGGGTCGCTTCCGGTAACTGCGTCGCTGTTGCGGGAACGCCGTCGGTGTAGATTCCACCTCCCGTCGTTCCGGGAGGCTGGCCGATGAACATCCGTATTCCTGCGATTGCGTGCGTGCTCCTCGGCACGGTCGCGGCGAGCCTCGCGCGCGCCGAACCGCTGCCGCGCTTCCCCGCGCAGGCGCCGTGGTACGAGGATGTCAGCGCGCCGGATCGCATCCATCCGGATTCCGCGGCGATGATCGCGCACCTCGAAGCACTCGGCGGTTGGGGCACGAACTCGAGTGCCGACCACGGCCGGTTCCAGATTGACTTCTCGATGAAGGTGCTGCGTGCAGATGCCTCCGCACCGCTGGTGACGGTGCTCGACTATCCGTACGGCGGCCATTACGCGCCGGACTGCGATGCGCCGGGTGGCACGTTCCCGCTGCCCGAGGGCGGCAGCATCGAGGGGAGTGGCGATTACACCTGCAACAATGCCGAGGAGGACTGTCATCTGCTCGTGGTCCAGGGCGACGAACTATTCGAGGCGTTTCACGCGAACCTGACCGACGCCGGCCTCGAAGCCCAATGCGCGCTGCGCTGGGATCTGCGCAAGGTCTATCCGCGAAGCGGCCGTGGCGAGCAGTGCACGAGTGTCGATGCGGCCGG
>CAYWZC010000092.1:8080-9971 GCA_964462745.1 uncultured Rhodanobacteraceae bacterium
CAGCGGAGCAAGCTCCGCTCTACGGGGCATTTTGTAGAGCCGAGCCTGCTCGGCTGGGGGCCTGAACGTTTTCCCAGCCGCGCACGTCCCTACCCGAATGCGAGACTGAGCAAGGTCAGGAACCCGACCACCGCAACCCCCGCATGCACGAACACGACCGCCTTCGGGGCAATCTCGCGGCGCAGGTGGATCGAGGCGAGGTAGAAACCGCCGAGTGCCGCGACCACGAGCAGGCCGAGCGCCGCGGTCAGGCGGCCGGGCGTGCCGCCCTGCAGGACCATGAAGAGCAGCACCACGAGGCCGGCCGCACCAAGCAGCGCGTGCAATGCCGAAACCGCCCAGGGCGCGAACTTGCCGCGCAATACGTGACTGGCAAGATACAGACCGCCGACGGCGGCCACCGCAAAAATCCCGATCGCATAATTGAGCATGACCCGACCCCTCTCGCTGGCGCACCGAAGTGTGCACCCGTAACGCATCGGATGCGCGACCACGAGGGAGGTTCCCGGCGCCCGGTCGGGCCTGCTCAGTAATCCATGAAATACCCGCCGTTGACCGGGATGTTCGCGCCGGTGATGAAACCGGCATCCTCGGCGGCGAGGAAATCGACGGTGCGCGCGATCTCGCGCGGCTCTCCGAGGCGGCCGACCGGGATCGAGGCGATGATCTGGTTGCGGATGTCCTCGGGCACGGCCATGACCATCGCGGTCTTGCAGTAGCCCGGCGACACGCAGTTCACGGTTACGCCCTTCTTCGCGACCTCGCGTGCGAGCGCCATCGTGAAGCCGTGCATGCCGGCCTTCGCGGCACAGTAGTTGGTCTGTCCGAACTGCCCGGTCTGGCCGTTGACCGAGGAAATATTGACGATGCGCCCGTAGCCGCGCGCGGTCATGCCTTCGACCGCATTCCGGCACAGGTTGAACACGCCATCGAGGTTGATGCGCAGCACGTCGGTCCACTGCTCGGGTGTCATCTTGCGCAGGCTGGTGTCGCGCGTGATGCCGGCCGCGTTGACGAGCACGTCGACCGCACCATGTTTCTCCGTGACATTCGCGATCAGCTCGCCGCAGGCCGCGAAATCGCTGACGTCGAGCGTCGCGAACTCGATCGAATCGCCGAATTCGGCGACCTCGCCGCGGAATGCGTCGAGACGTTCGCTGCGACTGGCGAGATCGGCCGCGACGACGTGGTGCCCGGATCGGGCCAGGTATTTGCAGATCTCGGTGCCGAGACCGCCGATGCCGCCGGTGACGACGGCAATGCGCTTGCTCATGGGATTCCTCTTGCAGTGCGACACGTCGTGCGGCGCAACACGATGTTGCGGCGCAGCAGCGCGCGATGGTAAGGAACCGCGGCGGTGAGTGTCAAACAGGATTTCGGCGTGTGGCGCGGGACGGCGTTCCGGCCCCGTAACGCGGCGCAATCAGCGCGCGGGCTTGCCCGTGGCTTTTTCCTTCGCCGAACGGGCTTCCTTCTCCGCGTCCTCGCGCACCTGGCTGGCAGCGTTCAGGAATCGCTGCTGCACCGAGTTCCAAAGGTCGAGGTTGCGCTCGGTCATGTTGTTCAGCATCGACCAGGGTGTCTGGCCGAGGATGTTGTCGAGCTGGCTGCGGAACTGGTGTTGCTGGTCGAGGAAGATCTGCAGGCTCTTCTCGAGGTAGCTGCCCATGAACCCCTGCAGCGAATCCCCGTAGAAACGGATGATCTGGCTGAGCAGGTTGGTGGTGAACATCGGTTGGCCGCGATCCTCGTACTCGGAGATGATCTGCAGCAGCACCGAGCGCGTCAGTTCCTCGCCGGTCTTGGCGTCGCGCACTTCGAACGACTCGCCGTCGAGCACCAACTGGCGGATTGCCTCGAGCGTGATGGAACTTGAAATCTCGGTGTCGTC
>CAYWZC010000093.1:0-5647 GCA_964462745.1 uncultured Rhodanobacteraceae bacterium
AGCCGTACATGAGGCCGCGGAACATGTGCAGGTAGACCACGACGAAGAACATCGACGCGCCGATCTCGTGCATGTAGCGGATCAGCCAGCCCGACTCCACGTCGCGCATGATGTACTCGACCGACGCGAAAGCCGAAGCCGCATCGGGCTTGTAGAACATGGTCAGGAAGATGCCGGTCAGGATCTGGTTGACCAGCACGAGGATCGCGAGCGATCCGAAGTAGTACATGAAGTTGAAGTTCTTCGGCGCGTAGTACTCGGTCATGTGCTTGCGGTACATCGGCACCATGCCGGGCGCACGCTCGTTGATCCAGTTGCCGATATTCGCGAAAACGCCTGCCATCACACCGTCTCCTTGCCGGGATCGACGCCGATCAGGATGTGCGTATCGTCGACGAAGTGATAGGGCGGAACCGGCAGGTTGGCCGGCGCGGGCACACCGTCATAGACGCGGCCGGCGATGTCGTAACGCGACTTGTGGCAGGGGCAGTAGAAGCCGCCTTCCCAGTGCGGATCGAACGGTTCCGGCTTCAGTTCCGGATAGAAGTCCGGGACGCATCCCAGATGCGTGCAGATGCCGACGATCACCAGCCATTCGGGCTTGATCGAGCGGCTCTCGTTCTGCGCATACGCAGGTTGCTGGTCCGCGTTCTCGCTTTTCGGATCGCGGAGCCGCGCGTCTTCCCCGGCCAGGGTAGCCAGCTGCTCCGGGGTCCGGTGCACGACGAAGACCGGCAGACCGCGCCATTCGAACGTGACCTTCTGGCCCGGCTCGATCTTGCTGATGTCCGCTTCCACCGGCGCGCCGGCCGACCGGGCGCGCGCGCTCGGCTCCCATGATTTGACGAAGGGAACCACGGCCAGTGCCGCTCCCGCTCCGCCCACGACCGAGGTCGTCGCGGTCAGGAACCGACGGCGTCCCTTGTTGATGCCTTCATTTGCCATCCGGCACTCCACTGAGCCTGCACGTTGGTGACCGGGACCCGCACCCGGCGACCCGACAGACGCCCGGTCGCAAGCCTTCTCGCGATCGGGCGATGCGGATCCGCACCGCACCTCCGCCATGCGGCGCAGGTCGGGGCCGGCCCCAAAAATCATGGTAGTTTAACGAACGGCCCAGCACGGTACAATCGACGCGTGTCCGGCCGGCGCGGGATCGCACCCGATACCCGTACGGTCGCACCAGCCACGGCCCGTCGCGCGTGCGCGGAGACCCCTATCCCGACAGGCTGCCGTTCACCGACCATGCGACGTGCATCCGCCTTACATCCCGGCCTTGCCTTCATCGCCCGCTGCGTGGTGCTCGGACTGGCGATCGCATTCGTGATCGGCCTGCTGGCACCCGGCCTCGTCGATCGCCTGCGCCATGGGCTCGGCGTGCAGCCGCCGCCCGCCTCGGAGGTGGCGACGACGCCGGCCGCATCCCGCGAATCGTCACCCGTCTCGTACTCCCGTGCCGTGGCCCATGCATCGCCGGCGGTCGTCAACATCTACGCGAACAAGGTCACCACGTTCCGGCGCCTGTACCGGATTCCCGATCCGCTGACCCAGCGTCTGCTCGGCGCGCTCGCGCTCGGCCCGCCGATGGAACGCCACGACCAGAACCTCGGCTCGGGCGTGATCTTCAGCGCGGAAGGCTACGTGCTGACCAACAACCACGTGATCAGTGGCGCGGACGACATCCAGATTTTGCTCGACGATGGCCGGGTCGCGCAGGCCAAGGTGATCGGTACCGACGCGGAAACCGATCTCGCCGTGCTCAGGATCGACGCCGAAAACCTGCCGACCATCGACGTCGCCGACCAGGCCGCGGTCAGCGTCGGGGATGTCGTGCTCGCGATCGGCAATCCGGTCGGCATCGGCAAGACCGTGACGATGGGCATCGTCAGCGCGACCGGACGCCAACTCAACATGTCCGCCTACGAGGACTTCATCCAGACCGACGCGGCGATCAACGCGGGCAATTCGGGCGGTGCCCTGGTCAACTCGCTCGGCGAACTGGTCGGCATCAATACCGCGGTCTATCCACGCGCGCCGTCCGCGGACGGGCGCAACAACTACACGCCCGGCACCGAAGGCATCGGCTTCGCGATTCCGGTCAGCACCGCCAAGGCCGTGCTCGACCAGATCATCGAGCACGGACGCGTCGTACGCGGCTGGATCGGCGCCGACTACACCGACGTGCCCCTCGCCAACGGCGGCGCACGCGAACCCGGTGTCGCGATCGTGCGCGTGGCCGCGGATGGTCCTGCGGCACGAGCCGGGCTCGAACCCGGCGATCGCCTGCTGAAGCTGGACGGTGTCGCGATCGAGGGCCAGATGGATCTGCGCAACCGCGAGGCGGCGCTCGCGCCAGGGTCGCGCATACGTCTCGACGGCCTGCGCGCGGGCATCCCGTTCCAGGTCGAACTCGTCCTCGCCGAGCGCCCCGCACCGAGCACGACCGGCGCATAGGAACCGGCTTCCGCGATGATGCTGTGGC
Organism: uncultured Rhodanobacteraceae bacterium; assembly: GCA_964462745.1. GTDB lineage: Bacteria > Pseudomonadota > Gammaproteobacteria > Xanthomonadales > Rhodanobacteraceae > Dokdonella_A. The sequence continues at coordinate 2,483 of CAYWZC010000093.1, forward strand.
GTTCCGCGAAACCGTGCGAAGATCATCGCAACGGAAGCCGGTTCCCGCGGAGGCGGTGACTCCGCGCCGCCCGGCAGCGCGGCAAACGACCGATCGCGCTTACAACGCCTTGCTGTAGCGATCGTGCAGGGTTGCGACGCGCTGCACGTAGACCTTGGTTTCCGCATACGGCGGCACCCCACCGTACTTGCGCACCGCACCGGGACCGGCGTTGTACGCGGCCGTCGCAAGCTCTTCGTCACCATTGAAATCCGCGAGCAACTGGGCGAGGTAACGCGCGCCGCCGCGGATGTTCTGGACCACGTCGAACGCGTCGCTGACGCCGAGGTCGCTGGCCGTGCCCGGCATGAGTTGCATGAGTCCCTGCGCGCCCTTGATCGACACGGCGAGCGGGTTGAACGCGGATTCGGCATGGATCACCGCACGCAGCAGGGACGCGTCGACACCGAAATCCATCGCCGCCTGTGCAATCTCGTTGCGGTAGGCGTCCAGGCGCAGCGGCGTGTGCAACCAGTCGATCGTCGAATGCAGGTCACACGCGACGCAGGTCGCGATGTAGGTGAACAACACGTCGAAGGCGCTGCCTTGCGGCTTGATGTTCGTGTATTCGGTCACGCCGTCATCACGTTCGATGCGGTATACCGCACCGCGCAGCACGCGTGGCTCGGACCGCTTTGCGACCACCGACGCCTTGGTAGCCGTCGCCGCATTCGCCGCCGGTACCGCGGCGGCCACGTCGCGAACCGGCGCCGGAGCGGGCGCGACCGGCGTGCCGGGCGCGCGGACCAGGCTCGCCGTCGACACGACGCCGAAATTGCGCGCACGCACATCCGGCCGGGCCGGCGGCGGCGGCGCGACCACCGGGGCCGGCGGCGGAACCTCCTCGCGCGGCGCATCGCGATAGGCCCAATCCGCCTCGCTCGCCTTGCTGCCCTTCGCCGGTGCGGTCGTGACCGGATCCGGGTAACTGCGCAGCTTGCAGTTGCTGTACCCCTCCTTCGTCTGGGTAATCGCGATCGAACCTTCCGGGCCGTCGCAAAGATAGTAGCTGCCGGCGCGAACGAGGCCCGGCCACGCGAATACGGCGATCAGGAGGAATCCGGCGAGGGCGGCTGCACGGTTCATGAACCGTTAGGATTGCGCGACGCGGCCGAAGTTTCCAGTACCCGGTTCACATTGCGCTGGAAGCGGCGCCGAGGGCGCCGTACACTGTCCGGCTCGATTCGAATCCCATCGACATGGCCGGCAAGCTCTACATCAAGACCCACGGTTGCCAGATGAACGAGTACGACTCGGCGAAGATGGCCGACGTGCTGAAGGCCGCGCACGACCTCGAACTGACCACCGACGAGGCCGAAGCGGATGTCATCCTGGTCAATACCTGCTCGATCCGCGAGAAGGCACAGGAGAAGGTGTTCAGCCAGCTCGGCCGCTGGAAGAAGCTCAAGCAGGCCAACGAACGCGTCATCATCGGCGTCGGTGGCTGCGTCGCGAGCCAGGAAGGCGCGGCGATCGTCGAACGCGCACCGTACGTGGATCTCGTGTTCGGCCCGCAGACCCTGCATCGCCTGCCCGGCATGATCGACGCGAAGCGCGCGACCGGACAGCCGCAGGTCGACATCAGTTTTCCCGAAATCGAGAAGTTCGACCGCCTGCCCGATCCGCGCGCCGAAGGTCCGACCGCGTTCGTTTCGATCATGGAAGGCTGCTCGAAATACTGCTCGTTCTGCGTCGTGCCGTATACGCGCGGCGAGGAAATCAGCCGCCCGTTCGACGATGTCGTCGCCGAGATCGCGGTGCTCGCCGAACAGGGCGTGCGCGAGGTCAACCTGCTCGGCCAGAACGTCAATGCGTATCGCGGGCCGATGTTCGATGGACCGTGCGAGTCCCTTGGGACGAGTTCTGGCGCGTATGCGGATCTCGGCCTGCTGATCCATGCGATCGCCGAGATCGACGGCATTGACCGGATCCGCTTCACGACCTCGCACCCGAACGAGTTCTCCGATTCGCTGATCGATGCCTACGCGAACGTGCCGCAGCTGGCCAACTACCTGCACCTGCCCGTGCAATCGGGTTCCGACCGCATCCTCGCCGCGATGAAGCGCGGCTACACGGCGCTCGAGTTCAAGCAGCGCATCCGCAAGCTGCGCGCGGTGCGGCCGGACATTTCGGTGTCGTCGGATTTCATTGTCGGGTTCCCGGGCGAAACCGACGCGGATTTCGCGCAGACCATGAAACTCGTCGACGAAATCGGCTTCGACCAGAGCTTCTCGTTCATCTACTCGCGGCGACCCGGCACGCCGGCCTCGAACCTCCCGGACGATACCCCGGACGCGGTCAAGCACGAGCGCCTCGCCCACCTGCAGGCGACGATCAACGCCAACGCGCGGCGCATCAGCGAGGCGATGGTCGGCAGCGTGCAACGCGTGCTCGTCGAGGGCCCGAGCCGCAAGGACCCGAAGGAAATGACCGGGCGCACCGAGAACATGCGTTACGTCAACTTCGCCGGGCACCCGCGCATGCGGGGCGAGTTCGTCGACGTCGTCATCACCGAAGCGATGGCCAATTCGTTGCGCGGGCGTGTCCGCACGACGGGCGACAGACGCGACGTCGAACTCGCGGATTCGACGGCCGCCTGAGAGCACCGCGCGGCGTACGTCAGGCGTACGTCTGCGCCGAATCGTCCGGTCGCCGCATTTCGTCCAAGAGGTCGAGTACCTGCCGGCGCGCCTCGGGCGCATGGATCGGCAACACCAGCACGTCGCCCGGCCGCGCCCATGCGAGCAGGCCGCGTGCCGCATCGACCTCGTCCAGGCATTCGATCACCGCGTCGCTGCGCGTCCCGCGTCGTAGTAGTTCGTCGCGCAGCAACCCCGCGACCTCGCCCGCGGCGCGGCCACGCTCGTAGCCGGCGATGTCCTTGAGCACGACCCGATCCGGCCGGAAGGCCGCAACCGTCACGGCGAGTTCGCGGATGTCATCGTCCTCGCGATTGCCGGCCTGGCCGAGCACGATGCCGAACCGGACCGCGGTGCGCTGGCCGACCGCGACATCGAGCAAGCCACGCAGGCCGTCCGGGTTGTGCGCGTAGTCGACGAACACCTCGATGCCGTCGATCGACCAGTGCTGCAGGCGACCGGGATTGTCGTCATGCGTCGCACCGAA
>CAYWZC010000093.1:5747-9898 GCA_964462745.1 uncultured Rhodanobacteraceae bacterium
CCGACGCATCGAGCGCGCGCGCAACCGTCAACTTGACCGCGGCGAGCCGGTCGAGGTCGTGGACGCCGTATTCGCCGAAATGATCGTCGCTGACATTGGTCACGAGCGCGACATTCGCATGTTGCACGGCGAGACCGCGACGCAGGATGCCGCCGCGCGCGGTTTCGAGGATCGCCGCATCGATGTCCGTGCGCCGCAGTACCGAGCGCGCGCCGGCCGGGCCGGAATAATCGCCCGCTTCGAGCACCTCGCCATCGACGAACACGCCATCGGTGCAACTGTGCGCGGTCCGCCAGCCATGTGCGCGGGCCATTGCGGCGAGCAGGCGCACGGTCGTGGTCTTGCCGTTGGAGCCGGTGACGAGCGCGATCGGGACGTCGCGGATCCCGCTCCATTCGATCGTGGCCGCATCCGGCAGGTCGGGCAGCGGCCAGGTCCGGCCGCCAACGCCGCTGCCGAGGGTCAGCGCCTCGTCGTCGGCGAGTACGTTGAGGCCGCGAACACCGGCCGTCGCTGCAAGCGGCACGAGATTCGATGTCGTCCGCTCCGCACGCGCGAGCGCTGCCAACGTATGCGACGCGGAAGCCTCGTCCCATGCAGGCGGATGGCCGGGTGCATGGAAGGCTGCCGATGAGTCCGCCGTTTCCGCCGCAGTCGTTGCGAGCGCGGCCAGCAGTGCCCATTCGTTGACCTCCGTCGCGCAGTACAACTGGTCGATCGGGGCGCCGAACGCGAGCACCACGCCGCTCGCGTGTGCCTGCGCCACGACCGGCGCCGCGGGCCAGTCGAGCGCCGCGCGCATACGTTCGACCCGCTCGCGCCACGCGCGCACCACGGCTGCGTCGGCACCTCCACCGGGAACTTCGAGCACCGCGCCACTGCCGTCGAACCACGGATTGATGCCGGTCAGGCGGCGCGAGTCCTCGAACGGCGGCGCCGCCATCTCAGTCGTCCGTTTCGCGCGACACGTGGATGCCGCGATCGTCGCGCACCACGTCCCCGAACGATGCGAAACCGGTTTCCTCGAACGCATGTTCGAGCGTGTGCGGTTCGCCCGCGACCGGGCTCGCGGAATCGTCCTTCGGCTCCGGCGGACCGTCGGCACGGAATTTGATGATCTGCTTCCAGGAGCGCACCAGCGCATCGGCGAACACGAGCAGCAGGTCGCCCGGTGCGGCCATGCGCAGCGCGGCATCGATCGCCTCCTGTTCGTCCGGGATGATCGACACGCGATCCTTGTCGACGCCGGCCGCGAACAGGGCGCGCGACTGGATGCGCGGCACCTCGTCGCCGTCGCGACCGCGCAAGCTGTCGTCGCGACGGCAGATGTAGTGGTCGAACCGACCCGCGACCGCCTCGGCGATCGCGACCAGGTCCTCGTCACGCCGATCGCCCGGCCCGGCCAGCACCACGATGCGGCGGCCGCCCACGTCGAGGCGTTGCGCGAGATCGGCCATGACCGACACCGCGTGCGCGTTGTGGCCGTAGTCGAACAGCACCTTGAACGGATGCTCGTTGAACACGTTCATGCGACCCGGCGCCTGGAAGAACGTGGTGTCGAACGTGCGCAGGCCCTGGCGGATCGCGTCGAGCCGGATGCCGAGCGAAAACGCCATCGCCGCGGCGAACATCGCGTTCTGCACGTTGTGCAGCGCGCGCCCTTCGAGCGTGGCCGGAATCAGGTGCGTCCACAGCAGCGGGATATGGCCGCCCTTGTCGTACAAGGTGATCATCTGGCCGTTGATGCCGCCCTCGAGCGCGCACGCCCGGCCACCGGCGCGGATGTGCTCGCGCACCAGCGCGTGCGAGGGATTCATCGTGACGTAGCAGATCGTCTTCGCATCCGTGTAGCCGGACATCCTGAGGACCAGCGGATCGTCGGCGTTCAGCACCGCGCAATCCCGGGCGACCTCGACCACGATGCGCTTGACCTCGGCGAGCTGCTCCAGCGTGTCGATGCCCTTCAGGCCCAAGTGATCGGCCTGCACGTTGAGCACCGCGCCGACATGCACCTTCGGCACGCCCATGCCCGCGCGCAGCAGGCCGCCGCGTGCGGTCTCCAGCACCGCGATGTCGATCTGCGGATCGGACAGCACCATGCGCGCCGACACCGGGCCGGTCATGTCGCCCTCGACGGTGCGCTGGCCGTCGATGTAGACGCCGTCGGTGGTGGTCAGGCCCGGCGTGTAGCCGGCCATCTTGGTGATGTGCGCGAGCATGCGCGCGGTGGTGGTCTTGCCATTGGTGCCGGTGACGGCCGCGATCGGCACCTCGGCCGGTGAACCGGGCGGGAACAGCATGTCGATGACCGGCCCCGCCGCGTCGCGCGGCGTGCCCTCGCTCGGCGCGACGTGCATGCGGAAACCGGGCGCAGCGTTGATCTCGCAGATGCCGCCGCCGGCGCGCTTGTAGCTTTCGGCGATGTTCGGCGACAGGAAATCGACGCCGCCGACATCGAGGCCGATCGCCCGCACCGCGCGCACCGCCATGTCGCGATTGTCCGGATGGATGATGTCGGTCACGTCGGTCGCGGTGCCGCCGGTCGACAGGTTCGCGGTCGAGCGCAGCGGCACGACCTCGTCGGCCGGCGGCACGGATTCGGCGGTATAGCCGGCGCGCTGCATCATGCGTTCGGCCTGGGCGTCCAGTTCGAGTCGGGTCAGGACCTTTTCGTGGCCGACGCCACGGCGCGGGTCCCGGTTGACGATCTCGACCAGTTCGGCGATCGAATGCACGCCGTCGCCGATGACGTGGCCGGGCGTACGCCGCGTCGCGGCGATCAGTTCGTCGTTGATCACGAGCAGGCGGTGGTCGTCGCCGGCAAGATACGTTTCGATGATGACCGAGCGCGAGTGCTCGCGCGCCGCGGCGAACCCGGCGCGGATCTGTTCGTCGGTTTCGAGGCCGATCGAGATGCCGCGGCCGTGGTTGCCGTTGTACGGCTTGGTGACGACCGGTACACCGAGCCGCCGCGCGGCACGCAGCGCGGCTTCCTCGGTCTGCACGAGTTCCTGCTTCGGCACCGGCAACCCGAGCGTGGCGAGGATCTTGTTGGTTTCCTCCTTGTCACTCGCGAGTTCCACCGCAATGTGCGGAGTGCGGCCGGTCACCGTCGCCTGCACGCGTTGCTGGTACTTGCCGTGGCCGAGCTGGATCAGCGACTGGTCGTTGAGTCGCAGCCACGGAATGCCGCGTTCCTCGGCCGCACGGACCAGCGACGCGGTCGACGGGCCGAGCGCGCGCCGCTGCGCATAGCGGATGAACGCGTCGCGCGCGTCGGGCCAGTTCCAGTCTTCCTCGACACTGCCGCGCGGCCGCAGCTCGGCGGGCAGCAGCGAGGCCAGCAGGCGCAGCGCGAGTTCGCCCGCGGCGATGCCCTCTTCCTTCTGCGCGTATTCGTAGACGACCGTGTAGACGCCTGGCCGGTCGGTGCTGCGCGTCTTGCCGAACGTGACTTCCTCGCCGGCGACGTTCTGCAGTTCGATCGCGACGTGTTCGAGCACGTGGCCGAGCCAGGTACCCTCGTCCTCGCGCATGCGTCGGATCAGGCCGCCGGGCTCGCGGTACGAACAGCCATGCTCGGCAAGCCCGGGCAGTGCCTCGACCAGCGCATCGACGAAACCCGCGCCGAGGCGTCCGGTCGGCCACGCCTCGAGTTCACCGAGGTCGAGTTCCAGCCGGATGACCGGAAAGTGCGCGTACAGCGACGGACCGACGAATACCGAACGATTGACGATGCGCATGGCGAATCCCCTTGCGATGGTCGGCTGCCGAACGCATCGGCACCCTTCTAATGCTGGATACTGAAAAAGTCCGTCGTGGACCTTCCAAGCTCGTCGAGTCCGGTACACGCTGGACTCGACTCCGACGAATCAATTGCTCAGCGATTGATTCGCGGGCGGCGCATCCCTGCACCGCTTCAACGGGCGTCTGAACAGAGCATTCCGGCTCCGCGTTCAGTGCGAATCCCGGGTTCCCGCGAGCGATCCGGAAGACGCCTTGCGGGTATGGAGGTTGAACGTGGCGCCGGCGACGAGGATGTGCACGGTCAGGCCGAGCAGGCAAACCGGATCATCTTCGTTCGCATCGGCCATCGAGGAAAACTGCAACCCACCCGCATCGACCACGGTTACCGCGCCGCTGCCCTCCAC
>CAYWZC010000094.1:0-8339 GCA_964462745.1 uncultured Rhodanobacteraceae bacterium
GTGACACCACTCGCCGGCCCGAACGGCAGCATCGACCCCGACACTCCACAGATCGTCGACGAAGGCGAAACGACCGCATTCACGATCACGCCCGACACGGGTTACCTGATCGATACGGTCACCGGCTGCGGCGGAACCCTGGTCGACGACACCTACACGACCGCTCCCGTGACCGCCGACTGCACGGTGGAAGCGAGTTTCGTGCTCGACGACACGATCTTCGAGAACGGATTCGACGGGACTTGACGCTACTACCCAATGCCGCCACGGAGCAAGCTTCAGCTGTGATGCCTTTGCGCGCTCAATCGAAGCGAGAGCATCACGGCTGAAGCCGGTTCCTACGGTGGCGTGATTTCGATTCGGCAGGAATACGTCATGAAGACGAATCGACATGGAAGCTTCCTTTTTGCCGTGTTCGCGCTGCTCTTTTCCGTGCCGCTCCATGTGTACGCGCAGTGTGCGTCCTTTGCACCAGAGGGATGGCCCACCGAAGTCACGTTCGAGCCGGCATCGCCGACTGCGGGCGAACCGATCGACATCGTGTTGGGGCCGCTGGATCCGGTTTGGGTTGATCCCTGGTCGGTTTCGGCCAACGGCAACGATATCCACTTCGACGGGGAGTTCCACTCGAACGATATCGTGACCCCGCCTCCACCGGAGATGTCCATACATCCGCTGGGCTCCTATCCAGCCGGCACCTATGATGTCCACATTCGCCTGCACCGTACCGATGGCACGCCATGCCCGGAAGTGGCGGCTACGCTGGTCGTCGGACCCGGACCCGGTGGCGCGCCGGTGGGTGCCCCGGCCAGCGGCCTCGCTACGTTGACCTGCCTCACCTTGGGGATACTCGCCATCGGCTGGACGAGTCGCCGCCGCGGTCGTGGAATCAAGTAGCCCGGGTAAGCGAAGCGCACCCGGGAATCGTCTGGCATCCGACCCCGGGTGCGGCCTTCGGCCTTACCCGGGCTACGGAAACTGACCCGGGCTAGGGCACTAAGCTTTCCGCAACTTCGCGCAAAGCGAAATGCATCACGGCTAAAGCCGGTTCCTACGGGTGCCATGTGTCCGGGCGGGGCGCCATGTGTGCATTCCGTAGGAACAAGCTTCAGCTGTGATGCCTGCGATGTGCCGCGCGGTCGGTTCCCCGCGAGAACTTCCGGCACGCGACACCTCGGCTCGGTCAATCCGATCCCGCCTCCTTCAACGCGATCGCCTTGATGCCGTTGTCGGCGAGGGTGCGCTTGGCGGTTTCGAGATCGCTGGCGCTCGGGTAGGGACCGAGGCGTACGCGGTTCCAGGTCTTGCCGTTGATCGTGACCGGTTGCACGGTCGCGACGAAGCCGAGCAGGGCGAGTTTCGCCTTGGCTTCCTCGGCGGAACTCGCGTCGGGGTACGAACCGGCTTGCAGCACGTAGCGCACGCCGGCCGTCGGCGGCGGCGTGGACGCCGCGGGCGCGTTGCGCGCTTGCTGTTCGGCGCGCGCCTTGGCGGTCAGTTCCGCGTCCGGGATCACGACCTCCATTTCCGGCAGCACCTGGTAGAAGTCGAAACTCTTCTTCGGCTTCGCGGCGGCTTCGTCAGCGATCGCGGGTTCACCCGCGGCCGGTGCGGTCGCGGCGGGGTTGGGTTGCGGCAGGTCGCGCTTGCGCAGCATCGGGCCCCAGTCCTTGACCAGCACGATGCCCGACAACGCGAGACCCAGTCCGACCCCGATCACGAGCCAGAACCAGGCCGGCCTGGGCGGCTGGACGCCACGCGTCGCCTGTCGTTTCCTTGCTGCCATTACATGCTCTCCGGGGCCGAAAGGCCCAGCAGGTCGAGGCCGTTCGCGAGCACCTGGCGGGTCGCGGCGGCGAGGGTGAGGCGCGCGTCGCGCACGGCGGCGTCATCGACGAGGAACTGGTGTGCGTTGTAGTACGCGTGGAACGCGGCCGCGAGTTCGCGCAGGTAGATCGCGACGAGATGCGGCTCGAGATTCTGCGCGGCCGACTCGACGATTTCCGGATAGCGCGACAACTCGACCATGAGCGCCTGCTCGTGTTCGGTATCCAGCAATTCGAGCGACGCCTCGCCGTTCGCGCGATCCCAGGCGAGGCCGCGCTCGCCGAGCTGGCGCATCACGCTCGCGAGGCGCGCGTGCGCGTACTGGATGTAGTAGACCGGATTGTCGTTGGTCTGCGCGCGCGCGAGATCGATGTCGAAGACGAGTTGCGAATCGGCCTTGCGCGCGACGAGGAAGTAGCGCGTCGCATCGCTCCCGGCTTCGTCGATGAGATCGCGCAGGGTCACGTAGCTGCCCGCGCGCTTGGAGATCTTGACCTCCTCGCCGCCGCGCATCACGGTGACCATCTGGAGCAGCACGGATTCGGGCCAGCCCTTGGGGATGCCTGCGTCGAGCGCCTGCAAACCGGCCCGCACGCGCGCGAGGGTGCCGTGGTGGTCGGCGCCGAGTTCGGTGATCGCACGCTCGTAGCCGCGCTGCCACTTGCTGCGGTGGTACGCGATGTCGGGTACGAAGTAGGTATAGCTCGCGTCCGACTTGCGCATGACGCGATCCTTGTCGTCACCGTAATCGCTCGTCCGCAGCCACAACGCGCCGCCTTCCTCGTAGGTGTGGCCGTGCGCAACGAGTTCGCGCACGGTGTCCTCGACCTTGCCGTCCGCATACAGCGAGGATTCGAGGAAGTACACGTCGAACGCGACACCGAATGCGCGCAGGTCGCGATCCTGCTCGCTGCGCAGCCACGCGACCGCGAAGCGGCGGATCGCATCGAGGTCGTCCGCATCGCCCTTCGCGACGAGGTCGATTCCATCCGCATGCACGGTTTCGCCGGCAAGGTAGGCGCGCGCGACCTCGGCGATGTAGTCGCCGCGATAGCCGTCCTCGGGCCAGGCCGGATCGTCCGGCGTCATGCCGCGGCAACGCGCCTGCACGGACAGCGCGAGGTTCGCGATCTGCGCGCCCGCGTCGTTGTAGTAGAACTCGCGCACGACGCGCCAGCCGCTCGCATCGAGCACGCGTGCGATGCAGTCGCCGATCGCGGCCGCGCGGCCGTGGCCGACGTGCAGCGGCCCGGTCGGATTGGCCGACACGAACTCGACGCCCGCGGTGCGGCCCGCGCCGGTGTCGTTGCGGCCGTAGCGTTCCGCGTGATCGAGGATCGCGCGGACTTCGCGCGCGTAGGCCGCCGGCGCGAGGAAGAAGTTGATGAAGCCGGGCCCCGCGATCTCGATGCGCGCGATGTCCGCGCCGGGCGCGAGCGCGGCGACGATCGCCTCGGCCACCTCGCGCGGCTTGCGCCTCGCGACCTTCGCGAGCAGCAGCGCCGCGTTGGTCGCGAAATCGCCGTGTTCGCGGCTGCGGCTGCGTTCGATCGCGAACGCCGGCAGGTCGGCCTCGGCCGGCAGGATTCCGTCCGCACGCAGCGCTTCGAGCGCGCGGTCGAGCAATTCGCGCAATGCCTGTTTCATGGAGCGGTTTCGTCGAAGGGAGCCGCCATTGTAATGGAGTGCCCTCGCGGGCCGTAGGCCGGACGCGCAACGCGTGGCCGGCGCCTTGTTCAACGCGCAAGACACGCCGCCTGTCGCGGACGCCACGGGCACCAGGCCGGCCGCGTCATCACGCATCCGGCCTGCGGTTCCCGGTGGGCCGGACGTGCGAATGCACGGCCGGCGCTCTGCGGCATGCGGGGCATTCACACGCCTGCCGCGCGACTGTCGCCGCAGCGTCACGGGACCGTCATCGCCGATACCTAGGCTTGCCGCATTTCGCGCCGCCGTCCCGCGGTGCGCGATCTTGCCCAAGGTATCCCCGATGATTTCGCATACCCCCCGCCGCCGCGCGCTCGCGCTTTCCATTGCCCTGCTCCTGCCGCTGTCCGGCGCGCCGTGCGCGGCCGGGTCGCAGCCGGCCGCGGACGACGAACCGATTCCGGCCACGCCGCTGGATGAACCCATTCCGGCCGCTCCGCTGGACGATGCGCCGATTCCCGCCACGCCGCTGGACGCAGGCGCGGCGGCTGCGGTGACCGCTCCCGCCGGCGCCGACACCGAGGTGCTCGAAGGCGTCCATGTCCGCGGTCGTTACGAGACCGGCGGCGAGGAGTTGTACCTCGACGAACGCCGCGTGTCGCCGGTCGTCATCGAGGCACTCGGCGCGGAGGCGATCTCGCGTACCGGCGACAGCGACGCCGCGACCACCCTGAAGCGCGTGACCGGCCTCAGCCTCGTCGACGGCAAGTACGTGTACGTGCGCGGGCTCGGCGAACGCTATTCCAGCGTGCTGCTGAACGGCGCGCAGATCCCGAGCCCGGACTACACGCGTCGGGTCGTGCCGCTCGACCTGTTCCCGACCGAACTGCTCGAAGGCATTCTCGTGCAGAAGACCTGGTCGCCCGACCTGCCCGCCCAGTTCGGTGGCGGCACGGTGCTGCTGCGCACGCGCCCGGTGCCGCGCGAATTCTTCTTCCGCGCGAAGGGCACGCTCGGCTACGTCGACGGCACCACGGGCAAGGCCGGCCAGCGGTATGCCGGTGGCGCGCGCGACTGGCTCGGCGTCGACGATGGCGCGCGCGAGATGCCCGATTCGCTGGCCGGCGCGATCGCCGACGGCTTCCTGCGCCCGCAGTCGCCGACCAACCCGGACGGCGCGACGCCGGAGCAGTTGCAGGCCTGGGGCCGTGACCTCGCCGCGCTCGGCCACCGCATCGACGGCAAGAAGATCGGCCCGGAGACCGGCTTCTCGCTCGCGACCGGCAACGGCTTCCAGTTCGGCGACGAGGTGCGACTCGGCTTCGTCGGTTCGCTGCACTACGACCAGTCCTGGGACCTGCGCGACGAGCAACGCCACGAGTACGCGGCCAGCGACAGCGGCCTGTCGCCGACCGGCTCGCAGCGGATCAGCGATACGCGTCGCGCAATCGACACCAGCGCATTCGTCGGGCTCGGTCTGGAGATCGGCAATTCCCACCGCATCGGCCTGACCAGCATGCTGCTGCGCCAGAGCGAGGACCGCACGCATGTCGGCGACGGCGTGTTCGACAGCCAGGAATCGCGCCTGTACGAGTTGAAATGGGTGGAGAACGAGCTCGCCGCGAACCAGCTCAGCGGCTACCACCGCTTCGCGGCCCTGCACGACCTGGAAATCGACTGGCAATACACCGACGCGAATGCGAGCCGCGAGGAGCCGAACACGCGCAACTACCGCTACGATCATTTCGGCGACCGCGAAGAGTTTTCGCTGCGTTCGGGCGCCAACTCGCAGGGTTTCGGCGGCCTCGAGGACAACCAGCACGATTTCGCGCTCAAGGCGCTGCTGCCGTTCTACTTCGATTCGGCAAGCCTCGCCCTGTCGGCCGGCGCCGCGCGCACCACGCGCGACCGCGAGTCCTCGATCCGCAGCTTCATCTTCCAGCTCAGCGCGGACTCGCCCCTGCTCGACGATCCGGATTTCCTGCTCAACCCGATCGACGTGATCCTCGCGCCGGGCAACATCTCCCCGGACGGATTCGTGTTGCGCGAGACCACGCGCGCGACCGACAACTACTTCGCCGACCAGACCCTCGACGCCGCGTTCGTCAACGCCGACCTCGACTTCGGCGGCAGGTACCGGCTCAGCGTCGGCGCGCGCCACGAGCGCAACGACCAGCAGGTCACGACGTTCAGCATCAGCAATCCGGACTCTGCACCGATCGTGGCGTCCGACAGGTCCAGCGAATGGCTGCCCGCCGTTGCGTTCACCTTCGCATACAGCGACAACGCGCAACTGCGCGCGGGTTTCAGCCGCAGCCTGTCGCGCCCGGACTTCCGCGAATTGTCGAGCGCGCCGTACACCGACCCCGAACTCGACATCACGACGATCGGCAACCCCGACCTCGAAACCACGCGCATCCGCAACATCGACCTGCGCTGGGAATACTACTTCTCCGACACCGATCACCTGTCGATCGCGGCATTCGACAAGGACTTCCAGGATCCGATCGAGAAGCTGCGCCTGCCCGGCTCCTCGCCCCTGCTCGGCGTCGCGAATGCGGACAGCGCGCACAACTACGGCTTCGAGTTCGACATCAACCGGAACCTCGGCTTCCTCGACGAGCGCTGGCCGGGCATCGAATGGAACCGCTGGAACGTCGGATTCAACTATGCGCGCGTCGAATCGTCGGTGGAACTGGACCCGATCGACGCGGCGTACCAGACCAACCTGTCGCGGCCGATGCAGGGCCAGTCGCCGTACGTCGCAAACCTGCGCATCGGCTATGCCGATCCGGAGCACGGCCGCGACGCGACCCTGCTGTTCAACCGCTTCGGCCGGCGCATTTCCGAGGTCGGCGTGCAACGCCAGCCGGACATCCACGAGGAAGCGCGCAACACGCTCGATTTCCAGTACCGCCAGGACTTCGCGGGCGACTGGCGATGGACCCTGCGCCTGCGCAACCTGCTCGACCCCGAGGTTCGCTACACCCAGGGCGGCCTGCCGACGCGCAGCTACCGGCACGGCCGCGAAATCCTTTTCAGCCTCGAATGGCGCGGCTAGGGGCTGGACGCTGAAAAGTCCGTCGTGGACTCGTGACTCGCCGCATCGTGCGGCTCGTCCTTCGGGCCAGCTCCGCTGTTCGCGCGTGCTCCCGGCGCGCGCAGTCAGCTCGTCACACCATTGACGCCGAAACGTCATCGCAACTGCCTACCGTCACCACGCCGGCCCACGTTCACGCGCGCGGCTCCCGTTGCACAGACACCATTCGCACAAAGAGGAAAGCCATCGTGTCATTGAAAAAAACCCTGATTGGAATCTTCATCGCCGGCTCGCTCGGCGTGGTCGCACAATCCCAGGCGGCGCTCGTCCTCGGGGACTCGTTCGACGGCGACTGGATGTCGAGCGACTGGCAGAACCGCGGCTGGGTCGTCGACGTCATCACGCGCCCGAGCGGCGACAAGGTCGTGTACATGTTCGGCGCCGTCTTCAATGCCGCTGGTGAGACCGAGTGGGTCGTCGCGACACCCGGTATCGGCGAGTTCGAGTCCGGTGCAGTCGGAGCGGATCTCATCACGCTCGCCGGTGCGACCTTCAACGGCGACGAGAATCCGGTTCCGGTACCGTTCGGCACCGTCGACTTCCAGTTCAACAGTTGCCATGAACTCGAAATCAGCATCCACCCGAACGCGGACACCGGCTACCAGCCGGTCGAGAAGACCCTGCAACCCGCCCAGTTCCTCGCCACGCCCGGCACCAAGCCCGGCTGCGTGTACGACACCGCGTTCGCGGGTTGCCCGGCCGGCACCACGGCCGGCGCGGCGCCGCGCAGTTGCGTGCTGAGCGGCATCATCACCCGCGACATGACCCTGACCAACGACACCACCTGGATCCTCGAAGGCCTCGTCCAGGTCGGCAACTTCAACGCCGACAGCGCGACCCTGACCATCGAACCGGGCACGGTCGTGACCGGCAGCGGCGACACCGCCGATTACCTGTACGTCAATCCAGGCTCCAAGCTGATCGCGGACGGCAAGCCGAACGCACCGATCATCTTCACCAGCCCGAGCGACGGTGTCACCGGCGGCAATCCGCAGCCGAAGGATTGGGGCGGCGTCGTGCTGTCCGGCAATGCGCCGAACAACAAGTGCAATGCCGCTTCCCCGTGCCGCAGCGAGTTCAACGAGGAGCTCATGTACGGCGGGGACGATCCGCACGACAACTCGGGTGTCCTGCGCTACGTCCAGGTCCGTTATGCGGGCTACGTGTTCCAGACCGACAAGGAAGTCAACGCGATCACCGCACAATCGGTCGGCGACGGCACGATCATCGAGTACGTGCAGGCCTATCGCGGCGGCGACGACGGCATCGAGTTCTTCGGCGGCACCGCGAACGCGCGCCACCTGGTCGTCACCGAAGGCGGCGACGACGCGATCGACTGGGACGAGGGCTGGAGCGGCAAGGTCCAGTTCGGCCTGATCGAGAACGGCACCGGTCTCGGCGAGGACAACGGCTTCGAAGGCGCAAGCCAGGCCGACGACCACGACGCGCTGCCGCGCGCGGTTCCGCGCCTCGCCAACATCACCCTGATCGGCAGCGGCACGGATGGTGACGGCGTGCAGGTCAAGGAAGGCAGCGGCGGCCTGATGAGCAACCTGCTCGTGACCGGCTACAACCGCGACGGCAAGGCATGCCTGGCCGTGGTGCATCCGGAAACCTCCGCGCTGCCGCCGGAACAGCTCGCGCTCGACCACAGCTGGCTGAACTGCACGACGAACTTCCGCGACGACAGCGACGCGGCTGCGGGCAGCGCCGAGGCATTGTTCAACGCGGGCACGGGCAACCGGAGTGGCGCGGTGTCACTGGT
>CAYWZC010000094.1:8439-9895 GCA_964462745.1 uncultured Rhodanobacteraceae bacterium
CCGGACGTGCATCGCGCGGCGGGCATTTTCCGTCGCATCCCCACCACCAAGCCGGCCGCGCTGCGCGCGTCCGGCCTACGCTACGGCTTCCGCGACCGCCGTGAACTCGGCAAGCGCGCGCCGGCCGTCCGGTATCGCGGCGGTGTCTGCGGCCCGCTCACGCATGCGCGCGACGAGGTCGCGCAACTTCGGCGCGTTTTCCTGCTTCATCGGCGCGAACGCGGCAAGCCCCTGCTCCGAGCAGAACCGGTGCAGGTCGAAGAAGAAACGTTCCTGGCCGCCGGTCAGGAACTCCACGGTCGGCGCCCGGCTTTCCGGCGCATCGAGCGAGCGGCCGCTGATCATCTCGCGCTCCGCACACAGGCTCGCCGCACTGGCCGCGAATCGGGTGAACGATTCGGCGACGTTCGCGGTGTCGAGATCCGCCGCGACCAGGGCCAGGCGCTGGCCGTCGACGAGCAGCGGATCCTCGCGCCAGCCGGGGCGGTGCTTGTCGAGTTTCTGGTCGAGCTTCGCGGCGAGCGCACCGCCGGACTGGACCCATTCGGCCGCGTTGTAAACCAGTGAATCGTCCGGCTTGCGCGCGTCGAACGTGCTGCCCGAGATCATGAGGTCGAGCGAGACATGCAGGTCGACATCCGCTTCGCGCGAGAACCCGCAGGCGTCGAGCAGGCGACCGGTTTCCTCGATGCTGGCACGCTCGTTGGCCCCGACCCCGGCCGCGAACTCGGAAGCTTCGCGCTGGCGCAGGTCATGGCAGGCCGCGAACAGGACCAGCGCGCACCATTGTCGCAGCGACAACGCGGCGACCCCCAGCGTCTCGACCAGCCGGCCGATGCGACCGTCGAGGATCTCGAGTACGTGGCCTTCGTTGTGGTACGGATGGAAGTCGTGGCCGAAGCGGCCGTGACGCAGGCCGAGCCGTGCGTAGCCGAGGCGCGCGGCATCCAACGTGCGCTCGATCAGCCGGTCGTCGGCCGCGCCGACCGCGAGTGCTCGGAACTGGGCGGCGCGCTGCGCGAGCGTGTGTTCGAAATCCGCCGCGCGGTCGTGCACGAGGTCGCGCGCGGCGGCGGCGTCGGGCACGCGGAGTTCGACCTCGTCTGGCGGAAATGCGCGGGGAAATTCGAAGATCACGACACGACCGGCGCGGAATTTGCGCCAGTATAGGCACGGAAGCCGCCGCTTGCATGGCGCCGTGCCCGCCTGACAGGATGCCGAGTGGTTCTCCAGCACCTGCCAATACGTCCCCGCCACCGCGCCGGGTGGCGGGAAACGGAATCGCGCCAGCCGGTTACAACCAGCCGCGTCGCGCGAGCGAGGTCGGCATGCCCGAACCGATCACGAAATGGTCGAGCACGCGCACCTCGATCAGGACCAGCGCATCGCGCAGGCGCAGGGTGATCGCACGATCCGCCGCGCTCGGCTCGGCGACGCCCGAGGGATGGTTGTGGGC
>CAYWZC010000095.1:0-4447 GCA_964462745.1 uncultured Rhodanobacteraceae bacterium
AAAGAGAGAGTCCCCCGCATGCGGGGAGAAGGGAAAGAGAGAGTCCCCCGCATGCGGGGAGAAGGGAAAGAAGGAGCTCCCCGCGAGTGGAGGGAAGGGAAAGAGAAGAGCGAGCTTTTTTCTTTTTCCCCACGAGCGAGGCACGTGCTTTTCTCCTCCTCCCCACCAGCTGAGCACATGTTTTTTCCCTTCTCCCCGCGTGCGGGGAGAAGGTGGCGCGGAGCGCCGGATGAGGGGCCACGGGCGTTGCGGTGTTCGAGGGGGTACGAGTTCCGGTTCGTATGCTCCGGCGCTGGAGGCGGGGTTGTCGGCTGCGTGGGCCGGACTGCAACTCACGGCGGGCATCTCTCATGAGGTCCCTCCCACGCTTCCCCGTTTGGATCGCGGTGTTGGCCTTGTGGTTCGGGTGCGCGTCTGCGTTGGCGGCGCCGGCGACGTATCGTTTCGATCCGGTCCATACGCAGGTCTGGTTCAGCGCGAGCCACGATGGTTATTCGCATCCGCTCGGGCGGCTGCGTGTCGCGGAGGGTTGGTTCGTGTTCGATCCGGATGACTGGAGCGGCGGCCGGGTCGATGTGATCCTCGACATGACGTCGGTCGACCTCGGTGACGGGAAGTGGAGCGAGGCGGTGATGTCCGGCCAGTTCCTCGACGCGGAGCGATGGCCGCGCGCGCGTTTCACGAGCCGCAGCGTGGAGAAGACGGGCGCCGATACCGGCATCGTCCACGGTACGCTGGAACTGCATGGCGAGCGGCAGCCGGTCGATGTCGCGTTCACCCTGAATCGCGTCGGCAACGATCCATACACGTTCCGGCACAAGATCGGCTTTTCCGCGACCGCGAGCCTCGATCGCTTCGCGTTCGGCATGCAACGTTTCAAGGACGTGGTCGGCGCGACGGTCGACCTGCGTCTGGAGATCGAAGGGATTCGGGAAAGCGATTCCGTCCCATCACCGGCAGACAAGGATTCGAAATGACCCTCAAGAGCGATGCAACCCGTTGGGGCAGCCTGGCCCGGTTTTTCCACTGGACGACCGTGATCCTGATCCTGACCCAGGGCACGATCGGGCTCATCATGGTCGAGTTGCCGAAGCGGCCGAACGTGATCCCGGTGTTCAATTTCCACAAGTCGCTGGGACTCACGATCCTCGCGTTCGCGACGCTGCGGTTGCTGTGGCGTGCATTCGACCGGCGCCCGGAGCGGCCGCCGACGATGTCGCACGCGCAGGAACTCGGTGCCCGCTTCGGCCACGCGCTCCTTTACACGTTGCTCTTCGCGTTGCCGCTGTCGGGCTGGCTGTTCGATTCGGCGAGCGCGCTGCGGCCACTGTACTGGTTCGACCTGTTCCGCGTGCCGAGCCTGACCGGCGGCGAGGGCCATCACGACCTTGCGGAACTCGCCGAGGATACCCACTTCTGGTTGTTCTGGTGCCTCATCGCGGTCGCCGCGGGACACGTGGCTGCCGCGCTGTACCACCATTTCGTCGCGCGCGATCCGGTGCTCGTGCGCATGCTGCCGGGCGGGCGCCCGGCGAATCCCGACCCGACCAGGGAGAACTGACCATGTTGCCACGCCTGCTCCTCGCCGTTGCATTCCTCGCGCCCGCGCTGGCCGGCGCGCGCACCTGGCAGGTCGATCCGGCCGCGAGCACGCTGACCTTCGAGGCGAGCTACCAGGGCGATTCGTTCGACGGCAAGTTCGCGAAGTTCGATGCGACGATCGTGTTCGATGCCGGGGACGTCGATGCGTCGAGTTTCGATGTCACGGTGGATCTCGCCAGCGTCGACACGAACAACGGCGACCGCGACAGTACCTTGACGGGCGCCGATTTCTTCGCCACCGACAAGTTCCCGAAAGCGCACTTCCGCACCGAATCGTTCGCTCGCAACGCGGACGGCGCGATCGAGGCGAAGGGCCAGCTCACGATTCGGGACCAGACCCGGCCCGTGGTCCTCGAGGTTCACTTCAAGGAGACCGGCGATGGCGCGACGCTAGATGTCGACACCACGCTCGATCGCAAGTCGTTCGGCCTCGGCGCGAGCGACGACTGGGCCGAGGTCGGCGACCAGGTGCCGGTCCACGCCCACCTCGTGCTGAAAGCCGCCGGGTGATCGCGATCGATTCGCTGTGGCGCCGCTTGCGCGCGCGGTTCGCGTCGGACGACGAGCCGCCGGCGCAGGCCGCCGACGCAGGCGACGCGCACCACGTCAACGCCGCGGAAAGCCTGCGCGCGCTGATCGACGATCCGGGCATTCCGGAATCGATCCGCGCGTCGCTCGGCGCGGATTTCGCGCGCCTCGAAGCGATGCTCGCGAAACTCGAGCGCGGCGAGTTGCACATCGCGGTGTTCGGCCGGGTCAGCGTCGGCAAGTCCGCGCTCGCGAACGCGCTGCTCGGCGAGGACGCGTTCACGGTCGGCGTGCTGCACGGCACGACGCGCGAAACGGAACAGCGCAACTGGCAGGAAGTCGCGGGCAGCGGCGTGTGCCTCATCGACACGCCCGGCATCGACGAACTGGACGGCGAGGCGCGCGAGAAACTCGCGTTCGAGGTTGCCGGGGTCAGCGACCTCGTGATCTTCGTCGTCGATGGCGACGCTACCCAGCGCGAGCGCGACGCACTGGCCGTGCTCGCGCGCACCGACCGGCCGCTGGTACTCGCGCTGAACAAGGCCGATCGCTACACCGAAGACGAGCGCGAGCGCCTGCTCGAACGCCTGCGCACGCACGCGGCGGGCCTGGTGCGACCCGAGGACGTGGTCGCGGTCAGCGCGCGGCCCGCGCCGCAGAAACGCGTGCAGGTCGACGAACACGGCCGCGAACAGGTCGAGCTGGTCGAGCAGTTGCCCGCGATCGAACCGCTGCGCGCGCGCCTCGCCGCGATCGTCGCGCACGAAGGCAAGACGCTTGCGGCGCTCAACGCGGGTCTGTTCGCGGGGCGGCTGTCGGACCAGGTCGCGGTGCGCATTGCCGACGCGCGTCGCGAACTCGCGGCGAAGGTCATTCGCCAGTACTGCCTCGCGAAAGGCGTCGCGGTCGCGCTCAATCCGGTGCCGGTCGCGGACCTGCTCGCGGCCGCCGCGCTCGACGCGGCCCTGGTCATGCATCTCGGCCGCGTCTACGGCCTGCCGCTGACGCGCCGCGAGGCGGGCAACCTGATCGGCGTGATTTCCGCGCAACTCGCCGCGCTCATGGGCGCGATCTGGGGCGTGCACCTGGTAGCGTCGGCGCTCAAGGGCATGAGTGCGGGATTGTCGACCGTGGTCACCGCCGGCGCGCAGGGCGCGCTCGCGTGGTACGCGACCGAACTCGTCGGCCGCGCCGCGGAACGCTATCTCGTTGCCGGCAAGTCGTGGGGTGATTCGGGGCCGAAGAAGGTGGTCAGCGAAATCGTCGAATCGCTCGACCGCGACTCCATCCTGCGCGAGGCGCGCGGCGAGATCCTCGCGCGCCTGCGCAGCGGCGCGCGCGAAGCCTAGGTATCCCCGGCCTGTGCGTCCCCTTCCCGTAGAGCGGAGCTTGCTCCGCTGCTCCTCGCACCACCAAGCCGAGCAAGCTCGGCTCTACGAGGCCGGGACCGGCCCGCGCGAGGCCGCAATACCCGAATCCGGTCCTGTTATCCTCGCGCGGCGCGCACGCGATGTCGTTGCGCACTCTCCGTTCTCCCGCCGCGTACCCACACCACCATGACCGAACCCTTCCTCGTCTTCGGTGCCCCCGCGATCGGCGAGGAGGAAATCGCCGCGGTCGAGGATTGCCTGCGTTCGGGCTGGCTCGGCACCGGGCCGCGCGTCGCGCGGTTCGAGGCCGATTTCGCGGCGTACCAGGGCGTTCCGGCCGGCCATGTCGCGGCGGTCAATTCGTGTACCGCGGCGCTGCATGTCGCGATGATCGCGGCCGGGCTCGAGCCGGGCAGCGAAGTGATCACCACGCCGCTGACGTTCTGCGCGAGCGTCAACGCGATCATCCATGCGGGCCTGACCCCGGTGCTCGCCGACATCGATCCGCTGGCGCACACGATCGACCCCGCCGCGATCGAGGCGGCGATCAGCGAACGCACGCGTGCGATCCTGCCGGTGCATTTCGCGGGGCGCGCATGCGCAATGGATCCGATCATGGCGATCGCGCGCCGCCACGACCTCGTCGTCATCGAGGATTGCGCGCACGCGATCGAAACCGAGTACCACGGCACGCGCGCGGGCCGTTTCGGCGATTTCGGCTGCTACAGCTTCTACGTGACCAAGAACGTGGTGACCGGCGAGGGCGGCATGGTGCTCGGTCGCGACGAGGCGCGCATCGCGCGCGCGAAGGTACTTGCGCTGCACGGCATGAGCAAGGACGCGTGGCACCGCTTCGGCGACGCCGGATACAAGCATTACGACGTCGTCGAATGCGGCTTCAAGTACAACATGATGGACATCCAGGCCGCGATCGGCATCCCGCAGCT
>CAYWZC010000095.1:4547-9749 GCA_964462745.1 uncultured Rhodanobacteraceae bacterium
CTCAGGTGCGGCGCGCGACGGCGTGGTCGGCGAGGGCGGCGAGGGCGTCGCGTTCGGGCGAGGCGGGCAGCATGGCGAGTGCGTCGCGGGCCGCGTCGGCGTGGTGATGCGCGCGGGCGCGGGCTTCCTCGATCGCGCCGCTCGCGCGGATCGCGGCGATGACTTCATCGAACGCGCCGGCCTCGCCATCCTTCAGCGCCTGGCGCAAGGTGTCCGCGGCCGCGGGCGGGCTCGCCGCGATCGCGAGGATCATCGGCAGCGTGGCCTTGCCCTGGGCGAGGTCGTCGCCGATGTTCTTGCCGAGCGTGTCCGCATCGGAGACGTAGTCGAGCACGTCGTCCGCGATCTGGAACGCGAAGCCGAGATCCAGCCCGAAACGCGCGAGCGCTTCCTCCTGTTCGGCCGGCAAGCCCGCGAGCACCGCACCGAGTCGGGTCGCGGCCGAGAACAGCACCGCGGTCTTGCGTTCGATGACGTCGAGGCAGGCCGCCTCGGTCGTATCCGGATTGTGGATCGTGAGCAGTTGCAGCACCTCGCCCTCGGCGATCCGGTTGGTGGTGTCGGCGAGGATCTGCATCACGCGCATGCGATCGAGTTCGACCATGAGCTGGAACGCGCGCGAATACAGGAAATCGCCGACCAGCACGCTCGGCGCGTTGCCCCACAGCGCGTTCGCGGTTTCGCGGCCGCGGCGCAGGCCGGATTCGTCGACCACGTCGTCGTGCAGCAGGGTCGCGGTGTGGATGAACTCGATGACCGCGGCGAGCTGGACATGGTCGTCGCCGGTGTAGCCGGCCGCGCGTGCCGCGAGTACGTGCAGCATCGGTCGCAGGCGCTTGCCACCGCCATCAACGATGTGCTCGGCGACGCGGTTGACCAGCACGACGTCGGATGCGAGCCGCTTGCGGATCAGGGTGTCCACGCGCCCCATGTCGGGCGCGGCGAGCGCCTGGATGTCGGCGATGGACGTGGCGGGCGCGGCGATGGGCGACGGCTGGGCGACTGGGTCCAAGCGAGGTTCCTGGCGGGCGAAAAGGGCGCGGCGATTATAACGGCGCGCGGCAACGCGGTTCGCACGCGCGGCGGGCGACTTTCCTACACGAGATCGCGCGCTCGGGACGACGCCGCGCCGCGGCGCGCGGTGTACCATGGCGGCACATTCGAACCCCAGCGTGGAGTTTTCCCATGGCACGTGGCGTCAACAAGGTCATCCTGGTCGGCAATCTCGGCGCCGATCCCGAGAAGCGCGCGACCAACAGCGGCATGACCGTCACCACCCTGCGCCTCGCGACTTCCGAATCATGGCGCGACAAGCAGACCGGCGAGCAGCAGGAACGCACCGAGTGGCATCGCGTCAAGCTGTTCGGCAAGCTCGGCGACATCGCCGCGGATTACCTGACCAAGGGCCGCCAGGTCTACATCGAAGGCTCGATCCGCACCGACAAGTTCACCGGCAACGACGGCCAGGAAAAATACTTCACCGAAATCATCGCAAACGAGATGCAGATGCTCGGCGGCGGCGGTGGCGGAGCGGGTGGCGGCGAAGGCGGCGGTTATCGCGATCGTCCGCAACGTTCCGCACCGCGCGACAACGCGCCGGCCCCGGCTTCGGGCGGCCGCGCCGTCGCCGATTCGTTCGAGGACGACGACATTCCGTTCTAGCGAATACCTCCGGAGCAGTGCATTTCCGGGCTCGAGCGTTTCGTAGCCTCGTAGCCCGGACAAGCCGTAGCCCGGGCAAGCGCAGCGCACCCGGGGATACGGGTTTCTGCGCGCCCGCCGGGGATTGTCTTGCACCCATCGCGGCCCGGATACGGCCTTCGACCTCGTCCGGGCTGCGGTTGACGGATGCGAGGTAGGTTCGCCCGACCGGGCCGCGCTCAACGCGCGTACCGAACGCGGGGCTCGTGGACCGGGCCGTCAGTCGTGAGGCGTAGGTGGGGACGCAGCCATTCGGCGAATCCGGCTTCGGACAGCGAGCCTTCGGCGAGGGCGAGGTAGACCGGATACAGCGCAAGGTCATCCGCGTCCAGCAAGGTTTCGTTGAGGCCAAGGAAGGTTTCGCAAGCGACTGCGGCGGTGCGCTTGTTGCCGTCCACGAACGGATGGTTGCGGGCCAGGCCAAGGGCGAGGCTGGCCGCCAATGCGGCGATATCCGGCGGCGGATCACCATACGCAAACAATTGTTGCGGCCGTGCCAGGGCTGATTCGAGCAGTGCGTCATCGCGCACCCCCGAACTGCCACCGTGCTCGGCAAGCTGGCGTTCGTGAATCGACAACACGAGTGCGCGCGAAATCCAGACGACCATGAGACCGGCCTACTGTGCGAGCTTGTGCAGCAGGGTGCGGCGTTTGCGCATGACCTCTTCGGCCACTTCCATCTGTGCCGCAAGTTCCGGATCGTAAGTCGTCAGGCGCAATCCGTCCGGCGTTTCCAGCGCATACAGCTCGTCGCCCTTTTCCAGGCGCAGGCGGGCCAACAGTTCCTTCGGCAGGATGACTCCGGCGGAATTGCCGACGGTCGTGATCTTGAGTTTCATGGTGGTCTCCGGTCGAGCGACGTTATAACGATCATTATATCACGCAAACCAGAATTCCGGGTCACGATCGCGGTTTCGAGGCGTCGGTCCGTGGAATATCATCGCCCGGCCCTACCACGGAGCCCGCCATTGAAGATCCGCCATGCGGTCCTGCGCGCAGCCTGCCTGCTGCTGATCCCGTTCGGTCCGCCGCTGGCCGCGGCCGGGCTGGACGTGGATACGGGCGACGGGCCGCGTCGGCTCGACACCGATATCCTGCTCGCGCGGCCGGACGCGCAGGACATCGCGGTACCCGCCGATGTCGCCTACGATCGACCGATGCGCTATCGCGCGGTGCCGGTCGCGGCCTTGCTGGATGGCGTCGCGCCCGAGTCGCAGGTGCAGGTCGTCGCGCTCGATGGCTTCGTCGCGGAACTCGACGCCGCGCCGCTGCTGCGTACGGACGGGCCGCGCGCATGGCTCGCGATCGAGGACCCGGCGCATCCTTGGCCGCCGCTCGGCGCCGGCAAGCCCGGCGCGGGGCCGTTCTATCTCGTGTGGACCGACATCGGACGCTCCCGCATCAGCCCGGAGCAATGGCCGTACCAGATCGCCGCGATCCGCGTCATCGCAGCGCTCGACGAGCGCTTCCCGAAGCTCCTGCCCGATCCCGCGCTGGCGGCGGACGACCCCGTGCGACGCGGGTTCGTGGTGTTCCGCAGCCATTGCCTCGCGTGCCACACCTTGAACGGCGAGGGCGCGGCCCGACTCGGCCCGGACCTCAACACCCCGCACAGCCCGACCGAATACCTGCGCGCCGGTTACCTGCGCGCCTACATCCGCGACCCGCAATCCCTGCGCCACTGGCCGCAGGCGAAGATGCCGGGTTTCGATACCGAGGTGCTGCCGGACGCCGACCTCGACGCCTTGCTCGCGTACCTGCGGCACATGGCGGCGCGGCGGCAGCCAACCGCGCCCCCGCGTGGCGAGGGCGGTGGTCGATCGTGACCCCGTAGAGCCGAGCTTGCTCGGCTTGGGAGGACCAAGAGCAGCGGAGCAAGCTCCGCTCTACCGGAATTACGAGAAGACGAGGGTCGGGGATTACAAGAAGGCGAGGAGTCGGGGCGAGGAACTCCGCCAACGAAAAAGGCCACCTTGCGGTGGCCTCTCGCGAATCTGGTCGGGGAGACAGGATTTGAACCTGCGACTTCTACGTCCCGAACGTAGCGCTCTACCAGGCTGAGCTACACCCCGCGGGAATCCGCCGTAGCGGGCCGCGCATGATAGCGGCGCGGGGGGCGGCACGCAACAAGCCGGCCCGCGATGCCGCCTGCCGCGCAGCGGCGCGGCGCGGGTTTTTGCTACGCTATGCCGTTGCCTTGCCCCGCGGCCCCGGCGGCCGCGAATCGAAGGAATCCGATGGCTCTGACCCAGGCCCGCACGCCGCCCGGCATGCTCGAACTCCTGCCGCGCGAGCAGATCGCGCTGCAGCGCATGCTCGACACGATCCGCGCGAATTTCGAGCGCTTCGGCTTCGTGCCGATCGAGACGCCGGTCATGGAGTACGCGAACGTGCTGCTGACCAAGGAAGGCGGCGAGACCGAGCGCCAGGTGTATTTCGTGCAGTCGACCGGCGCGCTGGAGCAGGGCGAGAAGCCCGAGCTTGCGTTGCGCTTCGACCTCACCGTGCCGCTCGCGCGCTACGTCGCCGAGCACGAGCGCGAACTCGCGTTCCCGTTCCGGCGCTACCAGATCCAGCGCGTGTACCGCGGCGAGCGCGCGCAGCGCGGACGCTTCCGCGAATTCCACCAGTGCGACATCGACGTGATCGGCAAGGACGCGCTGTCGATCCGCTACGACGCGGAAATCCCGGCGGTGATCCACGCGGTGTTCCGTGACCTCGGCTTCGGTCCGTTCGTGATCCAGTTGAACCACCGGCGCCTGCTGCGCGGTTTCCTCGAAGGCCTCGGCATCGACGACGCGCAGCGCCAGACCCTGGTGCTGCGCGAGGTCGACAAGCTCGACAAGCGCGGCGCGGACGCGGTGCGCGCAACCTTGACCGGCGACGCGTTCGCGTTGACGGCGAGCGCGGCGAATGCGCTGATGGCGTTCGTCGAAACCCGTTCGACTTCGCTCGCCGATGCGCTCGCGAAACTCGATGCGCTCGGACCGGGCAGCGCGGATCTCGAACAGGGCCGCGCCGAACTCAAGGAAGTCCTGGCCCTGATCGCCGCGTTCGGCGTGCCGGAAACGCATTTCGCGCTGAACCTGTCGATCGCGCGCGGGCTCGATTACTACACCGGCACCGTGTACGAGACCCATCTCGTCGAGCATCCGGAAATCGGCTCGATCTGCTCGGGCGGGCGCTACGAGAACCTCGCCGGCAACTACACGAAATCGCATCTGCCCGGGGTCGGCATCTCGATCGGCGCGACGCGCCTGTTCTGGCAATTGCGCGAAGCCGGGCTCATCGAAGCGGCGGACAACTCGGTGAAGGCCCTGGTCGCGGTCATGGACGAGTCGCACCTCGCGGCGTGCCTCGAACTCGCGGGCGAATTGCGCGGCGCGGGCATCGCGACCGAAGTCGCGCTCGAAGGCGGCAAGCTCGCGCGCCAGTTCCGCTACGCCGACCGCGCCGGCATCCCGTTCGTGCTCGTGCTCGGCGCGGACGAGATCGCGAACG
>CAYWZC010000096.1:0-7334 GCA_964462745.1 uncultured Rhodanobacteraceae bacterium
CAGCATGCCGTTGCCGAACACGTCGCCGGACATGTCGCCGACGCCGACGCAGGTGAAGTCCTCGTTCTGGCAATCGATGCCGCGTGCGCGGAAATGCCGCTTCACCGATTCCCAGCCGCCCTTGGCAGTGATACCCATGCCCTTGTGGTCGTAGCCCGCCGATCCACCCGATGCGAATGCATCGCCGAGCCAATAACCGTGTTCCGCGCTGACCGCGTTGGCGATGTCGGAAAACTTCGCCGTGCCCTTGTCGGCCGCGACCACGAGGTACGGATCGTCCTCGTCGTGGCGCACTACATCGGCGGGATGCACGACCTCGCCTTCGACGAGGTTGTCGGTGATGTCGAGCATGCCGTTGATGAACATGCGATAGCAGGCCACGCCCTCGGCGAGCAGCGCGTCGCGGTCACCCGATGCGGGTGGCCGCTTGACGATGAAGCCGCCCTTCGAACCGACCGGCACGATGACCGTGTTCTTGACCATCTGCGCCTTGACCAGGCCGAGCACCTCGGTGCGGAAGTCCTCGCGCCGATCCGACCAGCGCAAACCGCCGCGTGCGACCGGCCCGAAACGCAGGTGCACGCCTTCCACGCGCGGGCCGTACACGAAAATCTCCCGATACGGCCGCGGCTTCGGCAAGTCGGGCACGCGTGCCGGATCGAACTTGAAGCTCGTGTACTCGTGTGGCTTGTTGTTGCGCGTCTGGAAGTGGTTGGTGCGCAGCGTCGCGCCGATCACACCGAGATACGCCCGCAAGATGCGATCCTCGTCGAGGCTGGACACGCGTTCGAGCAAGGTCTTGATCGCGACGACGACCGCTTCGACCTGCGCCGCCCGCGATTCACCCCGCGCCGCGACGAGTTCGTCGATCAGTTCGGGGTTCGCCTTGCGCGTGTCCTCGTCGAGCAACGCATCGAGTTCCTTGCGCAAGCGCTTGCGCGCCGCCTCGACCGCCTGCTTGCCCGCGCCTTCGCGCTTCGGGTCGAAACCGGCCTCGAACAGCTCGACCAGCAGGCCGGCGATCGCCGGGTAGCGGTTGAGCGTGTCTTCCATGTAGGTCTGCGAATAGGTGACGCCGGTCTGCAACAGGTACTTGCAGTAGCCGCGCAGCACGCTGATCTGGCGCCAGTCCATGCGCGCACCGAGGATCAGCTTGTTGAACGCGTCGTTCTCCGCGTCGCCGCGCCAGATCCGCTCGAACGCATCCTGGAACGCGTCGTGGATCAGCTCGATGTCGAACGCGCAGGGATTGGCCGGCTCCACCCGGATGTCCTGGATGTAGATGCGGCCACCGGATGCGTCGATCGCATACAGCGATTCGGTCAGGACCCGGAGTCCCATGTTCTCGAGCAGCGGGATGACCTCGGACAGCGCGATGTTCGCGCCGAGCCGGTAGACCTTGAAATGCAGCGTCTCGGGCTTGCGCCGCGAGCGATACAGGTTCATGCGAATGTCGTCCGCATCGCGCAATCCCGCGGCCATTTCCACGTCGATCGCGGCCAGGTGCGGCGTCACTTCCTCGATGTATCCGGCCGGCAGCGCCTTGCCGTAGCGGTTGGCGAGCTTGAGCCCGCGCTCCTCGCCCTGGCGCTGCACGAGGATATCGCGCAGGTCATCGTGCCAGTTGCGCACGATCTGGGTGATCCGGTTCTCGAGTTCGGCGACGTCGTAGCTCGGTCGGTCGCCCGGCTTCGGTCGCACCACGAGATGGATGCGCGCAAGCGGCGATTCGCCGACCTCGATCGAGGAATCGACGCGGGTACCGTGGAATGCGCGCTTCAGGGTATTCTCGATACGCGCGCGCACGTCCGAATCGAACCGGTCACGCGGCAGGAATACCAGGCACGAGAAGAACCGTGCGTAGCGGTCCGCGCGCACGAACAGGCGCGTGCGCGTGCGCTCCTGCAACTCGAGGATGCCCATCGCGATCGGATACAGTTCCTCGACGCTGCACTGGAACAGTTCGTCGCGCGGCAGGGTATTGAGGATGTGGCGCAGCGCCTTGCCCGAATGCGAGTCACGGCGCAACCCGGTGCGCGCGACCACCGATTCGACCTTGCGTCGCACCAGTGGCACGTCCTGCGGCCGCGCCATGTAGGCGGCCGAACTGAACATGCCGAGGAAGCGCTGCTCGGCGATCGGCACGCCATCCTTGTCGAACTCGAGCACGCCGATGTAATCCATGTAACCCGGCCGATGCACGCGCGAGCGCGCATTGGTCTTGGTCAGGATGATCGCATCGACCGAGCCCGAATGCGGCAACTCGCTCGCGACCAGGGTCTTCAGCGAGCGCGGCGCGACCGATCGCTCGAGGCCGCGCAGGATGCCGAGGCCGGAGCCGTCGACCGCGGCCAGAACCTCGTCGTCGCCGGACTTCGCAACGCGATATTCGCGATAGCCGAGGAACGTGAAATGATCGTTCGCGACCCAGCGCAGGAACTCCTGGCCCTCCGCGATGCCGTCCGCGTCGGCCGGGATGTTGGTGGCCACCGCCATGTCTTCCGCGATCGCGAGCATCTTGTCGCGCATCGGCTTCCAGTCCGACACGCTCGCGCGCACGTCCTCGAGCGCGGTGATCAGGGATTGCTTGAGTCCATTGAGGTCGCTCGCGTCGGCGATTCGGTCGACCTCGAAATGCATGACCGACTCGGCCTGTCCGGTCGTCGCTTCGCGCACGTCGCTGTCGATCGCAAGCACGTGACCACCCGGATCGCGCTGGACGAGGAAAACCGGATGGATCACGGTGTGCACGGCCAAACCGGCCTGGGCGATCGCCATGCTCGCCGAATCGACGAGGAACGGCATGTCGTCGGTGACGATCTGCACGACGCTGTGCGAGGACTCGAAACCGTCCTCCGCGAGCGTCGGGTTGAACACGCGCAGCTTGACGACGCCGCTGCGGCGCTCGCGCAGGAAATCCAGCATGCCGTTGGCCAGCGCGAACCAGTCCGCCGCGTCGCGCCGCGCGAGGTCACCCGATGGCACGCGGCGCAGGAATTCCGCGATGAAGCGCCGCACCTCCTCCTGTCGCGCGCCGGACAACTGTCCGGCAATCTGTTCCATCAACGATTCACGCGACACAGCAGAAACCGCGCCTTTGACGCTCATGTCTGGGTTCCGGGAAGGGAGGAGTCGGGAAACCGCAAGGATACGCCCGAAGCAACAATCCTTCCAGCCGTTGACGCGAACGGTTTCCCCGGAATCCAGTAGTTTGAGCGTGACTTTTCAGGGTAGGTCTGAAAGCGCTCGACTGCGACCGGCTTCAGCGCAGCCCGGTTTCGTTGCGCGCGATGACCAGGCGCTGGATTTCGCTCGTACCCTCGTAGATCTCGGTGATCTTGGCGTCGCGGAAATACCGCTCCAGCGGCATCTCCTTCGAGTACCCCATGCCACCGTGGATCTGCAACGCCTCGTGGGTGATGAACATCGCGGCCTCGGATGCGGTGAGCTTCGCGACCGCGGCCTCGGTGCTGAAACGACCGCCGCTGCGCCCCGCCTCATCCTTGGCGAACGCTGCGCGCAAGGTCAGCAGGAGTGCGGCGTCGAGCCGGCACTTCATGTCCGCTATCTTGGCCTGGATCATCTGGAAGCTGCCGATCGACTGGCCGAACGCCTTGCGCTCGCGCGCGTAGTCGAGCGCGGCCTCGTACGCCGCGCGCGCAAGCCCGACCGCCTGCGATGCGATGCCGATGCGGCCCGCATCGAGCACGCCCATCGCGATCTTGAAGCCCTCGCCCTCTTCACCGATCAGGTCGTCCGCGGAAACGCGGCAGTCGCTGAACTCGATCTCGCAGGTTGCCGATGCGCGGATGCCGAGTTTGGGTTCGGTCTTGCCGCGGTGGAAACCCGGCAGCGCGGTGTCGATGAGGAACGCGCTGATGCCCTTCGCGCCCTTGTCCGGGTTCGTCATGCAGAACAGCAGGATGTACTTCGCGACCGGACCCGAGGTGATCCAGCTCTTCTTGCCGTTGATGACGAAACTGCCGTCCTCCTGGCGCACCGCGCGGCAGCGCATCGCCGTGGCATCGGAGCCGGACTGCGGCTCGGTCAGCGCGAATGCACCGATCTCGGCGCCCGAGGCGATCGGCACGACGTACTTCCGCTTCTGCTCCTCGTTGCCGTACTTGAGCAGGCCGTTGCAATACAGCGTGTTGTTGACCGACATGATCGTCGAATGCGCGCAATCGGCCGCCGCGACCTCGATCATCGCGAGCGCGTAGGCGATCGCGTCCATGCCCGCGCCACCGTATTCGGCCGGCACCTCGATACCCATCAGGCCGAGCTGGCCCATCTCGCGGATATTGTCGAGCGGGAATTCGCCGCTGCGATCGAAATCGGCCGCAACCGGCGCGATGCGCTTGCGCGCGAAATCCCGGGCCATGGCCTGGATCGACAACTGGTCTTCGCTGTAACGGAAATCCATGCGCACCTCTCGCTCCGTCGCTTCCAACCGGAACCGACGGCTTTCGTGGGAATCAAGCCGGGCATCTTAGCAGGATGCCCGCCCGCGGCGCCTCCGCGACCGGCCCGCCATCCTCGCCGGGACGACATCCACGCCCGACCGACATGCGCGGCCCGGAACCTCGCATGCCCGGGTGCATCTGATCTGAAAACAGGACACCATCCCCAATCGGCCTTCCTCGCAGGCAGGAGACTCCGTCGTGCCGCATCCTGAAACCACAATCGACTTCGAGGCACTGGAAGACACGGTGCTGGTCGACCTGGCGCGCAACGGTCACCGCGGCGCCTTCCGGCACATCATGCAGCGCTGCAACCAGCGCCTGTTCCGCGTGGCGCGCAGCATCTTGCGCGACGACTTCGAAGCCGAGGATGCGGTCCAGGAGGCTTACACCCACGCATTCGCGGCGCTCGACTCGTTTCGCGGCGACGCGAGCCTGCTGACCTGGCTGACCCGCATCGTGCTCAACGAGGCGCATGGCCGGATCCGCAAGCGGCGCGATACCGTTGCGGTGGACCAGGTCGATGCAGCCGCAACCGACGAGTCGCGCGTGATCCCGTTTCCGCCCCGGTTCGGCGGCGAGGATCCCGCCGCCGGCGCTGCACGCGCCGAGATCCGGCGCCTGCTCGAACACGCGATCGACGAACTACCCGAAGCGTTCCGCCTCGTCTTCATCCTGCGCGAACTCGAGGGCTGCACGATCGAGGAAACCGCCGGCCAGCTCGGGATTCGCGAGGAGACGGTGAAGACCCGCCTGTTCCGAGCACGCCGCCAGTTGCGCGCCACGCTCGCGGACACGCTCGCCCCGAGCCTGACCGGTGCGTTCCCGTTCCTCGGCCCGCGCTGCGCGCGCATGACCGAACGGGTACTCGCGCGCCTGCCAATCCCGTCCGCGGAGAACGCGGCACCCGGCCTGCCGGCGTCCTGACGTATCGAGCGCGCGGGAGGACGCCGCGAACGCCGAATCCTTTGCGGAACGCCGCGCCGCTTTGCTGATTTCGGTATCGCGAACGCCGCCCCGGCAACGCCTCGCGTCACGCCGACGGCGCGGCTGCGGGCGGGACCAGCGCGGTCACGCTCCAACCCGGCCTGGGTTCGAGCGCGCGCTTGATGCTCGCGATGCGCAGGACATCCTTGTCGGTCTTGGCAAACAACAGGCACGCATCGTGGCCATGCTGTTCAACGAAACGCTGCCAGTCGAAGGTTTCGGTCAGGGTCGTCGACTTGATCCGCCAACCGCGTTCGAGCAACTCGTTGAAACGCGCATGGGTCATGTCGTCGGCGAACAGCGGTGGTGCGAGCAACGGGCTCGCGAGCACCGCGCGGTCGTTGCTCTCGGCCGGCGCGACGCTGCGCAGGCGATAGACGCGCTCGCGACCGAACTCCTGGCGGTAATGCAGGCAGGCCAGCGTATTCATTTCGCGATGCGTCGACATCGCGAGCAGGCGGCCGATGCCGGTCAGGTCGATGTGCCGGTTCGCGTGCTGCGAAGTCGGATTGCCGAAGTAGGTCGGCAGCCCCTGCATGCGTGCGCGTCGAATGCCGTTCCAGTCGTCGTCGGCGACCAGCACCTGGACGCCCTGCTCCTTCAGCGCGCTGGCGACCGCGAACGCGACCGGATTGGCGCCGAAAACCAGCACGCCGGTCGGATCGGGTGCCGCCACGCGCAACACTCTCGCCAACGGCCGCGCGGTCGCACTCTGCACGATCACGGTCGCGATGATGAGGATGAACACCAGTGGCACCAGCGTGTCGGCGCCGGCCATGCCGAGTTCCTCCAGCTTCAGCGCGAACAATGCCGACACCGCCGCGGCGACGATGCCGCGCGGCGCGATCCATGCGGCAAGCGCGCGCTCGCGCCAGTCGAGCGTGCTGCCCAGGGTCGCGATCGCGACCGACAAGGGCCGGATCACGACCTGCGAAACCAGGTAGATCAGCAACCCGGCCAGCAACATGCCTTCGGGCAGCGGCCATTGCAGGCGCGCGGCGAGGATGATGAACAGCAGCGACACCAGCAGGGTCGACAGGTGTTCCTTGAAATCGAGGATGTCGTCGATGTGCACCCCACGCATGTTGCCGAGCATGATGCCCATGCAGGTCACGGTCAGCAGCCCGGACTCGGCGGTCAGCGCATTCGACGTGGCAAACGCGCCGAGCACCAGGGCCAGGGTCGCGTAGCTTTGCAAATACTCGGGGATGTACTGGCGGCGCAGCAGGAAGCCGAGGATCAGCGCGGCACCGACCCCGCTCGCCACGCCGCAGCCGACCGTGCTCGCGAATACCCACAGCGAATGGCCTTGTTCGCGTGACACGATCGCCTCGTACACGAGCACCGCGAACAGCGCGCCGAGCGGGTCGATGAGGATGCCTTCCCAGCGCAGCAGGTTCGAAACCTTGCGGTTCGGCCGCACCGTGCGCAGCATCGGAGCGACCACGGTCGGTCCGGTGACGCAGGCGAGCGCGCCGAACAGGAACGAGAGTTCCCAGCCCAGTCCCGCGATCCAGTGCGCCGCGAGCGCGAGTGCGAGCAGTGCAACCAGCGCGCCGTAACTGATCATGCCGCGCACCGCGTGGCCGATCTCCGCGAGTTCGGAGAAGCGCAGGTTCACGCTGCCCTCGAAAAGGATCACCGCGACCGACAGGGACACGATCGGGAACAGCAGGTCGCCGACCAGGTCGTCCGGTCGCAGCACGCCCAGCACCGGCCCGAGCACGAGGCCGATCAGCAGCAGGAACAGGATCGCGGGCAGGCGCACGCGCCACGCGAACCACTGGGCGAGGAAGCCGAGCGCAAGGATGGCGGCGAGCAGCAGGCCGGGTTCGAGGGTCATCGGGGAATCGCAGGCGGAGGCCCCGATTCTAAACGGGCCGGGCC
>CAYWZC010000096.1:7434-9632 GCA_964462745.1 uncultured Rhodanobacteraceae bacterium
TTCGGTGGCGCCCAACTGGCACGAATTCGGCACACTCGCCACAATGGCGGCATTTCCCGTGCGGAGTACCGTGATGAGTCATGCCGGCCAGTCCATTTCCCTGACCCGCTTCCTGCTCGAAGCGCAACGCGACCACGACCGCATCAATGCCGACCTGCGCCTGCTCATCGAGGTCGTCGCACGTGCATGCAAGAGCATCTCGATCGCGGTCGGCCGCGGTGCGCTCGGCGGCGTGCTCGGCAATGCCGGGTCGATGAACGTGCAGGGCGAGGCGCAGAAGAAGCTCGACGTGCTGTCCAACGAGATCCTGCTCGAAGCGAACGAATGGGGCGGCCACCTCGCCGCGCTCGCGTCCGAGGAGATGGACGATCCGCACCCGATCCCGAATCGCTATCCGAAGGGCGAATACCTGCTCGTATTCGATCCGCTCGACGGTTCGTCGAACATCGACGTCAACATCTCGGTCGGCACGATCTTCTCCGTGCTGCGCTGCCCGCCGGGAGTCACCGATCCGGACGAATCGACCTTCCTGCAGCCCGGCGCACGGCAAGTCGCGGCCGGCTACGCGGTGTACGGATCGAGCACCCTGCTCGTGCTGACGCTCGGCCACGGCGTGCACACGTTCACCCTCGACCGCGAGATCGGCAGTTTCCTGCTGACCGGATCGAACCTCACGATCCCCGAGGACACCGGCGAGTTCGCGATCAACATGTCCAACATGCGCCACTGGGAAGCGCCGATGCGCCGCTACATCGACGAACTGCTGGCCGGCAAGTCCGGTCCCCG
This sequence comes from uncultured Rhodanobacteraceae bacterium, assembly GCA_964462745.1. Classification (GTDB taxonomy): domain Bacteria; phylum Pseudomonadota; class Gammaproteobacteria; order Xanthomonadales; family Rhodanobacteraceae; genus Dokdonella_A. Next base: position 8,221 of record CAYWZC010000096.1, read on the forward strand.
CGGGCGCAACTTCAACATGCGCTGGGTCGCGTCGATGGTCGCCGACGTGCATCGCATCCTGACCCGCGGCGGCATCTTCATCTATCCGCGCGACGCGCGCGATCCGTCCATGCCCGGCAAGCTGCGCCTGCTGTACGAAGCGAACCCGATGGCGATGATCGTCGAGCAGGCCGGCGGCGCGGCGACCGACGGCCACCAGCGCATCCTCGACATCCAGCCCGGCAAGCTGCACCAGCGCGTGCCGGTGTTCCTCGGCTCGCGCAACGAGGTGGAACGGGTCACGCAATATCATCGGGAGGCGGTTGGCGCGGTCGCCGAACCCGAGACCGCGTAGGACGTACTCGGGCCCCGATGAGAATGACCAACGCGGGCAAGGATCACGGCAATTCGCCTTGACGCTCTCCAAGCGGCGGCGTACGCTCATACATCTTTCGATCAAGATGAAAGGATGCGTCAGCCTTGGACCTGGCCGCGACATCCAGCCTGCTGCGCCTGCTCGCCGATCCGACGCGATTGCGGCTGCTGACCCTGCTCGAGCGCGAGGAACTGACCGTCGCGGAGCTGTCGACCCTGCTGCGTCTCGCCCAACCGCGTGTGTCGACGCATTTGTCACGGCTCAAGGAGGCTGGCCTCGTGCGCGACCGGCGCGCGGGCGTGTCCGCGTATTACCGTGCGAATACCGATACCGAGGCGCACGAGAGCGCGTTGCTCGCCACGTTGCGTGACGGCATCGACGACGCGTTGCTGCGCGAGGACGAGAAGCGCCTGCCGACGATCCTCGCCCAGCGTGCGCGCGCCGAAGGCTGGGCCGACACCGTCGCGGGCGACATGGAACGCCATTATTCGCCGGGTCGCACATGGGAAACGCTCGCGCGCGCGCTGTTGCAACTGCTCGAAACCGGCGACGTGCTCGACATCGCGTCCGGCGACGGCGTGACCGCCGAGTTGCTCGCGCCGCATGCACGTTCGATCGTATGCGTGGATGCCGCCGAGCGGGTCGTCAACGCCGCGCGTGAGCGCCTGAAGGCATTCGCGAACGTCGAGATTCGACAGGGCGACATGCATGCGCTCGATCTCGGCCGGCGTCGATTCGATCTCGTGCTCATGTTGCACGCGCTGACCTACTCCGCGCAGCCCGCGAAAGCCGTCGCCGAGGCTGCGCGGGTGCTGAAGCCCGGTGGCCGGCTGCTCGCGGTGACGCTCGCGCGGCATGGCCATCGAAATGCGGTGGAACCGTTCGATCACCGCAACCTCGGCTTCCGACGCGAGGAACTGGCAGGGCTGGCGAAGAAGGCCGGTCTCGACGTGATCCAGTGCGAACGCATCTCGCGCGAGCGCAAGCCCCCGCATTTCGAGGTGCTTGGTCTGCTCGCACGGAAATCGTGAAAGGTCGGCCATCACGAAGCTCGAAA
>CAYWZC010000097.1:0-9619 GCA_964462745.1 uncultured Rhodanobacteraceae bacterium
CGGCCAGGTCTGGGTCGCGGCGCGGCACCTCGGCAATTCGCCGCACCGGCAGCGCAAGCTGACCAACGTGGTGATGATGGGCATGGGCGAGCCGCTGCTCAATTTCAACCACGTCGTCACCGCGATGAGCGTGATGCGCGACGACCTCGGTTTCGGCCTCGCGAACAAGCGCGTGACCTTGTCGACCGCGGGCCTCGTGCCGATGATCGACAAGCTGTCCGACGCGAGCGATGTGTCGCTCGCGGTTTCCCTGCATGCACCGAACGACGAGCTGCGCAGCGAGATCGTGCCGCTCAACCGCAAGTATCCGATCGCCGAACTCATGGCGGCGTGCGCGCGCTATGCGGCGCGACGTCCGCGCACGACGATCACGTTCGAGTACACCATGCTGAAGGGCATCAACGATCGTCCGGAGCACGCACGCCAACTGGTCAAGCTCATGCGCCGCCTGCCGGCGAAGGTCAACCTGATTCCGTTCAACACGTTTCCGGGTACGGTGTACGAGCGTTCCGACGAGGACGTGATCCGCGCATTCCAGAAGGCGCTGCTCGACGCCGGCGTGCTGACCATGGTGCGGCGCACGCGCGGCGACGACATCGACGCGGCCTGCGGCCAGCTCAAGGGCCAGGTCGTCGACCGCACCCGGCGGCAGGCGGAGTTCCGCAAGAAGCTCGAGCGGGGAATCGCGCATGCGGCATGAACGCGCCCTGCGCTTGCTGGCCGCCGCATTGTGCGGCGTCTTGCTGTGCGCCTGCGTGAGCACCGCGCCGGTCAAACGCGAGAGCGTCGACGCCAAGCGTCAGGAAGCGGCGCGCATCCACACCGCGCTCGGCCAGAAATACCTGCAGCAGGGCAAGTACGAGGTCGCGCTCGAAAAGCTCAATCGTGCGTTGCGCTTCGATGAGGACTACGCCGATGCGCACACCGTGATCGCGTTGCTCTACGAACGCATCGGCCGCCGCGAACAGGCCGGCGAGCATTATCGGCGCGCAGCCGAGCTGCGCCCCACGAGCGGCGCGGAACTCAACAACTATGCGGCCTTCCTGTGCAACGGCGGGCAGTACACGCAGGCGCAGCCGTACTTCGACAAGGCCATTGCCGACCCGTTCTACAACACACCGGAAGTCGCCCTGACCAATTCCGGCACCTGCCTGCTCAAGGCAGGCAAGCTCGACCGCGCCGAGCACGACCTGCGGCTCGCGCTGCAACGCACTCCGGACGACGCCGAGGCCCTGTTCCAGCTGGCCGAGGTGCTTTATCGCAAGGACGATTCCTTCCATGCGCGCGCCTTCATGCAGCGCTTCGAGTCGGTCGCCCCCGAACGTCCCGAGTCGTTGATGCTGGCGCGTAACATCGAGTTGAAACTTGGCAACGGCGCCGCAGCGCAGGAGTACACGCGCAAATTGCTGCAGGGATTCCCGAATTCGCAGCAGGCCCGGACTCTCTTGGGGCACAATTCACCATGACGCACAAACGCAAGCACAAGTTCAGGAAGTCTGTCAGGGGAACGGAAGCACCAACACAGGAATCCATTGCGCCGCAGGAAGTCGAACGATCGCAGATGCCGTTGCTGGCGGACGAAGCCTCCGCCGCGGACGATCTTGCAACCGTCGACGAAGTCGCCGCGAGCGGAACCACCCCGGAATATGCGGCGGATGGCAATGCCGACGCGGAAGATGCGATCGATGATGCAGCGCCTGCGCGAGCGGAATCCCGCGAGGACGCAGCGGAAGCGATCGCCGATGCAGCGGCTGCGCCGCCCGCGGAACACGAGATCCGGTTCCGCCGCGAGGACATGGATACGGGCGAAGCGAGTTTCGGCGCGACCCTGCGCGAGGCGCGCGAGCAGCGCGGATGGTCGCAGATCGATGTCGGCGCGCGCCTGAAGCTGCCGATCCGCCTCATCGAACGGCTCGAGAACGACGACTACGCCGGCATGACCCAGGGCGTGTACCTGCGCGGCTACCTGACCAGCTATGCGCGACTGCTCGACTTGCCGGTCGAGCGCGCGGAACGGATTGCCGAACAGCATGTCGAACCGGTGCCGCTCGTGGCGACCGGCACCACATCGCACTCGCGCTATCTGTTCGATCGCTATTCGGTCAGCGCAACCTACCTGATCCTGACCGCGCTGATCGTCGCGCCGGCAGTCTGGCTCGCGACGCACGGTGGCCTCGAACAGAACCTTGCGCGCAACCTGCCGCTCGACGGTGCGCTGGTCGCGCTCGACGAATCGCTGTCCGACACCACCTCCGCGACGGCAGCGGAATCCGGCGTGGCCACCGATGCGGAAGTCGCGCGGCGCACGATCGCCGTCGATCCGCCGCCGATCATTTCCTCGATCGCGCCGTTCCCCACCATGCAGGCGAGCGCACCCACGAAGCAGGAGATCGGCGCGGAACCGGTCAGCGCACCGGCAGCAGCTTCGGCCGACCACAGCCTGACCTTGCGCCTGAGCGAGGAAAGCTGGGTCGAGGTGCTCGACGCCGACGGCGAGCGGGTCGAATACGGACTGCTGCCGGCCGGCACCGAACGCAGCTACACGGCAAGCGGCCCGCTGTCCGTGCATCTCGGCAATGCGGGCGGGGCGACGGTCCTTGCCGACGGCAAGGTCGTCGAACTCGAACCGTTCCGGCGCGCGAATGTCGTGCGGCTGACGGTGTTCGACACCGACCGCACGGCCGATACGCCCGTCGTGCGCTGAATCGAAGAACGGGCTTCCCGGAGCGCAGCTTGCTGCGCTGGATGCGCCGCGGTGCACGGCCAGCGCAGCAAGCTGCGCTCTACGACCGCGGAACGGGATGTTGTTCGATGAGGGCGCCGGGCGTCTCGCAAGCGAGGTCCGGTGTACCGGATGGTCAACGCGCTTCCGGCGGCAACGACAGGGTTCGGCGGATCTCGTCGGACACGAAGCCGACCGCGCCCGGCTGACGCGTGTCCCGCAGCACCGCGGTATCGAACAACTCCTCGACCACGCCTTCGATGCGCAGTTCGTGGGCCACGTCGCCACGCCGGAGATCGATGACCTGCACCGCGCAACGCGCGGCGACTCCCTTGTCGTCGAGGCGGCGGTCGAGGTCGAGGCCGCTGAAGCTGCGGTTCTGGCGCTGGCGTGACAAGCCGACCACGGCGTAGTCACCGATGAAACTCAGGCCGCGCAGGTAGCCGGGACAGAACGCGACCGACTCGAATGCGCCGTGTTCGCGATCGACGAAGCCGAACTCGCCGGTGCCCGAATTCAACAGCCACAACTTGTCGCGATACACGCGTGGCGAGTGCGGCATGGAAAGACCCGCGCACACGATCTCGTCGTTGCGCACGTCGATGACCAGCCCTCCGTCGCTGCGATGTTCGCGCCAACCCTCGTTCGCGTCGCTGCGGCCGACGCAGGTCACGAACGCGGGTTCGCCATCCTGCATCGCGAGTCCGTTCAGGTGACAGCGATCCTCGGCCGCGTAGCGGGTCACGAACGGCGGTTTCCATATCGGCCGGAAGTTGTAGACCGGGTCGGGGCGCGCGAGGCACGAGAACAGCGTGCTCACGAATACCGGGTCGCCGTTGCCGTCGATCGCCACATCGTGCACGTCGATGTCGCCGGTCGTGTACGCGAGTTGCGGGACGTAGTAGCGATCGTGGCCCTGGTGCGTCTCGCCCGGTCGCAGCACGTTCTCGAAGCGCCACAACTGCCAGAGCGTCGCGACCCACAGGGTCGGGTCGGCGGCGGCGAGCCCCATGACCCGCGCGAGCGTCCGGTTGAACACCTTGAGCTGGCCCGCGCCATCGAGTCCGATCAGGAACAGCTTGCCGGCCTGGTAGGTCGTGAATGCGAGGCTCGCGCGTTGCTCGGCGAGCCATGACGTGAACAGGCGCGAGGCGCTGATTTCGAGTTTCGGTGATTCGGTCATGCACGGACCCGGCGAATGCGAACGCGAAGTGTAGCAGTCCGTTTCATGGGTCGAATGCCGGGCGCGAATGCGTGGCGCCGGGTCCGGGGGGAACGGACACCGGCGCCATGCAGCCCGGCGGCGCCATCACGGCGACGCGCAGGAACCACCATCGAATCCGTCGCAGAAGACGACATCGGCCGCGGCGCCCGGAGCGGCGAACACCACGTAGGCACTGCCGGACAGCATGCCGTTCGGCGATGCATTGGGCGCGCCGATCAGGATGTCGATGGCGCCGTCGCCGTTGATGTCACCGGCACGCGCCACGGCATTGCCGCTCGAATCACCGCTCGCAACACCGTCGAAACGCAAGCCATTCGTGCCATCGAGTGCCGACAGGCTCAAGGTCGCGGCAAAACCCGCGCCGCTGCCGAACACGACGTAGCTGCTTCCGGAACCGTCGCCGTTCGGATCCGCACCGGCGGCGCCGATCAGGAGGTCGGACATGCCATCGCCATTGAAGTCACCGGCGGCGGCGACTGCGCCGCCGCTGCGATCGTAGGGTGCGACACCGTCGATGCGGAAACCGTTGTTGCCGTCGAGTGCGCCCACGCTGAAGCTCGCATCGAAGCCGGCGTCGGTTCCGAAAACGACCCAGGTGCTGCCCGCGTACGGAACTCCCGCCGAGGACTGTCCCGCGCCGACCGCGAAATCCTCGAAGCCGTCGCCGTTGATGTCACCGATGCCGGCCAGTGCGCTCGCCCCCTGGGTGTACGCGGCATCGCCGTCGATCCGAAAGCCGGTATCGCCATCGAGCGTGTTCATGTCGATGGCCGGCGGGAACGCGGCGGACTGGCCGAACACGACATACGTGCTGCCCGCGTAGTTCGCGCCGGCCGAGGAACTCGGCGCGCCAACCAGGACGTCGTCGGCGCCGTCGCCGTTGATGTCGGCACTGGAGACGGCGCGCCCGGCGCTGCCCGAACCGTCGAGCCGCACGCCGCTGCTGCCATCGAGTGAACCGAGATCGAGCGTCGCCGGGAACGGCGCGGCATGACCGAACACGACATACGCGCTGCCCGAATACGGGCCGTTGAACGTGGCTCCGTAGGCACCGAGCACGAGATCGTCGATTCCGTCCCCGTTGATGTCGCCGTTCGCGGACAGCGAAGCGCCGCTGTGCTCGTACGCCGCCGCACCGTCGATGCGGAAGCCGTTGTCGCCATCCAGCGCCGCGAGGTCGAGCGCGGCCGGAAACGCGCCGGCCTGGCCGAACACGACGTAGGTGCTGCCGGCGTCGGTCCGCGACGCGGGGTCGGCGCTGTTGGCGCCAATCACGAGATCGCCGAGACCGTCGCCGTTGAGGTCGCCGCCCGCGACGGCGCGACCGCTGCGGTCGAATGTCGCGAGCCCGTCGACCTGGAAGCCGGTGCTGCCATCCAGCGCATCGAGCGCCTGCGTGGCCGGGAATCCCGCCGCGGATCCGAACACGACATAGGTGCGGCCGGAATAGTCGCCGTTCGGATCGGCGCCGTAGGCGCTGACCACGAAGTCGTCGATGCCGTCACCATTCATGTCGCCTGCACCGGCCAGCGCGAGTCCGGCCAGGTCGTACGCGGCACCGCCATCGACCCGGAAGCCGTTGTCTCCATCCAGCGAGGACAACGGCACGGCCGACCCGTCGCCCGCGTCTGCCGGGCCGAACATCAGGCCCGATCCGAGCGCGAGAGCCACCGCGCAGCACAATGCGCGCCGGTGGGTGCTTGAACGTTTCTTGCTGTCGATCATGCGTATTTCCCCTTCGTGTCAGGTCGGTCGTGTCATTCGAAGTCGCCGCGGAAGATCGGATCCGCGCAGACCGCGCAAACGTCGTGCAGCGCGGGCGTCGGGATCAGTTCCCAATCCATCAACGCACCGATGCTGCCTTCCCAGTGGTCGTACACGGTCAGAGTCCAGTCTCCCTGGAGGTTCTCGCCGGCAAGGGTTGCCAGCGGATCGACCGGTGACGCTTCGGTGACGGGCCACGGCGTGCCGCCCGGCGGAGCCGCGCAAATCGTTTCCGGGTCCGGCGCGCCGTCGGTGAACAGCACCTCGGTCATCGCGTTCTCGCAACCCGGCGAGGGCGGATAGCCGGGGCGATCGAGCAGGCGGATCGTGGTCCCGGCCGGACTGGTCAATGCGAGTTCCACGGCCTGTACCGAGTAGTGGCGCAGGTGCACGCGCACCGCGAGGTTCGCGATCGTTGCCGATTGCGCGACATGGATCGTCGAATCGATTCCGCTCGCGTCGTAATTGGTCTTGATCGGCAGGCCGCGCGGACCGACACCGGCAATCACCTGGCCGACCGGCAATGCGATCGAAGCCTGGAATTTGCCCTGGTCGCTGTCGATGACGAGCGGCAGTTGCAACTCGGCGAGGCAGGTCGCATCGGTCGCGAGCGAGATGCCGAGCTGCGCGCTCGCGCGCTCGCCGTCCGCGATCGCGCCCAGCGGGGCGCTGGCGGCGGTGTAGGTGACGCCCGACGGCGCGGGCAGGCCGAGCGAAACGGTCACGTTCGAGAAGTCGCCGCCGGCGGCGAACACCGGTACGTCGAGGTCGATGGTTTCTCCGGGTTCCGCGACCCCGTTGCCGTGGCCCGGGACGAACGCGCAGTGATCGTCGATCGCGATACTGCCGGCATCGGCTGCAAGCACCGCAGGTTCGTGGGCCTCGATCGCGCGGATCTGCAACGCGGTGTAATCGGGGAAGCCCAGATGCGGCGGGAAGCCGGTGAACAAGGTCGACCACTCCGCCCCGTTGAGGCTCATCTGGCCGAACGCGGGCGGGCCGCCGGAACTGTCCACGTTGATCGTCTTGAACACGCCCGGGCTCTGGGACGGATCCCATTCGGCACCGAGGTAGACGTCGCCTTCCCCGATCGAGAGTCCGAGTGCGGAGATGTCGACCCGCAGGAATTCGCCGGGGGCGCCGAACACGTACTCCGGAAGATCCTCGACATGCACCGACTGGCGGCCGAGCAGGGTGCCCGGCGCGCCATCCGGACCGTCGTCGTCGTAGGCCACGATGTCGAAGTCGAAGCCGTCGAGCATCGACGCGGGATCCATCTTGGTGATCGCGACGCACACCGCGGCATAGCTCGCAGGCCAGGCGCTGGGAGTGAAGCGGTCGACGAAACGCGCCGAGGTGACCGATTCCCAGTAACCGCCGAACCCGCTCTCGTAGGTACCGTCGTCGTGCACCACCGAGCCCGGGACGCCAACGCAGTCCTCGCCGGTGCCGGCCGGCGCCACGATCGCGAATCCCGGCAGCGGGAATGCCAGCTGCCCGGCGATCGTCGTACCGTCGTCCCGGATGGTTGCGCCAGGCGCCGCGCCGGCACTGGCCGCGACCAGCCCGCCGAGCAGGGTTGCCGTGATCCTGAACATGCGTCCGCTCCTCCTGCAGTGTGTCCGGACCAGTATGGGACGGCGACGCTGCGCCGACGTGCCGACCCGATAGCCGACATCTGTCGGGCCGGTAGCAAACCCATAGCATTCCGGGTCGGCGACAACGGGAGCCGTCTTTTCCCGGCCGACCGGCCGCGAATGGCGCAAATCCTGCTACCCTTGCGCACCCGGCATCGCGCGATCGCGCGCGCCGCACGCGGCTTCACCGGAACCGGCGCGCGCTGTCCGGTGGCTTTCTCACGTTCCAACCCAGGGTATCTGCATGGCTTTCGAAGTACTCGACGAATACGAACAGGGCGAAGTGGTCCGCAAGTGGCTGCGCGACAATGCCGTGTCGATGGTGGTGGGCGTGGTCCTCGGCCTGGCCCTGATCTTCGGCTGGCAGCAGTGGAAGGCCCACAAGGCGCGCAGCCTGATCGAGGCCGCCGCCCAACTCGATGCGTACACCGAAGCGACCGAGGCGGGGCGCGACGCGGATGCGGAGAAGATCGCCGCGGCGCTGCGCGAGAAGCACCCGGACACGCCGTCCGCGGTATTCGTCGCGATGCGCGAAGCGGAAGATGCGAGCGCGCGCGGAGACCTGGATGCGGCCCGATCTTCGCTGGAGTGGGCGGCAAAACATGCCGACAACGAGGAGATGGAGACTCTCGTCAACCTCAACCTCGCCAGGCTGCACCTGGCCGAAGGCAAGGCCGACGCAGCGCTGGCGCTGATCAACGCGGCGCCGCAGGACGCGTATCCGGCCGTACTCGGCGAACTGCGCGGCGATGCGCTCGCGAGCCTCGGCCAGCACGACGCGGCGCGCACCGCTTACGAAACGGCGCTCGCGAGCCTCGATCCGCAGGCGCCGGAACGCAATCTCCTGCAGATGAAGCTCGACGACCAGGCAAGCACGAGCGTGGCCGCGACTCCGGCTCCGGTCGGCGAGCCCGCGGCCGCGCCCGCCACGGAGAAGCAGGATTCATGATGCGCACCCTGTTCGTGATCGTCCTTACCGCATTCCTGGTGAGTGGCTGCAACTGGTTCCGCAGCCTCGGCAAGAAGGACAACGTCGAACCGCCGCGCGAGCTGGTCGAGTTCGCACCGACCGCCGCCGTGCAGACGCTTTGGACGACGAGCTCAGGTGACGGCGCCGATGAGTCGGGTGCGCGCATCGCGCCGTTCGTCGCCGACGGCCGGCTGTACGCCGCCGGCGTCGATGGCACGCTGAGCGCATTCGATGCGGCGACCGGCGCGAAGCTTTGGAGCCGTCACGATGGCGAGCGCAGCGGCGGCTGGTTCCGACGGGGCGACAACTCGATCCGCTGGGCCGGCGGACCCACGGCAGCGGGCGATCTGGTCGTGGTCGGAGGGCTCGATGGCCAGGTGCACGCGTTTGCCGCGGACGACGGCAGCGAGCGCTGGCAAACCAAGGTTTCGTCGGAAGTCATCGCGCGTCCGGTCATCGCGGACGGCGTCGTCGTGGTGCGATCCAACGATGGCCGCCTGAGCGGGCTCAACGTCGGCGACGGCAGCCTGCGCTGGGTCTTCGAGCAACCGGTCCCGGCCCTCAGCGTGCGCGGCAACAGTGCGCCACAGGTTCTCGAGGGGCTCGCATTCGCGGGAGCGGACAACGGCAAGATCACCGCGGTCAACCTGGCGGACGGCAGCATGGCCTGGTTCCAGACCCTGTCGAGCGGCGAGGGACGCACGGAGGTGGAGCGCCTCGCGGACGTCGATGGAGAGATCGTCGCCGATGCGGGCGAGGTGTTCGCGGTCGGCTATCGCGGCCAGCTCGTCGCGCTCGGAGCGGCCGATGGCCGGCCCGAATGGCAGCGCGACCTGTCGAGCTATGCGGGCGTCGCGGTCAATTCCGAGGTCGTCATCTGCGTCGATGCGGAAGGCAATGTCTGGGCCTTCGACCGCGCGAGCGGCGCGAACCTCTGGAAGCAGGACCAGCTCCTGCACCGCTGGCTGAGCCCGCCCGCGATCCACGGCAACCATGTCGTGGTCGGCGATCTCGAAGGCTATGTCCACTGGCTCGACATCACGGACGGCCAGTTCGCCGCGCGCGAACGGCTCGGCAAGGACCCGATCGAGAGCGCGCCGGTGGTCGCCGGCGACTCGGTGTACGTCGAGGACGTCGAAGGCCGCATCGGCGCATTCGCGATCCGCTGATCGCCACCTCGCGCCCGGCGACGGGCGCGCCACGCAGCAGGACGAATGCATGTTGCCGGTCGTTGCCCTGGTAGGACGTCCCAACGTCGGCAAGTCGACCCTGTTCAACGTGCTGACGCGCTCGCGCGACGC
>CAYWZC010000098.1:0-9590 GCA_964462745.1 uncultured Rhodanobacteraceae bacterium
TGGCGCGTTCCGCGATGGCTCGGTACGACCCTCGTGCTCGGCGCGACGATTGCGGTGCTGGTCGTCGTGGTCATGAGCCTGACCACACCCGCACGCGACTGGCTGGACCGCATGCCGCGGGCGCTCGACCGGATCGAACATTCGCTACGCGACCTGCGCGCACCGCTGCGCGTCGCGACTCGCGCGAGCGAGCAGATCCAGAAGATCACCAGTGCCGACGGCAATCGCGCGCCGCGCGCCGTCATCGATGTCGAACCGGGTCCGATGACGCGCATGCTCAAGGCGACACCGGCGGCCATCATCGCCTTCATCGCAACCCTGTTCCTGACGTTCCTGCTGCTGCTGCACGGTGACGACTTGTTGCGCAAGTTCGTGACCATGGCACCGCACCTGCGCGCCAAGCGCGACCTCGTGACCGCCACGCGCCATGCGCAACTGGAGTTGTCCCACTACGTGATCACGATCACCCTGATCAATGCGGCGCTGGGCGCCGCCACCGCTGCGGCACTGTGGCTCATGGACATACCCGACCCGCTGTTGTGGGGTGGCGTGGTCGCATTGCTCAATTACGCGCCGTACGTAGGTCCGGCACTGAGCGCGATCGCACTCGTGGTGGTGGGGTTCTACCAGAGCGAACAGGCCTGGACCGCGTTGACCGCACCTGGCGTGTTCCTGGTGTTGCACATGATCGAGGGACAACTCGTCACGCCACACCTCGTCGGACGCCGACTGAAACTCGATCCGGTGGTGGTATTCGTCGCGTTGTTGCTGTTCGGCTGGCTGTGGGGTGTGGCCGGGATGTTGCTGGCCGTTCCGCTGCTGACCTGCGCCAAGATCATCGCGGAGCGCACGCCGCGTGCCGAAGCGTGGGCGAAGCTGCTGTCGTACTGAGGGGAACCGGATCCTGAAATGCTCTCCCTGCGCTGGGCAACCGCAGGGAGAGCGAGTTCATCAACCACTATGCATCTTGCTTTTCGATCGACCTGGCTGGCAGGCCGATCATTGCCCGGTCGAACCCGACCGGGAGGTTGGTGCTACTTTGCCTTCCTGGCGGTTGTCTTCCGTGCGGTTTTCTTCTTCGCCACCTTGCGTGCGCCCTTCTTGGCCGCGCCAGTCTTGCGCGCGGTGGCCGACCGGGCCCGGGACGCCGTCTTCTTGGTGGCCTTCCGCGCAGTCTTGCGGGGTGCCTTCTTGGCAGCCTTCTTCGCTGCCTTCTTCGCTGGTGCCTTCTTGGCTGCTTTCTTGGTTGCCTTCTTTGCCACCTTGCGGGCGGATTTCTTCGCCGGCGCCTTCTTGGCGGCAGTCTTCCTCTTTGCGGTTGCCTTCTTTGCAGTTGTCTTCTTCGTAGCCATATCGCGTCTTAGCTCCTCGTCGGTTGGCAGTTGTTGCCCAGTGAAAGCGTGAAGGAATGCTTCGCACAGCAGATCGCTGTTCGTGGCGTGACGCAGGTTGGAAATCTGGCGGCGGGTTCGCTCATCAGATACGAGTTTCAGGATGTGCAGCGGAATCGATACCGTGATTTTCTTCACCGACTCGGCCTTGTGGCCGTGCTCGACATAAGGTGCGACGAATCGGGTTGCAGCCATGATTCCTACATACACTTGTCACGCCGGCGCAAAAGCTAGCCCTGTCATGCACGCGTGTCAACAAGTTTTTCACACCCGAAGAACCGCCCCGAATCCCCTTCGAACAAGCGGTCCCGGCTGATCAACCGGGCTCGGCGAGCTGCCCAGTCGTTGATATATAGACGTCTATACGTCTGGACATCCGTTCCGCGAAACGTCGCGCATTCCCTCCGCGTACGCGCAATACCCCCGCGAAGTCAATGAATACGCCGTTTTATGCACTCGTCGCCCTCCCGCGCACGAGCAATCCGATGCGCAACGCATCGACAAGGACGTGCACGGGAAATTGCCGCGGAACGCGTCACCGCATTCCGCGTTCGCCGCGAAACCGGCGTTTTTCCTTCATGAACGGAATGCGAACCGAAGAGCGTGCCGCGGCTCGCGTCGCGCGGAAATCGTCAGCCAGCAGTGGGGGTGCGTCCCGCGAGTGCGGTCCGCTTCGCGCACACGTCAGCCAGCGCAGTCGCGAAGTGATCGATGTCCGCGCGGGTCCTGGTCTCGGTCGCACAAACCAGCAAACCGTTACCGAGTTCCGGGTAATCCTCGTCGAGCGCGACGCCTGCGACGATCCCGGCACCGGCCAGGTCGTCGACGAGATCCTGCGCCGAAACCGGCAAGCGGAATGCGACCTCGTGGAAGTACGGTCGGTCGAACACGCAACCGACGCCGTCGATCGCAACGAGTTTCTCGCGCACCCGCCGTGTATTCGCCATGCAATGACGCGCGACCCGTTCGAGACCCTGCGGGCCGAGCAATGCCATGTGGATGGTCGCGGCGGCAACCAGCAATCCCTGGTTGGTGCAGATGTTGGAGGTGGCCTTGGCGCGACGGATATGCTGCTCGCGCGCCTGCAAGGTCAGTGCGAACCCCGGCTTGCCGTCGATGTCGCTGGTGCGGCCGACGATGCGACCCGGCATCTGGCGCACGAGTTGCTGCTTGCAGCACAGGATGCCGAAGTACGGCCCGCCCGACGACAACGGCACGCCGAGCGGTTGACCGTCGCCGCACACGATGTCGGCTCCGCGTCCGGCTGATTGCGCACCGCCCCATTGCCCGGGCGCCTTGAGCACGGCGAGCGACAACGGATTGACGACGCCGATCACGAGGGCACCTTGTGCATGCGCCCAGTCGGTCAGCGCATCGACCTCCTCGAGAACACCGAAATAATTGGGTTGCGGGATCACGAGTGCGGTGAAGGCGCCGAAATCCTGGCCGGCGAGCCAGGCCGGATCGAGGTGTCCGCCTTGCGGGTCGACCGGCAATTCGACGACCTCGATATCCTGCAGGCCGACGATGGTCGCGAGCGTCTTGCGATATGCGGGATGCACGCTGCGCGGGACGAGCACCTTGCGCGGACCGTTGCGCACGCAGCGTTCTGCCATGAGCACCGCCTCGGCGAGCGCGGTTGCACCGTCGTAGAGCGAGGCATTGCTGACGTCCATGCCGGTCAGGCGCGTCATCATGCTCTGGTATTCGTAGATGAGCTGCAGCGTGCCCTGGCTCGCCTCGGCCTGGTACGGCGTGTACGCGGAATAGAATTCACCGCGCGACACGATTGCCCAGACCGCGGCGGGAATGTGGTGTTCATACGCACCGGCGCCCGCGAAGCACAACGGCGTACCGTCCGCCGCCGCGCGCTCGCGCATCAGGCGCGCGACTTCCATCTCCGTCAAACCGGCTGGCACGCCGGCCAGTGTCCCGGTCTTGAGCGACTCCGGAATCTCGTCGAACAGGTCTTCGATGGAAGCGGCGCCGATGCGCTCGAGCATCGTCTCGACGTCGGCTGCGGAATGGGGAATGAAGGGCATGGGTCTTGCGCGGTGTTGGGGTTTCGAAAGGACGTCGTCGCGGGAACAGCTATCGACTGGGCGAGTGTCGCCGCCGATTCGACATCGGGGATCCGATTACCGATTCCCGGCCATCAATGTTCGTCGCTTTCGACCAGTTCCTGGTAGGCGTCCGGATCGAGCAACTCGTCCATGTCTTCGGCGAGATTGTCCGGCTTGACCACGAAGATCCAGCCATCACCCCAGGGATCCTCGTTGATCGTCTCGGGTTTGTCGCCGAGCGCCTCGTTGACCGCGACGATTTCACCGGACACCGGCGAATAGACATCCGACGCCGCCTTGACCGACTCGACCACCGCGCAGGCGTTGGACGTATCGACCTGGTCGCCGACCCCCGGCAACTCGACGTAGACGAGATCGCCGAGCAGGTTCTGCGCGTGGTCGGAAATGCCCACCGTGACGAGCCCGGTGTCTTCGACGCGTGCCCATTCGTGGGATTTCATGAACTTCAGATCACCAGGGATCTCTTGCATGGCTTGCTTCCTCCGATCTCGGCCCGCGATTCTATCAGGACGCCGCGGACATGCGCGGTCCCGGACCATCCGCCGGGGATGCGCTGGTCAACCCTGGATACCCTTGCAAGCCTTGCCATCGCGCACGAAGGGATACCTGACCACGCGCAACGGCAACTGACGGCCGCGGATGTCCACCGCGATGCGCGCGCCGCTCGCCGCGGGGACCCGCGCGAAACCGATCGACTTGCCGAGCGTGGGCGAGAAACTGCCGGACAGGATCTCGCCATCCCCCTCGTCGGTGACGACGCGCTGACCGTGGCGCAGCACGCCCTTGTCATCGAGCACCACACCGATCAACTTGCGCGGCACGCCGGCTTCCCGTTGTGCTTCGAGTGCGGCGCGGCCGATGAAGTCGCGCGCGGAATCCAGCGCGACCGTCCAGGCCAGACCGGATTCCCACGGCGTGACCGACTCGTCCATGTCCTGGCCATACAGGTTCATGCCGGCTTCGAGGCGCAAGGTGTCGCGCGCGCCAAGCCCGGCCGGCGTGACGCCGGCTTCGAGCAGGCGGCTCCACAGTTCCGCCGCATCGGTTTCCGCAACCACGATCTCGAAACCGTCCTCACCGGTGTAGCCGGTGCGCGCGATGAACAAGCCGTCACCTTCCGTCGCAGCGAACCTGCCGAGCGCGGCAACCGCATCGCGCGCCGCGGGACTCAGCCGGTCGAGGACTTTCGCCCGTGCATCCGGTCCCTGGACCGCGATCATCGCGAGGTCGGTGCGTTCCGCGACGCCGACGTCGAATGCCTGCGCGTGGCCCCGGATCCATGCAAGATCCTTCTCGCGTGTCGCCGCATTGACGATCGCGCGGAAACGATCCTCGTCGAGGAAATACACGATGAGGTCGTCGATGATCCCGCCGCGCTCGTCGAGCATGCACGAATACAACGCCTTGCCCCGCGCTTCGAGCTTGTCGATGTCGTTGGCGAGCAGGTGGCGCAGGAACTCGCGCGTGCGCGCACCACGCAGGTCCACCACGGTCATGTGCGAGACGTCGAACATGCCTGCGGCGCGCCGCACCGCATGGTGCTCCTCGATCTGCGAACCGTAGTTGAGCGGCATGTCCCAGCCGCCGAAATCGACCATCTTCGCGCCGAGCGCACGGTGCGCCTCGTTGAGCGCGGTCTTGCGGAGGTTCGTCATGGTTTTCCGTTGTAGAAGGCCAGGAATCGGGGCGGGAAGAAGGTTGCATCCGGCTGCAGCGATGGATCGGACTGGCGCGCGGCACGGGCCGCCGCGCGGGCGGTCGCGAGCGCGTCCTTCCCTTCGTCGCCGGCCAGTGCCGCTTCCCGGTACGCCGCAGCCGCGCGCAGCAACTGCATCTGTGCCCCCAACTTGCCTTGCGCCGAACTGCGCGCGGTCTGGCGCATGACCGTCTGGTAGTTGCCGGCCAGGTATGCCTCGACCAGGGGGCGCAACTGGTCGGCAGCGGATGGCGCACGCGCGACCTTCGCCGGGGCCTGCGCCGGCGGTTTGGGCTTCGCCTTGGGCGGCGGTTCGGCCTTCGGCGGCGCCGGCTTCGGCTCCGCCGCCGGTTCGCTGCGCGGTGGCACGCTCGCGACCGGTTCGCTGGCCGGTTTGGCCTGGCTCGCAAGACGCACGTCGCAGTCCTTGTTCGCCTGCGCTTCGACCGCGGCGAGATCGGACATGCCCGCGGTAAACGACCGGTTCGCCGCACTCGACCACAAGCGCTGTGCCGTGGCGCAGTCGCCCTGCTTGTATGCCGCGAGTCCCGCATAGTGTTGCGGTGCGTACATCTCCCAGCGCTGGCCGTAGAGGCGCACGCGCTTGGCCGGCTTGTCGTTGTCCTCGAGCGCGGCCTGCATGTACCGCGACGCATCGGCCCACTGGCCGCCTTGCACGGCTTCGAGGCCGCGCGCGTAATCGTCCTTCCAGTCGGCACGCACGGGCATCGCGACCAGCAGCCCTGCTGCCAGCACGAACAGGGCGCGCGGACTCATGCACCGTCGCACCGCGGCTGCAGGGTCGTAACTGCCGATTCGCAGCATGCTACAGGTTCGCATGGCGCAGGTACGCATCGGCGGTCAAGGTCGGGAAACTCGCGACGGCCTGGCTGCGATCACGCGCCTTGACCCGGGCGAATACCGAAACGCTCTTGCCGACCTCCGGATGGCGCACGGTGACGTAGTAGCTTCCGGCGGGAAGATTCAGGTGCAATGGCGTGCTGCGATCCTTCGGCAGGGCCACCGGTTCGCGCGCCGCATTGAGCACCTCCTCGACGTTGCCCCATGGCAACGCATTGATGACGAGCTCGCCCTGCTGTGCGGCGAGTGCAGCCTGCTGCTGCCGGCTCAGCACATCGCGACGCCGACTCGCGTCCTGTTCGACTGCCGCGAGGGCCGGCAGTTCGCCGAAACTGGTGCGCGCCGCGCGTGCCGCGGCGACTGTCGCGTCGATCGCCGCGACGCTCGAAGCATCCTTCACGTCGGCGGCGAGCGCATCGACCAGCTGCTTGCGCAAGTCGGTCGTGTCGCGGCCGCTACCTTGCAGCGCTTGCAGATCCGCGGCGATCGCAGCGACGTTCTTGTCCGACAGCGGGCGCCGTCCCAGCAGGGAGGCGATGCGTTCCTCGCGTTCCTGCATGGCCGTTTCCGCGGCGCGCACCGTGCGCGCGGAAGCGATCCGGCTGGCGAGACCGGTCAGCTCGGCGTCACCGGGGTAGTTCTCGAGAGCCGAACGGACCAGCGCGTCCGCACTGTCGAGATCGCCGCGCTCGAGGTCCGCGGTCGCCGCCGTGCGGGCGGATTCGGCGAGGCCCGCGAGCAGTTCGCGCGCGAGGGTGCTGGTCGGATCGCTTTCGATCAGGCCTTCGAGCACGGTCTTGGCGTTGTCCTTGCCCGGCGGGAACAGATTGCCGCTCATGATCGACTGGCGCGCGAGGTTCAGACGCGAGGCAAATGCGGCGCGCTTCGCACCGAGTTCCTCCTGGGTGACCGCGAGCAGATCCTTGGCCCCTTTCAGTTGCGGGTCGATGCGCAAGGCCATTTCCGCGAAGCCGAGCGCGCGTTCGAACTCGCCATTCGCCTGCGCCTCGTTGCCGTTGCGCAACGCGCGCTCGGCGAGTACGTCGGCGAAGGCGGTGACGGCAGCCGCTCCGGGATCGAGTTCGCGCGCCTGCTCGAACAGGTCCAGCGCATTGTCGCCGGCCGGTTCGCTGATCCGGTCCGCTTCCAGCGCGGTGCGGGCGCGTGCGAGCAACTCTGCCGCCTGGTCCGCTCGCAACGCCTGCGCCTCGGCATCCTCGATCGCGAATGCCAGCGGGTCGAAAGCCGGATCGGTGCCGAAACTCGGACGCAGGCCCTCCATGATCCGCGCCGCGTCGGCCAGCCGATCCGCGCGAAACGCCTCGCGCGCGCGATCGAACTGCCGCTTGGTGAGCTGCGCGATGCGCGCCGCGACGGCCGGGTTGTCCGGATCGATCGCGCGCGCCGACGCGAGCAACGCGAATACGGCATCGGCTTGCTGACCGGGTTCCGCGGCGGTCCGCGCCGCCTTGTCGAGCAGTTCGGTGACCTGACGTTCGCGTTCGCCTTCCTGCTTGGCATTCGCGATGCGCGCAGCAACCTGCTCGGATTCCTTGTTTCCGGGCAGTACCAACAGGGCCTGGTTGATGAGTTCGTTGGCGCGGGTCTCGTCGCCGTCCGTCAGCGCCTGCAGGGCCTGGCTGCGCAGACTCACCGCAACCCCGGCGAGCAGTTCCGCGGCGCGCGGATTGTCGGCGTCCTGTTGCAGGACTTTCTGCAGGTCCTCGAACGCATTCTTGCCGGGCGGCTGCAACAGCGCACCGGATGCGATGTGTTCCTGCGCTTCATTGAGCAACAGGCGGACATAGTCCTCGTTTTCCGGTGCGCCACCGCTGCCGCCGAATCCGCTCCACAAGAGGACTCCGAGCAGGATCACACCCGCGACCAGCGCCGCAGCGGCGATGCCGCGCCCGGTTCGCAGCACGCGCCACAACTCGCGTGGCTGGGTCAGGGTACGCAACATGGTCGACGCATCGCGCCGGTAGTTCATGTCACGCGTGATCCCCGACGAGGAATGCGTGTCGCTGCCGAAGCCGAGCTGGCGCAGCTGGCTGGACGAACTGCGCGTGCTGCCGGCGCGCAGGCGCGTGCCGAGGTCCTCGTCGCTCAGGATGAGCCCGCGCAGCGCCTGCTCGAACTCGCGCAGGTCCGCGTAGCGATCTTCCGGCCGCTTGGCGAGCATGCGGTCGAAGATCGGCTGGAACACGGAGAGTTCGGTCGGCAATGGGGGCGGCGGCTTCAGCGCATGCGCCATGAGCACCGCCATCGGCGTCTCGTCGGTGAACGGCGCGTTGCCGGTCAGCATCTCGTAGAACAGGATGCCGAGGCTGTACTGGTCCGAACGCCCGTCGACCTCCTGGCCGTTGGCCTGCTCGGGGCTCATGTAGGTCGGTGTGCCGAGGACCATGCCGGTCTGCGTGATCCGGACCGCCGCCGCACCGGCCTGCTTGGCGATGCCGAAGTCGGTCAGGACCGGCGTCGAGGCGTCCCGGAACAGCACGTTGGATGGCTTGAGGTCGCGATGGACCACGTTCTGCCGGTGCGCGTATTCCAGCGCGTTCGCGAGTTGCACCGCGATCGTGATCGCCTCGCCGAGTTCGAGCCCGCGGCGCATGCGGTCGGTCAGCGGGCCGTCGGACAGGTATTCCATCGCGATGTAGGCGATGTCGGCGCGCGTCACGATGTCGTACACCGCAACGATGTTGCGATGCGGCAGCTTGGCCATCGTGCGGCCTTCGAACAGGAAACGCTTCTCGAAGTCCGAAACGGTGCCGCCCGCGGCGTCGCGCTTCATCACCTTGATCGCGACCTGGCGATCAAGCGAATGCTGGACAGCCAGGTACACGGTCGCCATTCCGCCAACGCCGAGTTCGCGGATCAGCTCGTAACCTGGTACCTGCTGCGGAAAGCTCGCCATTGCCCCTCGACTCCGTACACGGAATCATAACAGAGCATGGCGCACCGCCAACGCGCCGACGAAGCGCAATCGGCAGGCGATGCCGGTGCCCGATGGATCGTCCCACGCCGGGATCGGAACGTCCCGGCAACACACCGCGGCGGTCGGTGAGGTCGGGCGCGCGGGAAGCGCGCGCCGGACCTCACGCAGGATCAGAAGCGATACACGCCCGACAACGAGTAGGTATCGATCTCGTCGGACAGGTCGAACGCGAAATCGACCTGGAACTTCGAGAACGCGAAGCCCAGGCCACCCGCGTAATGCATCTGGCTGCCGCTACCCTGCGAGAACAGCGATGCGAGACCGACCTGGCCCTGCGAGAACAGCGAACCGTCGGTCGGCAGCGCACCGTGATACTCGAGCGCATGCGCCGGGTCGTACCACGTGCCGAGGCGCACGCTGAACGGATGCGCGAACTGGATGAAGGTGTATTCGCCGCCCAGATGGATCTCGGTGCCATTCGAAACCTGCAACACGGACGGATCATTGAACGTCATGCTGCCGTCGTTCTCGATGCTGTAGAACAGCGTATCCATGCTGTCGCTGAGTTCCGAATAGCGCACGTAGTTGAGGTCCAGGTTGAGGACCAGGGTGTCGCTGGG
>CAYWZC010000099.1:0-1786 GCA_964462745.1 uncultured Rhodanobacteraceae bacterium
GGCTACGCGTCGGGCGGCACCATGGACGCGTCGAAACTCATCAAGCCGATGCTCGCGTCGGGCGAGATCCGCTGCATCGGATCGACCACGTTCCAGGAGTTCCGCAGCGTGTTCGACAAGGATCGCGCGCTCGCGCGGCGCTTCCAGAAGATCGACGTGGTCGAGCCGACCATCGCCGACAGCGTGGAAATCCTCAAGGGCCTGAAATCGCGCTTCGAGGAGTACCACAAGATCGAATACACCGCCGATGCGTTGCAGGCCGCGGTCGACCTGTCGGTCAAGCACATCAACGACCGCCTGCTGCCGGACAAGGCGATCGACGTGATCGACGAGGCCGGCGCACGCCAGCGCCTGGTGCCCGAGGCCGAACGCAAGGGCACGGTCGACGTGCCGGAAATCGAGTTCATCGTCGCGCGCATGGCGCGGATTCCGCCCAAGCAGGTATCGGCGTCCGATCGCGACGTGCTGCGCAACCTCGACCGCAACCTCAAGATGGTCGTGTTCGGCCAGGACGAAGCGATCGACACGCTGGCCGGCGCGATCAAGATGGCGCGCTCCGGGCTCGGCAATCCGGACAAGCCGATCGGCTGCTTCCTGCTCGCCGGCCCGACGGGCGTCGGCAAGACCGAGGTCACCCGCCAGCTTGCGTTGCAGATGGGCGTCGAACTCGTGCGCTTCGACATGTCCGAGTACATGGAGGCGCACTCGGTATCGCGCCTGATCGGCGCGCCGCCGGGCTACGTCGGTTTCGACCAGGGCGGCCTGCTGACCGAGCAGATCGTCAAGCATCCGCATTGCGTGCTCCTGCTCGACGAGATCGAGAAGGCGCATCCGGACGTCTACAACGTGCTGTTGCAGATCATGGATCGCGGCGCGCTGACCGACACCAATGGCCGCGAGGCGAACTTCCGCAACGTGATCCTGGTGATGACCACGAACGCGGGTGCGCAACTCGCGGCGCGGCGCACGATCGGCTTCGTCGAACAGAACCACGCGACCGACGCGATGGAGACGATCCGCAAGGCGTTCTCGCCCGAATTCCGCAATCGCCTCGATGCGATCGTGCAGTTCCATGCGCTCGATTTCGAGCATATCCTGCGCGTGGTCGACAAGTTCATCATCGAGCTCGAGGCGCAGCTGCACGAGAAGCAGGTCGTGCTGCACGTCGACAGCAAGGCGCGTCGCTGGCTCGCCGAACACGGTTTCGACCCGCAGATGGGCGCGCGGCCGATGGCGCGCGTGATCCAGGATCACGTCAAGCGCGCACTCGCCAACGAATTGCTGTTCGGCAAGCTCGCCGGTGGCGGCAAGGTCCGCCTGTCGGTGCGTGACGATACCCTGTCGGTCGATATCGAGTCGGCGGAAAAACTGCCGGTGGTGGTGTAGGGGGGGCGGCCCACCGCTCGCGGAACCGGAGCCCGCTCCACGCACGGGATACGTTGAATGGTGGGCCATGGCCCACCCTACGTATCCGGCTTTTTTTACGGATCCCCGTGTCAACGTAACGTACATCCCTGTACCGCACGGGGTGAGAGGTAGGTCGGCTCAAGGCCCGGAGGGCCGGAGCCGACAACGCACGAAGTCCGATCGCGCTCGTGCCAGACCCCACCTCCGCGTTGTCGGTTCCGCGGCTGCGCCGCTTGAACCGACCTACGGTTCTTGTGCTTCGGCGAGGTAGGTCGGCTCAAGGCCCGAAGGGCCGGAGCCGACAAATGCCTGCACGGGGTGAGTTCATATCAGGAACTGGACCCCGTGTCTTCGGCCATCCATGGCCTGCACGGGGTGA
>CAYWZC010000099.1:1886-9516 GCA_964462745.1 uncultured Rhodanobacteraceae bacterium
CGGCCATCCATGGCCTGCACGGGGTGAAGGCATCCTGCCTTCACTTCATGCGGTAGGTGATGCGGCCCTTGGTCAGGTCGTAGGGCGTGAGTTCGCACTTGACCTTGTCGCCGGTCAGGATGCGGATGTAGTGCTTGCGCATGCGGCCGGAGATGTGCGCGGTCACCACGTGACCGTTCTCCAGTTTCACGCGGAACATGGTGTTGGGCAGGGTCTCGAGAATCGTACCCTCCATCTCGATGACGTCGTCTTTGGACATTCGTTCCCTGGATCGTTGCTGGGGTATCGCTCCGGCGCCGAAACGCGCGAAACCGCGCAATTCTGACACGTCGGGGCTTCGACGGAAAGCAAACGCCGCGAATCGGGCCCCGCCTCGAGGCCTTGCAGGTGGCGGCCGGTGTCACCGCGGCGCCGGCGTGCCTCAGGATTCCGCGGCGGCGATGAGCGCGTTCAGCGCCCCGAGATGGCGCTCCAGCGCGTCGCGCCCGGCCTGGGTCAGGGCGTACCAGGTCACCGGCTTGCGGTCGACGAAGTCGCGGCGCAAGCGGACATAGCCTTCGTCCTCGAGACGCCGCAACTGGGCGCCGAGGTTGCCGTCGGTCAGTTCCAGCTGCTGCTTGAAGCGCGCGAAGCTGATCTCGCCGTGGCGTGCGAGCAGCACCGCGATCGCGAGACGCACGCGGTGTTCGAGGACCGTGTCGAATCCGTCGAGGGCCTCCATGGTCATTGCCGCGGCCCGGCGCGCAGGGTGGCGAAGCCGCTCCACGCCAGCGAAATCGCGATGACGATGCCGGCAATCGTCCACAGGTACGGCGGGTGGAACAGGAGCAGGGCGACGTAGGCCGCCAGCATCAGGATGCCGCTCGGCAGGATGCCGCGTTCGAGATGGATGCCGGCCAGCGCATACGTCAGGCCGCCGACGAGCAGGAACAGACTCGCGCCATTGGCAGGATCGATCACGCCGGTCGCCATCGGCAGCGCGGCGAGCAGGAAGCCGAGCGCCGCGATGATCCAGTGCAGGCCGCAGCGGCGGGCGAGCGCAAGGTCGTTGATGCCGCAGCGTCGCGCATCGCGCGCGCCGAGCCACCAGCTCGCGAGTCCGCCGCCGATGCCCGCCACGAACCAGTAGGCGCCGGTCAGTTGCGGGACGAAGTCGGTGAGGCTGAAGCCGATCGGCACCAGGACGGCCCACAGGAAGTAGATCGACGGGTTGCCTGGCGAGCAGCTTTCGCGGCGCATGGCGCTGGCGACATAGGCGAGGTCTTCGCGGGCGGTTTCGGTATGAGCCATAGGGGTACTCCGGTGGGATTGTTAGATACAGAGTACTCTAAAAATCAGAGTTTGCAACCCGTTTTGACGGAATTCGGCGAATCGACCCGGCTTGCCGCTGTTTCCCGGACACCTGCCCGGCCCTTGAAACCGGGCCGGATCGCGCCGTCACCGCAGCAGTTCGGCGGGCGTGCGCGCGGCGAGGGCGGTTCGCCAATCCGCGAAGGGCATCGGCGCGCACGCGGCCAGCGCGTGGATGCGCGAACGGAACGCGTCGCGCGGCATCTCGACCGCGCCGAGGCGGAACAGGTGGGCCGAGGCGACCTGCGCGTCGAGCAGCGGCATGTCGTTCCGATGCATGACTCGTGCGAGTGCGAGCAGGGCGAGTTTCGACGCGTTGTCGCGGCGGCTGAACATCGATTCTCCGTAGAACATGCGTCCGATCGCGACGCCGTACAGGCCGCCGACGAGTTCTCCGGACGCGTCGCGAACCTCCACGGAATGCGCATGGCCGAGGGCGTGCAGGCGGGTGTACGCGGCGAGCATGTCGTCATCGATCCAGGTCGTCGGCTGGGTCGGGCGCGGCGCGGCGCACGCGCGCATGACGTCGGCGAATGCCTCGTCGGCGCCGATCCGCCAGTCGCAGCCGCGCAACCAGCGCGCGAAGCGGCGCGACACGTGCAGGCGATCGGTCGCGAACACGCAGCGCGGATCGGGCGACCACCACAGGATCGGTTCACCGCGCGAGTACCACGGGAAAATGCCTTGCGCATATGCGGCCAGCAGGCGCTGCGGCGACAGGTCGCCGCCTGCGGCGAGCAGGCCGTCGGGTTCGCGCAGCGCGTGTTCGACCGGCGGGAAATGGTCGGGAAGGGTCGCGTCGAGCAACGGCAGGCGGATCATTGGATCCTCGCGTACGGCGAGTGGGCGCACAGCACTTCACCGTATTCCTCGATCGCGTGGTGCTCTTCCTCGAGCGCGGCGCCGATCGCGGTGCGGAAGCGCGGGTCCGCGATGTGGTGGAACGAGCGCGTGCGGGTCGGCGTGAAACCGCGTGCGATCTTGTGCTGGCCCTGCGCGCCCGGCTCGAAACGGGCGAGGCCCTCGCGCACGCAATGATCAATGCCTTGGTAGTAGCACAGCTCGAAGTGCAGGCCCGGCACCGGCATCCGCGCGCCCCAGTAGCGACCGTACAAGGTGTCCGCGCCGCGCAGGAACAGCGCCATCGCGAGGATCGGGTCGTGCTCGCCACGACGTGCGAGCGCGACCTGCACGCGGTCGCCGAGGCTCGCGCCGAGCTGGCCGAAGAATGGGGCGGTCAGCGCGGCATGGTTGCCCTTTTCGTCGAACGTGTGCCGGTACAGCGCGTGGACCTGCGCCCAGTCCCGCGCGTCGAGGCTCGCGCCGCTGTGCATCGAACACGTGAGGCCGGCGCGCGCGACCGCGTTGCGTTCGGCGCGGATGTTCTTGCGCTTCTTGTGGCTCAGCGCGCCGAGGAACTGTTCGAAATCGGTCCAGCCCCGGTTGTGCCAGTGGAACTGCCAGTCGCTGCGTTCGAGCCAGCCGCGATCGACGAGACTCGATGCCTCGTCGTCGAGCGCGAAATTGACATGCGCCGAGGACAGGCCGAGGCGCCGGGTCTCCGCCTCGATCGCGGTAATCAACGCGCTTCGCAGGCGCGGCGCGTCCGACCCCGTCCCGGCGAGCAGGCGCGGTCCGGGCACGGGCGAGTAGGGCACGCCGCACAGCAGCTTCGGGTAGTAGTCGAGGCCATGCCGCTCGTAGGCGTCCGCCCACGCCCAGTCGAACACGTACTCGCCGTGCGAGTTGCCCTTGATGTACAGCGGCGCCGCCGCGACCAGCGCATCACCTTCGTACAACCCGAGATGATGCGCCTGCCAACCGTAATCGGCGCGGATGCAGCCCGTGTCTTCGAGACCCGCGAGGAACGCATGGCGGACGAACGGGTTGTCATCCGGGAGCAGCGCGTCCCAGGCGTTGGCGTCGATCGCGTGCAGGCGGGAGTGGAAGCGGGCTTGGGGCATTCGGTTTGAGGGCCGAGGGCGTTAGGTTTCAGCGCTGGGGGCCGAGGGCTGGAAAAGCACGCGCGTGGCGTCGTGATCCACATCCGTGAGCGCGGCGATTGGATGTGCGAGCTTCCAGCCCTCAGCCCTGGGCCCTCGCTCCTCAGCCAATATCGAGATACTTCTCCGCATCCAGCGCAGCCATGCATCCGAAGCCGGCCGAGGTCACCGCCTGGCGGTAGACCTGGTCGGTCACGTCGCCTGCCGCGAACACGCCGGGCACGCTGGTCGCGGTCGCGTTGCCATCGAGTCCGCTGCGAATGCGGATGTAGCCGTTGTCCATGTCGAGCTGGCCGTCGAAGATCGCGGTATTCGGCGTGTGTCCGATCGCGACGAAGAAACCGGTCAGCGGGATGTCGCGGGTGCTGTCGTCGGCGGTGCTGCGCACGCGCATGCCGGTCACGCCGGTCGTGTCGCCGAGGACCTCGTCGACGGTGTGGTTCCATAGGATGTCGATCTTGCCCGCGCGCTGTTTCTCGAACAGCTTGTCCTGCATGATCTTCTCCGCACGCAGCTTGTCGCGGCGGTGCACGAGGGTGACCTTGCTCGCGATGTTGGCGAGATACAGCGCCTCCTCGACCGCCGTGTTGCCGCCGCCGATCACCGCGACGTGCTGTTCGCGGAAGAAGAAGCCATCGCAGGTCGCGCAGGCCGACACGCCCTGGCCCTTGTAGCGTTCCTCGGAGGGCAGGCCGAGATATTTCGCGGTGGCGCCGGTCGCGATGATCAGCGCGTCGCAATGGTATTCGCCGCTGTCGCCGGTCAGCCGGAACGGGCGGCGCGAAAGATCCGCGCTGTGGATATGGTCGAACACGATCTCGGTGTCGAAGCGTTCGGCGTGCTTCTGCATGCGCTCCATGAGCGCCGGACCTTGCAGTCCCTCGACATCGCCGGGCCAGTTGTCGACTTCGGTGGTGGTCATGAGCTGGCCGCCCTGGGCGAGCCCGGTGATCAGGGTCGGCTTGAGGTTGGCGCGGGCGGCGTAGACCGCGGCGGAGTAGCCGGCGGGACCAGAACCGAGGATGATCAATCGCGAGTGTTTTGGGGGCGTCATGTATAATCCAGACCGCATTCTGGCGGCGTATTGTCCGTTGATCCTGCGCTTGCGCCGGCCCGCAAAAACCGTGGCCCGGCGACCCGGTTCCCTGTCGTTGCGTGCCGTCGCCGATCGGCGACGCTGCGTGACGGGAGCGGGCAAAGATGCGGGGAAAACGCGCGCGATTCAAGCCATCAACGAATTGCATGATGCCGTGAGATCCGCGACATCGGCGGGAAGCGGTGCGGGATGCACCGCCTCGCGAGTCAATCACCCGGTGGTTGACTCGTCGGAGTCGAGTCCGGGCGTGTACCGGACTCGACGAGCGGAAGAAGTCCACGATGGACTTCTTCCGTACCAGTTTATGAATCCATCCGCCGCCTCCCCCGTGAGCTCCGGCCCATCCTGATCGAGGTAGCGTGAGATGCGTATCGGTATCCCGTCCGAAACCAAGACACTCGAAGGTCGTGTCGCACTGGTTCCCGCAGCCTGTGCGGATCTGGTCCGCAGCGGACACGAGGTTTTCATCCAGTCGGGCGCGGGCACGAAGAGCGGTTTCCCGGATGCGGATTTTTCCGCGGTCGGCGTGACCGTGGTCGCGGACGCCGACGCGCTGTACGAGAAGGGCGAGCTCATCGTCAAGGTCAAGGAGCCGATCAAGGGCGACCTCGCGCGCTTGCGCAAGGATCACCTGTTGTTCTGCTACCTGCATCTCGCCGCGGAACCCGCGCTGACCCGCAGCCTGCTCGACATCGGCCTCACCGGCGTCGCGTTCGAGAGCGTCGAGGAGGGCGGCGGCCTGCCGCTGCTCGCGCCGATGTCGATCATCGCGGGACGCATCGCGGTGCAGATCGGCACGCACCTGCTGCACCAGCCGGCCGGCGGCAAGGGCAAGCTGCTCGGCGGCCTGCCTTCGACCGAGCGCGGCAAGGTGGTCGTGTTCGGCGCCGGCGCCGCGGGCGGCAATTCGGCCGCGCTCGCGGCGGCGGGTGGCGCGAACCTCGTGGTGTTCGACAAGCGTCCGGACCGGCTCGCGGAAATGATGGCGCTCGGCGCCAACGTGACCGCGCTGTACCCGTACCAGGAGGTCGTCGCGCGCGAATTGCGCGATGCGGATCTCGTGATCGGCGCAGTCTTGGTACCGAGCGCGAAGGCGCCGATGGTCGTGACCGCGGAAATGGTCGCGTCGATGGAGCCGGGCAGCGTGCTCGCCGACATCTCGATTGACCAGGGCGGCTGCTTCGAAACCTCGAAGCCGACCACCTGGGCCGAACCGACCTACGTGGTCGACGGCGTGACCCACTTCGCGGTGACCAACATGCCGGGTGCGGTGCCGCAGACTTCCTCGCAGGCGATTTCGGCCGCGATCCTGCCCTACGTGCAGCGCCTCGCGGGCGACAAGGACTGGCGCAGCTTCGAGCCGCTGCGCCGGGGCATCAACGTCGCGGCCGGCGAGATCGTCCATCCGGCGTTGAAGCCGGCCGGGTGACGCGCTGGCTCCGGCGTCGATTTGCTGGTAAAACATAAACTTGCGAATCAAACTTGAGGTGAATTGACCCGGTGGCGCGCGAACCGAAGGGCAAGTCCAGGCCGCAACGCGACGAGCGCATGCAGCGCATGTTGCGCGAGGCCGCGTTCCTGCTGCTGCTGCCGGTCGCGGTGTACCTCGTCGCGTGCCTGGTCAGCTACGATCCGGCCGACCCGGGCTGGTCGCATGCGGGCCAGGACGGACACCTGCACAACTTCGGCGGCGCGTTCGGCGCGTGGATCGCGGATCTCGCGTTCTACTTCTGCGGCGTGCTCGCGTACGCGTTCCCGCTCGCGCTGCTCGGCGTCGGCGCGACGATCCTGCGCGGCGACAAGGCGGTCGAACGCTCCGCGCTCGACCCGATGCTGCGCCTGACCGGCTTCGTTGCATTCTTCGTCGCCGGCACCGGTCTCGCCCACTTGCAGGTCGAGGCGCGCTCGACGCTGCCCGCGGACGCCGGCGGCATCCTCGGCCAGCTGGTCGCGACCGGTTTGTCGAGCGGCTTCGGTTATCTCGGCGCGAGCCTGTTCCTGTGCGCCTTGCTGCTGGTCGCGGTCACGCTCGCGACCGGCCTGTCCTGGTTCCGGGTCATGGATGCGATCGGTCGCTGGCTGATGCAGGCGGCCGCGTGGACCGGCGGCGTGTTGCGCCGGACCGGCGACTGGAATGCCGCACGCGTGGCTCGCGTCGAGCGCAAGGAAACGCGCAAGTCCGAATCGATCCGCCAGGCGCGACGCGAACCGCTGCGCATCGAGCCGCAGGTCGCGCCGATCGGCAAGAGCGAACGCGCGCGGCGCGAAACCCAGATCCCGCTGTTCGCGGCGCGCAGCAGCGACGGCAGCCTGCCGCCGCTGGCCCTGCTCGACGAACCGCAGCAGCAGGTCAAGGGCTATTCGCAGGAAACCCTCGACGCACTGTCGCGCCAGGTCGAGTTCAAGCTCAAGGACTTCCGCATCGATGCGGAGGTCGTCAGCGCGCATCCGGGGCCGGTGATCACGCGCTTCGAGGTGCAGCCGGCGGCCGGCATCAAGGGCAGCCAGATTTCGAGCCTCGACAAGGACATTGCGCGCGGCCTGTCGGTGCTCAGCGTGCGCGTGGTCGACGTGATCCCGGGCAAGTCGGTGATCGGCCTCGAGATCCCGAACGTCAACCGCGAGATCGTGTATCTGTCGGAAATCCTGCGCTCGGAGAAGTACGACACGATGAAGTCGCCGCTCGCGCTCGCGCTCGGCAAGGACATCGGCGGCGCGCCGGTCGTGGTCGACCTCGGCAAGATGCCGCACCTGCTGGTCGCCGGCACCACCGGTTCCGGCAAGTCGGTCGCGCTGAACGCGATGGTGCTGAGCCTGTTGTACAAGGCGACCCCGGCCGAGATCCGGCTCATCATGATCGACCCGAAGATGCTGGAACTGTCGGTCTACGAGAACATCCCGCATCTGCTCGCGCCGGTCGTGACCGACATGAAGGAAGCGGCCAACGCACTGCGCTGGTGCGTCGCCGAGATGGAACGACGCTACAAGCTGCTCGCATCG
The DNA here is from genome assembly GCA_964462745.1 of uncultured Rhodanobacteraceae bacterium. GTDB lineage: Bacteria > Pseudomonadota > Gammaproteobacteria > Xanthomonadales > Rhodanobacteraceae > Dokdonella_A. The sequence goes on from CAYWZC010000099.1 coordinate 9,336, forward strand.
GTCGGCGTGCGCAACCTCGCCGGTTTCAACAAGAAGGTGCGCGACGCCGAGGCGAGCGGCCAGCCGATGCTCGATCCGTTGTTTCGCCCGGACGCCTCGCAACCGCAACGGGTCGCCGAGCCGCTCGAACCGTTGCCGCACATCGTCGTCATCATCGACGAGTTCGCCGACATGATGATGA
>CAYWZC010000100.1:0-2756 GCA_964462745.1 uncultured Rhodanobacteraceae bacterium
CGACGCGCGTGGTGTCGGTTCGATCGGCGCGGTGGACCTGCCCGCCGCGGCGGGCGCATCGGGCATCCTCGCAGGCAGCGTCGGTTCCTGCAGGGTCGGCTGCATGCGCCAGGCGATGCCGGCCACGAGGACCAGCGCCGCGGCGCTGCCGAGGCCGATCAGCCACGGTTGCGCGCGCCGTCGCGCTGGTCGGGCGACCGCGCGGTCCGCGTCGGCGAGCACGCGCGCATCGAGCGCGGCGTCCGGCTCGGCGTTCGGCAGGCGCCGGTACAGCGCGGCCAGCTCGCGTTCCTCGCGTGCGAGATCCTCGTCCGATGGCGGTGGCGGTTGCGGATTCATTCGCTGAGTCGATGGCGGATGTGTGCGAGTGCGTAGCGCAGGCGCGATTTCACGGTTTCGCGCCCCGTTTCGGTGATGGCGGCGATTTCCTCGAGACTCAATGCCTGCTCCGCGCGCAGCAGGAATACGGTGCGTTGTTCATCGGCCAGGGTTTCCAGCGCGCGTTGCAGGCGGCGACGTTGTTCGAACTCGGACAACGCGGCGTCCGGGTGCTCGCGTTCGGGAATCGCCTCGTGCGCGAATACGCGTTCGGTTTCCTCCGCGCCGGCCTGCGGCCGACCGCGGCGATGGTGGTCGATGATCGCGTTGTGCGCGATGCGCAGCAACCAGGTCGCGAATTTCGCGTTCGGCTGCCAGCTCGCGCGCGCGGCGACGACGCGACTCCAGGTTTCCTGGAACAGGTCGTCGGCCACCGCACGCTGGCCGACGCGATGCAGGATGAAACGGTACAGCGGTCCGCGATGCCGCGCATACAGCGTGCGAAACGCGGCCGTGTCACCCGCCGCATACGCGAGCATCAGGGCCGCATCGTCGTCCGCGGAGCCGTCCATGGCAGCGGAGCGTACGGCATTCGCGGCCGCGGGGTAAGCCGGCACGATCGACCGTAGGTCGGCTCAAGGCCCGCAGGGCCGGAGCCGACAGGTCTACGACGTTTCGCGTCCGCACTCACCTCGTCCGCACCGCCGCTGTCGGTTCCGCGGCTGCGCCGCTTGAACCGACCTACGGTCGTTCGTGCCATGGCTCAACAAGCCCTTGCGTAGCGTGGATGCAGGCAATCATCGCCTCGATGCGGTTTCCTCGTCCGGGTGCAGCTGTGCTCGCGGCGTGCGCAGGCCATCGGCGAGTTCGACGAGGCGCACGAAGCCGGCGCGGTAGCCGTGCGGGTCCGCGCCGCGCGCGCCGCGTGCGAGTTCCGCGATGCGCGCGAGCGGCCAGCCGTCCAGGTATTTGCCGCCGCGCAGGCTCTCGGCGAACGCGGCGACCGCAGCCGCGAAGCGCAGGCGCTCGCTCGGCACGGCACTCGTGTCCGCATCGGTCAGTGCGCGCTCGACGAGGCGGCTCGCGTCCTCGCCCGGCAACTTGTAGCGCAGGCGCAGCCAGGCGAGTTCGCCCGATTTTCCGGCGACGAACTCGCTCGCGCCGTAGTGCAGCGGATCGATGCGCGCCGCCGTCGAACCGGCCGGCGTGATCTCGTACAGCGCGGTCACGTTCGCGTCGGCACCGATCTCGCCCGCGTCGATCGCGTCGTTGTTGAAATCCTCGCGGCGCAGGATGCGCTTCACGTAGCCGATCAGGCGGTACTCGCGCACCCGTGCCGGGTTGAACTCGATCTGGATCTTCACGTCGCCGGCGATCGTCAGCAGGGTCTGCGACATCTCGTCGACCAGCACCTTGCGCGCCTCGGACAGGCTGTCCACGTAGTGATGGCTGCCATTGCCGGCGTCGGCGAGTCGCACGGCCATCGCGTCGTTGTAGTTGCCGGTGCCGAAGCCGAGCGTGCTGAGCGCGATGCCGCTCCGGCGTTTCTCGGCGACCTCGCTTTCCAATGTGTCGATGCCGGTTCGACCGACATTGAAGTCGCCGTCCGTCGCGAGGATCACGCGATTCACGCCGCCCTCGATGAAGCCCTGGCGCGCCTGCGCATACGCGAGTTCGATGCCGGCCTGGCCGTTGGTCGAACCGCCCGCGTGCATCGCATCGATCGCGGCCGTGATGCGCGCGTGGTGGTCGCCCGGCGTCGATTCGAGCGCGACGCCCGCATTGCCCGCGTAGGTCACGATCGCGATGCGATCGCGCGCGCGCAGTTTCGGTACGATCTGCTTCAGCGAGGCTTGCAGCAGCGGCAGCTTGTCCGGCGCGTTCATCGACCCGGACGTATCGACGAGGAACACGAGGTTCGCCGCCGGGATCTCGGCGACCGGTACGCGATAGCCCTGGATGCCGACCAGCAGCAGCTGGCGTTGGTGGTTCCATGGTGCGGGCGCGATCTCGGTGGTCACGCGGAACGGCGCTTCACGCGATGCCGGCGGCGTATATGCATAGTCGAAGTAGTTGATGAACTCCTCGGCGCGCACCGCGTCGGCGGGCGGCAGGCGCCCCTGTTCGAGCATGCGCCGCACGTTCGTGTACGAGCCGGTGTCGACGTCGATACTGAAGGTCGAGACCGGTTGTTCCGCAGCGAGGTGCACCGGGTTGTCGTCGTAGTGCGTGTAGTTCTCGCGGTCGATCGCGCCCGGCATCGGTTGTGGATACGGGTACGGCGGCATGCGCACGCCGCCCAGCATCTTGTCCGCCGCGATCGGTGCTGGAGGGCTTGCGGGTCGCGCGGCACCCGCGGTCTCGCCGCGTTGCTCCCGGACGCGCGCGAGATCCGGCGGAGGCGGCGCGGGCGGTGTCGCCGGGGGCATGGGCTGCGT
>CAYWZC010000100.1:2856-9499 GCA_964462745.1 uncultured Rhodanobacteraceae bacterium
CCCCGGAGGATCGACCCATGCGCAAGTTGCTGCCCATCGCATTGTTCGCCGTGTCCCTGCTCGGCGGAACGGCCGCGCCGACCGCGTTCGCGGCGGACCCGGACGGGGCGTCGGCGAAGCCGGACAAGGAAGCGGCCGAGTTCGACCTGCCGCCGTTTCCGGCCGACGCGCACGTGCGACAGTCGACCGAGGTCGCCGGCGAGACGATCAAGTACGAAGCCACGGTCGGTTCGTTGCCGGTCCGTGACGCCAAGGGCAGGAAGACCGCCGAGGTCGTGTACACCGCGTATGTCGTCGCCGGCAAGGATCGTCCGGTCACGTTCGCGTTGAACGGCGGTCCGGGCGCGTCATCGGTATACCTCAATCTCGGCGCGATCGGGCCGAAGCGGGTCGCGTTCGGCGCAGAGGGCGACAGCCCGTCCGATCCGGCCACGTTGCACGACAATCCCGCGACCTGGCTCGACTTCACCGACCTCGTGTTCATCGACCCGGTCGGCACCGGCTACAGCCGCGCGCTGGTCGAGGAGAAGAAGGCGACCGAACTGTTCTACAGTACCGACGCCGACATCGAATACCTGTCGCGCATCATCTACGACTGGCTGGTCGCGAACGGACGCATGGACTCGCGCAAGTACTTCGTCGGCGAAAGCTACGGCGGCTTCCGCGGACCGCGCATCACCGAATACCTGCAAACCCGGCTCGGCGTCGCGATGAACGGCGTGGTGCTGGTGTCGCCGTACCTCGATCCGAGCGCATGGAGCAACGAGTTCGTGTCGCCGCTGCCGTGGATGACGACCCTGCCGTCGATCGCGGCCGCGCATCTCGAACGCGAGGGACGCCTGACCGAACAGGCGATGGCCGAGGTCATCGAGTACACGCGCGGCCAGTACGCGGTCGATCTCATGAAGGGTCGTTCCGATCCGCAGGCGACCGCGCGCGTGGTCGCCAAGGTGATCGAACTGACCGGCCTCGATCCCGTGTTCGTGCAGCGTTCCGGCGGCCGCCTCGAAACCCAGGCCTACCTGCGCGAGGTATATCGCGCCGAAGGCAAGCTCGGCAGCCGCTACGATTCCAACGTGACCGCGTGGGACCCGTTCCCGTACGCACCGCGCCAGCGCACCGGCGACCCGATCCTCAACGGCATCATCGCGCCGACCACGAGCGCGATGGTCGACTTCGTGACCCAGACCGTCGGCTGGAAGTTCGGCGGCCGCTACAACGCGCTGAGTTACGAGGTCAACCGGCTGTGGCACGAGGACGAGGACGCCGACGAGGGTTCCGTCGAGCAGTTGCGCAAGGCGGTCGCGAACGATCCGAACCTGCGCGTGCTCATCGCGCACGGCTGGGACGATCTGTCGTGTCCATTCATGATCTCGGTGCTCGCGGTCGACCAGATGCCGCCGATGGGCGATCCGTCGCGGGTCGCGGTCGAGAATTATCCGGGCGGCCACATGTTCTATTCGCGCCCCGACAGCGGCGCCGCGCTGCGCGCGGACGTGCGCGAACTGTTCCGCAAGAGCGGTGCGATGTAGGTCGGTTCAAGCGGCGCAGCCGCGGAACCGACGATGTGTGGCTTGCGATGTCGATTTGATTGCCGGGCTTGAGCCCGGCCTACGCGTCCGCCGCTTTCTTGTTGCGGCGCTGCGCGGTTTCGGCTTCGCTGCGGTCGCGCCATGACGCGGCCTGCACGAGCAGCATCAGGGTCACCGGCGTGGTCAGGGTCACGAACACGCCAATCAGGATTTCGTGCAGGACCAGCCGGCTTTGCAGGGCGGTGAACAGCAGCATCGATGCGAGCAGGATTGAAGCCATGCCGAACGTCGTGCCGAGGGTCGGCGCGTGCGCACGCTGGTAGAACGTACCGAAGCGCAGCAGGCCGAGCGCACCGGTCAGGACCAGCGCGGCGCCGAGCAACACCAGCGCCGCGACCGGCACCGCGACCCAGAGCGGGACGTCGGCAAACGGACTCATTCGATCACCTCGCCGCGCATCAGGAACTTCGCGAGTGCCACGGTCGACACGAAACCGACCAGGGCGATGACCATCGCCGCCTCGAAGTAGAGCGTGCTGCCGGTGCGCATGCCGAAGGTCAGCATCAGCAGCATCGCGTCGACGTACAGCGCATCGGTCGCGAGCACGCGGTCCTGCGCGCGCGGGCCGACCAGCATGCGCCAGGCGGCGCAGGCCATCGCGAGCGCGAGCATCACTTGGGCGGCAATCAGCGACCCGTGCAGCAGCATGCCGCTCATTCGAAGATCTCCAGCAGCAGGGACTCGTAGCGACGCCGGATGTCCGCGGCCCAGTCGTCGCCGTCGCGCAGGTCGAGCACGTGGATCACGAGGACGCCGCGTTCGGCGTCGAAGCCGGCCCAGCACGTGCCCGGCGTCGCGGTGATGATGCAGGCGAGCGTGGCGAGGCCCCACGGCGCGCGCAACTGGAGCGGGATCGGCACGAAGCCCGTGCGGCGCTCGCGCCGCGACGGCCCGAGGATCAGGCGCGCGACGCGCAGGTTCGACACGAACACGTCGGCAAGTACGCGACCGGCGAGACGTATCCACGCACGCAGCGGCCCGGGTCGCGTCGACGGCAATTCGAGCGGTCGCGCCGCAAGCGGCCCGACCACGCCGAGCAGCGCGCCGAGCAGGATCTGCCCGATCGACGCGTCGCGGACCAGCAGCAGCCAACCGGCGAGCAGCAGCAGCGATGCCAGCGGATGCGGCAGCCAGCGCTTCATCGCGACGCCTCCATGGCGGGCGGCGCAACCGGGCGCGCCGATTGCACGTCGTCGATGTAGCCGTCGGCGGATTCGAGCGATGCGGCCGTCGCCTGCAGGTAGTCCATCACCGGTCCGGCCTGCACGGTCAAGACGACGCACAGCCCGATCAGCAGCACGATCGGCGCGATTTCGGCGACCCGCACGCGCGGCAGGGTCGCATGGCCCGAGACCCAGAACGAGCGCACGCCTTCGCGCGCCATCGCGAGCACGGTCAGCAGGCCGGACGCGATCACGACGCCGACCAGCGCCCAGCTCGCCCAGGAATCGTCCGCGCCGAGCAACAGGGACAACATCGCGAACTTCGCGACGAAGCCGGACAGCGGCGGCAGGCCCGCAAGCAGCACCGCGCAGCACAGGAAGCCGAGGCCGAGCAGGGCCATGATCCCGGGTACCGCGACGCCGACCTCGTCCTCCTCGCCGAACGGGTCTTCCTCTTCCTCGCCGAAGGCTTCCGCGGTGACCGCGAGCAGTTGCGCGACCGGATCGCGGCTGCGCTCGACCAGCTCGATGAGCAGGAAGAACGCGCCGAGGCCCAGCGTCGAGCTGACCAGGTAGAACAGCGCACTGCCGACCACCGCGCCACCGCCGGCGCCGACCACCGCGAGCAGGGTGCCCGCGGAAACCAGCACCGAGAATCCCGCGAGGCGCTTCAGGTCGCGCGATGCGTACACGCCGATCGCGCCGGACACGATCGTCGCGATGCCGCCCACGAGCAGCCATTCGCGGCCGAACTGCGCGGATTCGCCGGCGCCGGCACCGAACAGCAGCAGCCACAGGCGCACCACGACATAGACGCCCACCTTGCTCAGGATCGCGAACATCGCCGCGACCGGCGCACTGGCCGCGGCATAGGTCGTCGGCAGCCACAGGTTGAGCGGCCATACCGCGGCCTTGACCAGGATCGCGATCGCGAAGATCGCCGTGCCGGTTTCGAACAGCAGTCGCTCGTCCGCGGCCAGCGTCGGAACCCGCGCGGCGAGTTCGGCCATGCCGAGGGTGCCGGCCACGCCGTAGATCAGGCTGGCGCCGATCAGGAACAGCGACGACGCGAGCAGGTTGATCGCGATGTAGTGCAGGCCGGCCTTGACCCGGCGCAGGCCGCTGCCGTGCAGCGTGAGTCCGTAGGACGCGGCGAGCAGGATCTCGAAGAACACGAACAGGTTGAACAGGTCGCCGGTCAGGAATGCGCCGGCCAGCCCCATGAGCTGGATCTGGAACAGCGAATGGAAGTGGCTGCCCGCGCGCTGCCAGCGCACGCTCGCGAACACCAGCGCTGCGAGCGCGAGCGTCGCGGTCAGCACCAGCATGGTCGCCGCGAGCCGGTCCACCGCGAGCACGATGCCGAACGCGGCCGGCCAGTTCGCGACCAGGTACACGTGGGTCGCGTGCGGCGCGCCGGGCGGCAACGCGTCGGCCTGCACGAGCAGGGCGATGGCGGCGCACAGCAGGCCGAGGGTCGCGGCGATGCCGATCGCGGCCTTCCAGCGGCGCCGGCGCTCGTCGATGAACAGCAGGACCGCGGCGGTCACCAGCGGCAGCAGGATCGGCACGATCGCGAGATGGTCGGCCCACCGGATCGCGTTCACGGTTCCCTCCCGTCGACGTGGTCGGTGCCGGTGAGCCCGCGCGAGGCGAGCAGCACGACGAGGAACAACGCGGTCATCGCGAAACCGATCACGATCGCAGTCAGGACCAGCGCCTGCGGCACCGGATCGGTGTAGCGCGCGGGATCGGCGGCACCGTCGAGCACCGGCGGCGCGCCGACGCGCAGGCGACCCATCGAGAAGATGAACAGGTTGACCGCGTAGGACACCAGCGACAGGCCGACGATCACCTGGAACGTGCGCGGCCGCAGCAGCAGCCACACGCCCGAAGCGGCCAGCACGCCGATCGCGAGGGCGAGCACGATCTCCATCAGGAACCCGCCCCGGCCGGTTGTGGCCCGTCCGTCGCGCTGCCGGCCGCGAGCGGCACGGTCGGCACCGGATCGGCCGGCGCTTGCGGCGCGCGCTCGCTGCGCAGCGACTGGTGCGCGAGCGCGATCAGGATCAGGACCGTCGCCCCGACCACGAGCAACAGCACGCCGAAGTCGAACAGCGTCGCGCTCGCGAGCGCGACCTCGCCGAGGATCGGCAACTCGACGTGCGCGGTATGCGAAGTCAGGAACGGATAGCCGAACCACCAGGCGCCGATGCCGCCGAACGCCGCGAGCAGCAGGCCGCTGCCCATCCAGCGCAACGGCAAAACGCGCAGGCGCGCCTCGACCCAGCGCGTGCCGCCGGCCATGTATTGCAGGATCACCGCGATCGCGAGGGCCAGGCCGGCCACGAATCCGCCGCCGGGCAGGTCGTGGCCGCGCAGGAACAGGTACACGCCGTAGATGCCGATCACCGGGAACAGGAGGCGCATGAGCAGGCTCGGCACGTGCAGGTAATCGGTCAGCGAATCGCCGCTCGAGCGTTCCGGATCGTCCGCGTCGCGCGCGTTCTGGATTTGTTGCTGCTCGGGCACCGGGATGCTCTCGGCCGGCGGGCGGAAGCGGCGTAGCAGCGCGAACACGGTCAACGCGACCGCGCCGAGCACGCTGATCTCGCCGAACGTGTCGAAACCGCGGAAATCGACCAGGATCACGTTGACGATGTTCTCGCCGCCACCGCCGGATTTCGCGTTCTCGACGAGGTGGCGCGACATGCCCGCAACCGGTGGCCGCACCATCACTGCATACGCTAGCAGGGCGAAGCCACCGCCAGCGACGATCGCGATCGCGAGGTCGCGCAGGCGCCGGATGCGCGCCGCGACTTGCGCCGCACCCGTTTCGATCCCGGGCAATCGCTTCGGCAGCCAGCGCAGGCCGAGCAGGATCAAAACCACGGTCACGATTTCGACCAGCAACTGGGTCAGCGCGAGGTCCGGTGCGGAGAACCACACGAAGGTCACGCACGTGACCAGGCCCGCGCCGCCCATCATGACCAGCGCGGCGAGGCGCTGGAACTTGGCCATCCACGCCGCACTGATCGCGCAGCCCGCGCCGACCAGCCAGATCAGCGCGAAGGCGATGTCGGTCCGCGATGCGGCAGCGACATCGGGCCACGGTGCGAGTCGATACAACGGCCAGAACGCCGCGAGGATCGCGACCAGCACCAACCACCGCAACTGGGTTTGGAGCCCGCGCGGGGCCGCAGTGCGTTCCAGCGCGCGATTCCAGGACAGCGAGACCGCTTCCAGCGTGCGCGTGATCGGTCGGTGCTCGCGCAACTGGCGCAGCAACGGCACGCGCTCCGGCTGCGGCGGGTATCGCAACAGCAATGCATAGAGTGCAGCGCCGCCGGCGAGCGCGAAAATGCTCATCACGAACGCCGGCGTGATGCCGTGCCACACCGCGAGGTTGTAGCTCGGCGTGTCGGGGCCGAGCACCGCACGGATCGCGGTCGCGAGATACGGCCCGATCGTGCGTGTCGGGAGCGTGCCCACCAGCAGGCAGACCAGGACCAGCAACTCGATCGGCAGGCGCATCCAGTGCGGCGGCTCGTGCGGCGTGCGCGGCAGGTCGGTCGGTGCCGGCCCGAAGAACACCTGGTGGATGAAACGCACCGAATACGCGACCGCGAACATGCCGTACAGCGTCGCGACGTACGGCAGCGCCTGGTCGAGGATCGAATCGACGTGGTGCTCGACCGTTTCGGTGAAGAACATCTCCTTGGACAGGAATCCGTTCAGCAGCGGCACGCCGGCCATCGCCGCCGCGGCCACCATCGCGAGCGTCGCGGTGATCGGCAGGAAGCGGAACAGGCCGCTGAGGCGCCGCATGTCGCGCGTGCCGGCCTCGTGGTCGATGATGCCGGCGGCCATGAACAGCGACGCCTTGAA
>CAYWZC010000101.1:0-9409 GCA_964462745.1 uncultured Rhodanobacteraceae bacterium
CCCAAGGTGATCCGCGACGATCACCGTTACGAGCCGGATCTGAGGGACCGCGGCGATGCCTGAGATCCAGAATTTCACGGTCAACTTCGGGCCCCAGCATCCGGCCGCGCACGGCGTGTTGCGGCTCGTGCTCGAGATGGAAGGGGAGGTCATCCAGAAGGCCGACCCGCACGTGGGGCTCCTGCATCGCGCCACCGAGAAGCTCGCGGAAACGAAGCCGTACAACCAGTCGATCGGTTACATGGACCGGCTCGACTACGTGTCGATGATGTGCAACGAGCATGCGTACGTGCGTGCGATCGAGACCTTGCTCGGCATCGAGGCACCGGAACGCGCGCAGTGGATCCGCACGATGTTCGACGAGATCACGCGCATCCTCAATCACCTGATGTGGATCGGCTCGGGCGCGCTCGACCTCGGTGCGATGGCCGTATTCCTGTACGCGTTCCGCGAGCGCGAGGAACTCATCGATTGCTACGAGGCGGTCAGTGGGTCGCGCATGCACGCGACCTACTACCGGCCCGGTGGTGTGTACCGCGACCTGCCCGCGCAGATGCCGCAGTACAAGGAATCGCGTTGGCACAAGGGTGCCGACCTCGCGCGTTTCAACAGCCGGCGCGAAGGTTCCATGCTCGATTACCTCGACGCGTTCTGCGCGGATTTCCCGAAGCGCGTGGACGAGTACGAGGAATTGCTGACGGAAAACCGGATCTGGAAGCAGCGCACCGTCGACATCGGCATCATTCCGCCCGACAAGGCGCTGGCCTGGGGCATGACCGGACCGATGCTGCGCGGCTCGGGGGTCGCGTGGGACCTGCGCAAGAAGCAACCGTACGCGAAGTACGCCGAGGTGGATTTCGACATCCCGGTCGGCGCGACCGGAGACTGCTACGATCGCTACCTCGTGCGCGTCGCGGAAATGCGCGAATCCAACCGCATCATCAAGCAATGCGTGGACTGGCTGCGCGCGAATCCGGGACCGGTCATGCTGCGCAACTTCAAGGTCGTGCCACCGAAGCGCGCCGAGATGAAGCAGGACATGGAAGCGCTGATCCACTGGTTCAAGTTGTTCACCGAAGGCTACGGCGTGCCTGCCGGCGAGACCTATTCCGCGGTCGAGGCGCCGAAGGGCGAATTCGGCTGCTTCCTGATGTCGGATGGCGCGAACAAGCCGTTCCGGGTCAAGTTGCGCGCGCCGAGTTTCGCGCACCTGTCGTCCATGGATGAAGTCGTGCGTGGACACATGCTGTCCGACGTGGTCGCGATGATCAGCACCTACGACGTGGTGTTTGGCGAGGTGGATCGGTGATGAGGCCGGGAATCGGGAATCGGGAATCGGGAATGAGCAAGGCTGCCTCGCCGTGGCTTGCGGCGATTCCGCCGGTCCGATCGATCCGCGAACCGGACGTGGATGGTGGCAAGCGCTCCAGTCCGTTCCCCATTCTCCATTCCCCATCCCCTGCGTGCCAGCCATGAAAGCGACGGGCAACTACGAAGCGGTGCGCGATGTGGACCCACAGGCGGTCCTCAGCGATGCGACGCGCGAGCACATCGATCACTGGGCTGCGAAGTTTCCGCCCGAACGGCGCCGTTCGGCGCTGATCCAGGGCCTGTTCGCGGCGCAGGAGCAGAACGCCGGCTGGCTCAGCGACGAACTCATCACGGCGGTGGCGAAGTACCTCGGAGTTCCGCCCGTCTGGGCGTACGAGGTCGCGAGCTTCTATTCGATGTTCGAAACCCGCCCGGTCGCGCGCAACAACGTCGCGATCTGCACGAACATTTCGTGCTGGCTCAACGGCGCCGAGGATCTCGTGCGGCATTGCGAGAAGAAGTATGGAGTACGGCTCGGCGAAAGCACCGCGGACGGACGCATCTACCTCAAGAAGGAAGAGGAATGCCTGGCCGCATGCTGTGGCGCGCCGATGATGGTGGTCAACGGCCATTACCACGAAAACCTGACCACCGAGAAGGTCGACCAGATCCTGGACGAACTGGAATAACCGCAACGCACCCGAATCCGCCCTCAACCCCCAGCCTGATTTTCCATGTCATACGGTCCCGCCCCAAAGGAACACCAGATCGTCTACACGACGCTGCATCACGAGCAGCCGTGGACGCTCGACACCTATCGCGAGGTGGGTGGTTACAAGGCGTGGAAGAAGATCCTCGCCGAGAAGCCGGATCCGGCGACGATCGTCGACGAGCTCAAGAAGAGTTCGCTGCGCGGGCGCGGTGGTGCGGGTTTCCCGACCGGGCTCAAGTGGTCGTTCATGCCGCGCAACGTGCCGGGGCAGAAATACATCCTGTGTAATTCCGACGAGTCGGAGCCGGGTACGTGCAAGGATCGCGACATCCTGCGCTACAACCCGCACGCCGTCATCGAGGGACTCGCGATCGCATGCTACGCGACCGGTTCGACCGTCGCCTACAACTACCTGCGCGGCGAGTTCCATCACGAACCGTTCGAGCGCTGCGAGGCGGCATTGCGCGAGGCGTATGACGCAGGTCTGCTCGGCCGCGACATCCAGGGCAGCGGCATCGATGTCGACATCCACAACGCGCTCGGCGCGGGTGCCTACATCTGCGGCGAGGAAACCGCGCTCATGGAGTCGCTCGAGGGCAAGAAGGGCCAGCCGCGCTTCAAGCCGCCGTTCCCGGCCAATTTCGGCCTGTTCGGGCGGCCGACCACGATCAACAACACCGAAACCTTCGCATCGGTTCCGGAAATCCTCAACCGCGGCGCCGACTGGTTCCTCGACCAGGGCAAGCCGAACAATGGCGGGCCGAAGATCTTTTCGGTGTCCGGCCATGTCAACAAGCCGGGCAACTACGAAATTCGCCTCGGTACCCCGTTCGCGGAGTTGCTGGAAATGGCCGGCGGCGTGCGCAACGGACACAAGCTCAAGGGCGTGATCCCCGGCGGCTCGTCGATGCCGGTCCTGCCGGGCGAGGTCATGATGGGCCTCACGATGGATTACGACGCATTGCAGAAGGCCGGTTCCGGTCTCGGTTCCGGCGCGGTCATCGTCATGGACGAAACCACTTGCATGGTGCGCGCGTGCCAGCGCATCTCGCGTTTCTACTACGCGGAGTCGTGCGGCCAGTGCACGCCGTGTCGCGAAGGCACCGGGTGGATGTACCGGATGCTCAATCGCATCGTCGCGGGCCAGGCCACCGGCGACGACCTGCACATGCTGAAGGCTGCCGCGGGCCAGATCGAGGGCCACACGATCTGCGCATTCGGCGAAGCGGCCGCATGGCCGGTGCAGGGCTTCCTGCGCCACTACTGGGACGAATTCGAGTATTTCATCGAGCATGGCCGGTCGATGGTGGATGTGGATATGAGGGTGCCGGCATGAAGTGGCGCCGATCGATTCACAGTCAGCGCTCAGCGGTGGGCAGTGAGCGGGCAGACGCTTGTTGCCGCTCCCCGCTCCCCGCTCGGCCGCTCACCGGAGATCCCGCATGACCACCGATGTAGCGACCAAGCCACCGGATACCGTCACCATCGAACTCGATGGCCAGACGATGGCCGTGCCGAAGGGTTCGATGATCATCCAGGCGGCGGACAACGCGGGTATCGCGATCCCGCGCTTCTGCTACCACCGCAAGCTCGCGATTGCGGCGAACTGCCGCATGTGCATGGTCGAAGTCGAGCTCGGCGGCAAGCCGATGCCGAAACCGCAACCCGCATGCGCTACGCCGGTCGCGGATGGCATGAAGATCTCCACCCAATCCACGCGCGCGCTGTCGGCGCAGCGCAACGTCATGGAGTTCCTGCTCATAAACCATCCGCTCGATTGCCCGATCTGCGACCAGGGTGGCGAATGCGAGCTGCAGGATCTGTCGCTCGGCTACGGGCGTTCGGTTTCGCGCTTCGTCGAGCGCAAGCGCGTGGTCCCGGACGAGGACCTCGGCCCGCTCGTGGCGACCGAGATGACGCGTTGCATCCAGTGTACGCGCTGCATCCGGGTCATGGGCGAGATCGCCGGTACGTACGAACTCGGCGGCATGGGTCGCACCGAGAATCTCCAGATCGGCACCTGGGTCGGCAAGCCGCTCACCAGCGAGATTTCCGGCAACGTCATCGACGTGTGCCCGGTCGGCGCATTGACCGACAAGGTATTCCGGTTCCGCGCGCGCGCATGGGAACTGCTCGCGCGCGAATCGATCGGTTACCACGATGCGCTCGGCTCGAACCTGTGGCTGCACACGCGGCGCGGCGAGGTGCTGCGCGCGGTGCCGCGCGACAACGAGGCGATCAACGAATGCTGGTTGTCCGACCGCGACCGCTACAGCCACCAAGGCTTGGCGGCCGCCGATCGCGCCACGATGCCGCAGGTCAAGCGGGATGGAGCGTGGGTCGAGTGTGACTGGGAAGAGGGCATCCGCGCCGCGGCCGACGCGTTGCGCAGCGTGCCGCGTGGTGATCTCGGCGCGCTCGTGCAGCCGGCGACCTCGACCGAGGAAGGCCATCTGATCGCGCGGCTCGTGCGCGGACTCGGCAGCGAGAACATCGACCACCGCTTGCGCCAGCTCGATTTCGTCGACGCGCACGCGGCCGTTCCGTTCGAGATGCCGGTCGCCGACATCGAGAACGCGGACGTCGTCGTGCTAGTCGGCTGCAACCCGCGCCACGAAGTGCCGCTGTTGCATGCGCGCCTGCGCAAGGCACAACTCGCCGGCGCGCGGATCTATGCGATCAACCCGCTCGACTTCGAATTCGCGTTCGACCTTGCCGGCCAGCGCATCGTCGCGCCGGACGTGTTGGTCGATGCCTTGCTCGGCCTCGCCAGGGCCGTCAACGACAAGGGGCATGAACCCGGATCGAAGGGCCTCGCCGGACAGATCGCCGAGGTGACCGCGGACCCGTTCGCGGGCGAGGTCGTCGATGCTTTGCTCGGTGCGCGGCGCGGCATGCTGTTGGTCGGCGAGACCGCGACCCACCATGCGCAGGCATCGTGGCTGCGCATGGCACTCCAGTTCATCGCGCAGGCGACCGACTCGGCATACAACGAGATCGCCCAGGGTGCGAACGCGATCGGCCTCGCCGCCGCGGGCGTGCTGCCCGGCGCAGGGGGCCTCGATGCGATCGCGATGCTGGCCCGTCCGCGCAAGGGATACCTGTTGTACGGCTGCGAGCCGCCGTACGATTTCGCCGACGGCGGAGCGGCCACCCGCGCCCTCGATGCAGCCGATGTCGTGGTTGCGTTCTCGGCCTTCGCGGACGACGCGCTGCGCCAGGTCGCCGACGTGATCCTGCCGATCGGCCTGCTGCCCGAGATCGACGCGACCCTGACCAATCTCGACGGGACCGTGCAAACCGTCGCAGCCGGTGCGAAGCCACCGGGCCATGCACGGGCCGGCTGGCGCGTGCTGCGCGCGCTGGGTGCGGAACTCGGGCTGGACGGTTTCGATTTCAGCGAGATCGCGGATTTGCGCGCGCGCATGAGCGGTGCGTCGTCCGCTGATTCGAATTCGGCCGCGGCGGATCCGGCATCGGCGCGCCTGACCGTGCGCAACCTGTCCCTGCTCGGCGAGCTGACCCGCGGCAGGCATGCGGAAGCCCGTACCGTCGGCAGCTTCGTGCGCATCGCGACGACGCCGATCTACCGGGCGGACGCGGTGCTGCGGCGTTGTCCCGCACTCAATGCGCATCCGCTCACGCGCGGCGCGCGCGTCGGTATCCATCCCGATGACGCAGCCGCGCTCGGCGTTGCTTCGGGTGGCAAGCTGCGCATCGACGCGGTGACCCTGCCGGCCGAGGTCGATGCACGCGTCCCGCAAGGTGCCGTATGGATCGAATCCGGTCATGCGGAAGCCGCCGGATTGCCGCCGTACGGCGCCACCCTCGAACTCACGGTCGCCTGAGCCATGCAAGTCCTGACCGACGCATTCCACTGGTTCACGACGACGTTCCCGACGCTGTCGATGGCGATCGGCCTGCTGTTGTTCCCGCTGCTGCCGCTGATCATCGCGGTCGCGATGTTCGTGTACTGGGAACGCAAGGTGATCGGCTGGATGCACGTGCGCATGGGGCCGAACCAGATCGGCCCGCTCGGCGTGTTGCAGGCATTCGCCGACGTGGTCAAGCTCCTGCTCAAGGAAGTCCTGCTGCCGGCCAATGCGAACAAGGGCCTGTTCTTCCTCGCGCCGCTGTGGGCCCTGGTGCCCGCCTTCGCGGCGTGGGCGGTGATTCCGTTCGACGAAGGCGTGGTCTGGTCGAACGCGAACGCGGGCCTCCTGTTCCTGTTCGCGATGACCTCGATGGGCGTGTACGGCATCATCATCGCCGGCTGGGCGTCCAATTCGCGCTACGCGATGCTCGGCGCGATGCGCGCCGCGGCGCAGACCGTTTCGTATGAAATCTCGATGGGCTTCGCCCTGGTCAGCGTGCTGATCCTCGCCGGCAGCCTGAACTTCACCGACATCGTGCACGCGCAGGCGGGCAACGCCGGCTTGCTCGACTGGTTCTGGCTGCCGCTGCTGCCGATGTTCGTGATCTACTTCGTGTCCGGCGTGGCCGAAACCAATCGCGCGCCGTTCGATGTCGCCGAAGGCGAGTCGGAGATCGTCGCCGGCTTCCATGTCGAATACTCGGGCGCGGCGTTCGCGATCTTCTTCCTCGCCGAATACGCGAACATGATCCTGGTGTCGTTCCTCGCCCCGATCCTGTTCCTCGGCGGCTGGTTGTCACCGTTCCCGGAATCGTGGCCGCTGCTCGGCGCGCCGGGCTGGTGGTGGCTGGTCGCAAAGGTGTTCGTGTTCGCGACCGGTTACCTGTGGTTCCGCGCGACGTTCCCGCGTTATCGTTACGACCAGATCATGCGGCTCGGCTGGAAGGTGTTCATCCCGATCACGATCGTCTGGGTGTTCGTCGCCGGTTGCATGAAGTACTTCGGCTGGGTCGGGGCAGGAGCGTGAGCCGATGAATCGCATCATCAGTTACATCCGCAGCCTGTTCCTGCTCGAGTTGTTCGCCGGCCTGTGGCTGACGCTCAAGTACCTGTTCCGGCCCAAGTACACGATGCGCTATCCGGAAGAGAAGATTCCGCGTTCGCATCGGTTCCGCGGCCTGCATGCGCTGCGCCGTTACCCGAACGGCGAGGAACGCTGCATCGCGTGCAAGTTGTGCGAGGCGGTATGCCCGGCGCTCGCGATCACCATCGACTCGCACCAGCGCGAGGACGGCACGCGCCGCACGACGCGCTACGACATCGACCTCTTCAAGTGCATCTATTGCGGGTTCTGCGAGGAAAGCTGCCCGGTCGATTCGATCGTGGAGACGCATGTCCTCGAATACCATTTCGAGAATCGCGGCGAGAACGTCGTCAACAAGCAGCAACTGCTCGCGCTGGGCGACCGTTTCGAGAACGAGATAGCCGCCGCGCGAGCCACGGATGCGCCGTACCGATGAGCAAAGCCGATCACAACGTGCGCCTGGCCCGGTTGATGCGCCGGTTCACCGATGGAGCGAAGCCCGCATGACATTCGAACTGGTCTGCTTCTACGCATTCGGCGCGGTTGCGGTGCTTGCCGCACTGTGCGTCGTCGCGCTGAAGACGCCCGTGCATTCGGTCCTGTGCCTGGTGCTGACGTTCTTCTCGACCGCGTGCATGTGGCTGCTCGCCGATGCGGAGTTCCTCGCGATCGCGCTGGTCCTGGTGTACGTCGGTGCGGTCATGGTGCTGTTCCTGTTCGTCGTCATGATGATCGACGTGGATCTGGCACCGTTGCGCGAGGGATTTGCGCGCTACCTGCCGATCGGGGTCGTGGTCGCGGCCGTGATGCTGGTGGAGATGCTGGCCCTGATCGGCGTGCGCGCGATGCGCGTCGCGCCGACGCCGGATCCTGCGCTGGCCGCCGGCATGTCGAATACCGAATGGCTCGCGACCAACCTGTTCAGCCGTTTCCTGCTGCCGTTCGAGATCGCCGCGCTGATCCTCACGGTCGCGTTGATCTCCGCGATCCCGCTCGCGATGCGGCGTCGCGCGGGGGTCAAGATGCAGAATCCCGCGCGCCAGGTGATGGTCAGGCCGGGTGACCGCGTGCGCCTCGTCAACATGCCCGCCGAGCGCGGCCAGGATGCGAACCGATGATCACGCTGGCCCATTACCTCGTCTTCGGCGCGGTGCTGTTCTGCATCGCGGTCGCCGGGATGTTCATCAACCGGAAGAACGTCATCACCCTGCTGATGGCGATCGAACTCATGTTGCTTGCGGTGAACACCAATTTCATCGCGTTTTCGCGCTACCTCGGTGACGCGGCAGGCCAGGTATTCGTGTTCTTCATCCTTACCGTGGCGGCAGCGGAAACCGCGATCGGGCTTGCGATCGTCGTGGTGCTGTTCCGCAACCGCGCAACGATCAATGTCGGCGAAATCGACTCACTCAAGGGCTGATCGGGCATGACGTCGCAGACCAGGGAACATTGCTCGTGTTGAACCAGAACGTGCTCCTCGCCATCGTGCTCGCGCCGCTGCTCGGCGCCGTCGTCGCGGGCCTGTTCGGCCGGCAGGTTGGCCGTGCCGGCGCGGCGGCGGCGGCGATCATCGGCGTCGCGATCAGTTGCGCGCTGTCATTCTGGGTGTTGTACCAGCTCGTCTGGGGCGGCGCCGGCGTGTTCAACCACAACATCTACACCTGGTTCGAGATCGGCCGGGTCGGCGCGCATGTCGGATTCCTCGTTGATCGCCTGACCGCGATGATGATGGTCGTGGTGACCTTCGTTTCGCTGATGGTGCACGTCTACACGATCGGCTACATGGCGGACGACCCGGGTTTCAAGCGCTTCTTCAGCTACATCGCGCTGTTCACGTTCTCGATGCTGATGCTGGTCATGTCGAACAACTTCCTGCAGCTGTTCTTCGGCTGGGAAGCGGTCGGCCTCGTGTCCTACCTCCTGATCGGGTTCTGGTTCAAGCGGCCGACTGCGACGTTCGCGAGCCTCAAGGCGTTCCTCGTCAACCGGGTCGGCGACTTCGGCTTCCTGCTCGGCATCGCCGGGGTACTGTTCTGGTACGGCTCGCTGGATTACGCGGACGTCTTCGTCAGGACGCTCGGTGCGAACGCGGGCGCGCCGACGGTCGAGATCTTCGCCGGCCACGCCTGGCAGGTATCGACGATCGTGTGCCTGTGCCTGTTCGTCGGCGCGATGGGCAAGTCCGCGCAAGTCCCGTTGCACGTGTGGCTGCCGGACTCGATGGAGGGCCCGACGCCGATCTCGGCGCTGATCCATGCGGCGACGATGGTCACCGCGGGCATCTTCATGGTCGCGCGCATGTCGCCGCTGTTCGAGCTCAGCGAGGTCGCGTTGTCGACGGTGCTCGTGATCGGCGCGACGACCGCGCTGTTCACCGGCCTCATCGGCATCGTGCAGAACGACATCAAGCGCGTGGTCGCGTATTCGA
>CAYWZC010000102.1:0-4703 GCA_964462745.1 uncultured Rhodanobacteraceae bacterium
CGGGAATCGGGAATCGGGAATCGGGAATCGGGAATCGGGAATCGGGAATCGGGAACAAGGGTAGCCCAATGCCAGCGGCAATGCCGAGCACTACGGTACGAACCATCCCTTGTTACCATCGACGCCCCGGCGCCGGCATGCCGGCTTCGCTCCAGCCGAATCCCGATCCCAAATCCCCAATCCCGCCTCCATCCATGCGCATCATCAGCTTCAATGCCAACGGCATCCGTTCCGCCGCGAACAAGGGTTTCTTCGACTGGCTCGGCGGACAGGACGCCGATGTCGTGTGCCTGCAGGAAACCAAGGCACAGGAGGACCAGCTCGTCGATCCGTGCTTCCGGCCGGACGCGCACCATTGCTTCTATCGCGACGCGTCGACGAAGAAGGGCTACAGCGGCGTCGCGATCTACGCACGGCGCGAACCCGACGAGGTGCGCACCGCACTTGGCTGGGCGCCGTTCGACGACGAGGGCCGCTACGTCGAAGCGCGCTTCGGCAAGCTGAGCGTGGTGTCGTTCTACATCCCGTCCGGCTCGTCCGGCGAACTGCGCCAGGGATTCAAGTTCGAGGCCATGGACTGGTTGAAGCCGATCCTCGACGAATGGCTCGCGAGCGGCCGCGATTACGTGCTGTGCGGCGACTGGAACATCGTACGCAGCGAACTCGACATCCGCAACTGGAAATCCAACCAGAAGAACTCCGGCTGCCTGCCGCCCGAGCGCGCGTGGCTCAACGGCATGATCGGCGAGGACGGCGGCAGCGACGGCACGCCGGGCCGCGACGGCGGCTGGGTCGATGCGTACCGTGCGCTGCACCCGGACGGCCGGGACTACACCTGGTGGAGCAACCGCGGCGCCGCGCGCGCGAACAACGTCGGCTGGCGCATCGACTACCAGCTCGTCACGCCCTCGTTGCGCAACAAGCTGCGCGCGTGCGCGATCACGCCCGTGCCACGATTCTCCGACCACGCGCCCTTCGCGGTGGATTACGCATTGTGAGCGCGCAGCCCGCGGACGCCGCCGCGACGGTTCCGGTGTCCTACAAGGGCTGGGCCGGCATCCGCCGTGCGTTCGCGACACCGTCGGCGTTGACGATGATGCTGCTCGGCTTCGGCAGCGGCCTGCCGTTCCTGCTCATCGCATCGATGACCCTGTCCACGCGCCTGCGCGATGTCGGCCTCGATCTCGGCAGCATCGGACTCATCAGTCTCGCGAGCTTCTTCTACCTGCTGAAGTTCCTGTGGGCGCCGCTCATCGACCGCTTCGCGTTCCCGCTGACCGCGTGGCTCGGCCGGCGACGTTCGTGGCTGTTCGCATCCCAGCTCGTGGTCGCGATCGGCCTCGCCGCGCTCGCGCTGACCACGCCCGGCGCGGACGTGACCGCGCTCGTCGTGTGGGTGCTGATCGCGTCGTTCGCGGGCGCGACCCAGGATTCGGCGGTCGATGCGTACCGCATCGAGATCGCGCCGCAGTCGGCGCAGGCCGCGCTCGCGGCGACCTACACGCTCGGCTATCGTATCGGCCTCATCATCGCGGGCGCCGGCGCGCTGTACCTCGCCGAGTTCCGCGGCTGGACCGTGGCCTATCTCGCCATGGCCGCGCTCATGCTGGTCCCGATCGTGACGACGCTGGTGTGCCGCGAGCCGGCTGCACCCGAAACGACCGTAGTGCGCCGCGTCGATTTCCTCGGCGCGTTCTGGCAGCCGTTCACGAGCTTCTTCTCGACCAATGGCCTCGCAGTCGGCATCGCGCTGCTGCTGTTCGTCGGCCTGTTCAAGTTTCCCGACCAGGTGATCGGCGTCATGGCCGGGCCGTTCTACCTCGACACCGGCTACACGAAGGCCGACATCGCGACGGTGTCCAAGATCTACGGCGTGTGGATGGGTATCGCGGGCGCGTTCCTCGGCGGTCTCGGCGTCGCCGCATTCGGCTTCCGGCGCATGCTGGTGCTCGCCGCGCTCGGCGTCGCGCTGTCCAACCTCGCGTTCCTGTTCATGGCCCACTACCCGTCGCAGCTCTGGGCGTTCTATGCCGCGATCAGCAGCGACAACCTCGCCCAGGGCTTCGCGGGGACGGTGCTCATCGCGTTCATGTCCTCGCTCACGAACCGCAACTTCACCGCGACCCAGTACGCGCTGCTCGTGTCGCTCGCGAACCTGCCCGGCAAGTTCGTCGGCGGCGTGTCCGGATTCCTCGTCGAAGCGACGTCCTACAGCACGTTCTTCCTCCTCAGCGCGGTGACCGTGGTGCCGACCCTGCTGCTGCTTTGGTGGCTGTGGCGACACATCCTCGACCGGCCCGCGGCGACCGGCACGACCGCGCCGTAGGTCGGTTCCAGCTTCGTGGAGCGGAGCTTGCTCCGCTGCTTCGGCAGGTCCGCCCCGTTGGAGCCGAGCAAGCTCGGCTCTACGAAACCCTTGCATGTGTGAGCCGGAACTTGCTGTCGCGGCGGCAGCGGCGGTCGCGGCCGACCTTGTCGCAGGTTCCCACGGAACGGCGTTTCTCGGCACTGGCAGGGGCACTCCGGCCCGTGGCGGGGAAATACCATGTGCAACGACCAGGACCGTTGTTTTCGATTCCCGAGTTCCCGTGGGCCTGCATCGATCCGCAGGGCGGGTCGCGGCATCGCGCTCGCCCTGCTGCTCGTGACAGGCCAGGTATCGGCCCAGGGCGGCGACCCGCTGACGACGCCGAACGCCAGCGGCCTGCTGCGCACCTTCACCGCGAGCGGCACGCTGGATACGGACAATCCGTTCTTCCAGCCGCTCGGCAGCAACGGCCGCTCATGCGATACCTGTCATCGCCTGGAAGAGGCGTGGTCGGTCACGCCCGCGGGGATCAGCGCGCGGTTCGAGGCGACGGACGGCACCGATCCGATCTTTCGCGTCGTGGACGGCGCAACCTCGCCGCTCGCCGATGTTTCGACCGTCGATGCGCGCCGCGTCGCCTACGACATGCTGCTCCGTCGCGGCCTCATCCGGGTCGGCATCGGCATGCCGGCCGACGCGGAATTCGAGCTGACCGCGATCGACGATCCGTACGGCTACGCAAGCGCCAGCGAGCTGTCGCTGTTCCGCCGACCGCTGCCGTCCACCAACCTTGCGTTCCTGACCGGCGTGATGTGGGACGGTCGCGAAACCAGCGTGCCGCTGCTGCCGCCGATGGATGCCGGCATCCACCACGAGGATCTCGTCGCAAGCCTCGGCCACCAGGCCCGCGGTGCCGTGCTCGGCCACGCGCAGGCCACGACGCCGCCGAGCGATGAGGAAATCGCACGGATCGTCGAGTTCGAAATGGGCCTGACGACCGCGCAGATCCGCGACAACCGCGCCGGGTTCCTGAATGCGGACGATGCGATCGGCGGCCCGCGCATCCTGGCCAACCAGCGCTTCCACATCGGCATCAACGACACACTCGGTGACGATCCGACCGGCGTCGCATTCGACCCCGCGTCGATGACCTTGTTCGGCGCATGGCAACATGACCGCCCGCTCGGCAACTCGCAAGCGGCCGCGCGCGCGGCGGTGGCGCGCGGCGAAATGCTGTTCAACACGCGCACCTTCCCGATCACCGACGTCGGCGGACTCAACGACGTGCTCGACCTGGCCGAAGTCGAAGGTACCTGCACGACCTGCCACAACTCGCCGAACGTCGGCAACCATTCGCTCGCGATGCCGCTCGACATCGGCATCACCGATGCGTCGCTGCGCACGCCCGACATGCCGCTGTACACGTTCACCCGCTCCGACACCGGCGAAACCGTGCAGACCACGGACCCGGGACTCGCCCTGCTGACCGGCAAGTGGGACGACATCGGCAAGTTCAAGGGGCCGATCCTGCGCGGGCTCGCGGGCCGCGCGCCGTACTTCCACAACGGGTCCGCCGCGTCGCTCGAGGCGGCGGTCGACTTCTACGACCTGCGTTTCAACATCGGCCTCACCCAACGGGAGGTAAGCGATCTGGTCGCGTTCCTGCGTTCGCTGTAGCAGCGAGCGCGGCCGGCGGCACGGAATCCGCCGGGCGATTCATGCGTCGCCGCGCATCTCGACCAGGCGCACGGCGCCGCGATCGGCGATCGCGAGCAATGCATGCTCGTGGGCTTCGCCGTAGAAGCCGACATCGGGATGTTCGCTGTCGAGCACGCCGAGCAGTTCGTCGGCATGGCGGATCGGCACCGCGAGTTCGGAGCGATTGGACGCGACATCCGCCACGTAGCGCGGATCCCCGTATGTATCGTTCACGCGGATCGGCGCCCGTCGCTCGGCACAGGCGCCGACGATGCCCTGGCCGACCGCGAGATGGATCTTCGATTCCAGCAACTGGTCCGCGGCCCGCTTCGGTCCCCAGCCCGCCTCCTGCGCGAGCAGGCCGTCCGCGCCGACGAGATACGCGACGACATCGACCAGGCCGAGCTCGGTCGCACTGAACTCGCACAACGCCCACGCGACATCGGCCGGCGTCCGCGCCGCATCGAGCTGCGGATCGAGCGCCGCAAGCCGCGCATCGAGATCGGCCAGGAATGCGTTGCAGGCTGCACTGTGCATGAGGCGCACCTCGTCCCTGGGCATAGCGTAGCGCAGATGGGGGGTGATGCGGGTTCCGGAGGTCGCTGAATGCGGGGGGTGGTGGGCCCACCAGGACTCGAACCTGGAACCAAGGGATTATGAGTCCCCTGCTCTAACCGATTGAGCTATAGGCCCGTAC
>CAYWZC010000102.1:4803-9251 GCA_964462745.1 uncultured Rhodanobacteraceae bacterium
GGAACCAAGGGATTATGAGTCCCCTGCTCTAACCGATTGAGCTATAGGCCCGTACTCGCTCCCGTATCCAACCATCCATGGTGCCGCGTGCCGGCCCGGCCATCCGTGGCTCGGCATCGGGAATGGCCAGGCCGCGCAGCAAGTCCATTTGCTCCTCGAAGGTCAGGGTCGGCTTGGTGTAGTGCATCCTTCAGGCAACAAAAACCCGCCAGTTATGCGCATCACCTGCCGAGGCAGGGCTAAGCGTGGCGGGTGTGTTGGTGACAGGATACCGGAGCCTCTGACCGTCCGCAATTGGCACCGGCTCGTGTTCAGCCGAGGGCGTGCGACCTTGGGGGCTGGGGATTGGCTATCCATGGAAGACCACCAGCACTCCCTCGCCCAACCGGCCGCCTCACTTTATCAGGGCCGCCAACCGCACCTGCCAATCGTTCTCCAGCACCAGCTCGCAGTGCAGTGCTCGATCGTCTCCGAGGTCGAGCGCCATATCGCCAACGACCTGCCCGCTGTAGCTCACGCTCAGCAGGTCGAGCAGGTCTCGCTTGTAGCGGGAATCAGGATTGTCGAGGTGTTGGCCCTTGGTCTCCAACACCAGCACCCGCTCATTGGCGCCCCCCTGGCGCACGGCAACCACAAGGTCCGGGTAGACCTTGTGCTTGCGCCACCCTTGCAGCCCGTACTGGCTGCGCGCCACGTTGCGGAACCACCAGTGGGTCGCAGCCTTGCCATCCACGTAGCAAGCCACGTTGCGTTCCAGGCCGTTGAGCCCGTCCTCCGTCGCCGGCACGAACAAGCTTTTTTCAACCTGCATGCCCTCGTCTCGCACCAAGCCACGCAGCGGCTTGGCGAGCATGGCGTCGAACGTGTCAGGCACCTGGTAGTTGCGTCCGTCGGTGTGCAGGCTGAACTGCACGTGGCCCGCCGCGATCTCGTCGCGGAAGACCGCCTCGGCCATGACGTCCAGCGCGCTCTCCAAGTGCAGTCGCAACTGGTCGATGATCAGTCCAGCGCGTTCGCCGATCTCAGCCTCGTCCACGCCGGCGCCAACCAGCTCGATCAACAGCATGTCCACCAGCACCCTCGCTTGCCACGCATTGGGCACCAGGTCGCTGATGGCCCGGCACGCGTGCACGGGATCGAACCCGGGTGATTCTGCAACACTGTCGCGATCCTGCACTTGCAGCAGCTGCTGGCCACCTGCAAGGCCGATCCGCATGAACTGGGATGCAGCCTCCGAATCCCCGGTCGCCAACCGCTTCGCCAACGGCGCCATATCGATGGCCAGCGGATCGGTACGCCACAGCAGATCCATCTCGTAATCCAGGTCCCGCACCCGGCCCTCCTCGACCCAACGCACCAGTGGCAGGAAGATGCGTAGCGACTCCATGCCCTTGCGCCGTTTCATTGCGGTGGCGTCGTTGCCATCGCTTCCGTCCCCGGTTTTGACCTGCGTAGCCAGGTCTCCCATGCCGTCCTGCTCCAGGCCGTTCTTGATCGCCGCGATCACGTCCTTCGTCTTGCTGTGAACACACAGCACGTAACACTCGTCGAGCGAAGCGATGCCGGTCTTCTCGGTATCCGGCTGGCGCAGGATGCGGCCGATGAGCTGGGTCATCGCGCCCTTGCTGCTGACAGACGCCAGCGAACACAGAACGTAGGCGAAAGGGCAGTCCCAGCCCTCCTGCAGAGCAGACTTGGTGATGATGAAGCGCACCGAATTGGTGGGGCTGGTCAGGTCCTGTCGCTCCGGCCCCTTGAGGTCGTCGCGCTCGGCGCTCTTGATGGCAATCTGATCCTCGCGCAATCCCAGGGTCAGCAGGTAGTCGAATGCGTCTTCGCTGTGGACGTGGGCACCGTCACGTTGGTCCTTGCCGGTCCGCTCCACCTGCACCAGGCAGATCGGGCGGATGTAGCGCGCGCAATCCGCGTGCAGACGTTCGGCTTCAGCCTGCAGGGCGTCCAGCTGCGCCAGCGACTCGCGCAGGCAGGCGCGCCAGTCCTTGCCGGCCTTCACCGCCACGTTGATCGGCAGCTTGATCATGTCCTCGGCATCGAGGTCGGTACCACGCACGTCGCACAACCAGTTGCTGTACACCGGCGGGGAGTCCTTTGGCCGGTCCGCCGGTGTCGCGGACAGCTCCAGGACGAAACTCGGGTTGAAGCCGTACAGGGTGTCCATCGCCAGCTTCGAATATCCCTTGTGGCCCTCGTCGAGCACCACGATGGGCCGAATCGCACGAAGCGCATTGCCCAGCGAATCCTTGACCACATGCCAATGCATGGTGACGTCGCTGTAGTGATCCAGATTCGGAACATCTTGCAACCAGCAGGCGTGACCATCACGGTCATCGGCGGCCGGGAAGAACCCGTGCACGTTGCCGCGGTCGCGGAACAGGCGCAGCGACTCCTTGGTCTCGCGATTGGCCGACTGCAGCATCAACAGCATCACGCAGAGGTTGCCGTCCACGTCGGCGCGGCTGAGCGGGTCATCCTTCTCCAGAATCCGGGTGCGTCCACCGCTGGCCTGGTCGAGCATGTGGCGATAGGGGTGCTCCCGATCCCGCAGCGCCCTGCGGGTCTGCGAGTAGATGGCTTCGTTGGGGCAGACCCACAACACGAAGCCCGTTCTCCGACCCTGCCATTTGTCGAGAATGCGGGACACGCTGGCGGCAGCCAGCAGCGTCTTGCCGCCGCCGGTCGGTACCTTCAGGCAGATACTGGGTACCGGTTGGCCTGCTCCGCTGGTGCGCGGGCTGAACGGAACGGACTGCCGGGCCGTTGGCAGTTCTCCGGCAGCGCGCATGGTTTCCCAGGCATTTGCCGTGAAGTCAGCCACCTGTATGCCTGCATCAGGATGCTCAGCCGCCAGCGCCACCTGCTTGGCCGACCTGGCCGCCTGCTCCGATAGCGCAGTCAGATATTTGCTGAGCCGTGCCAGCACGGCCTCTTGGAAGCCCTTGAATTTCATGTAATGTCCATCAGCTGAACGACAGGTCGGCGTCGCCCCGGCCCTGCTTGCAAGCGTTCCGGAATTCCGTAGAATGCCCGGCACCCAGCCCCTTCGGACCGAACCGTCTCCGTATGGTGTGCTTGCCGGGCGATCGCCAGGCTAGGCCGAAGGTGCGGACAAGGGAGCGACCATGTCGCTCCCTTCGTCTTTTGGGTCAACGGAAGTCCCATACGTCCCCCAGCCTGCCCGCCCGCGCTAACACCTGCCGCCAGCGGTCCGCGTGCTTGCGGTCCCCGGACCGATACGAGCGGAAGATCGCGCCGGATGCCATGTCGGCCAGCTGGATCAGGTTGTCGCGATGCGACTCGGCAAATCGGACGCTGTGCAGTTGTCCCTGCTGCAGCTGCCGCCGCAGGTACGCGCTCAGTTCCTTCTTGAACGCACGATCGCCGCTGCCGTCGATCTTGATCCTCGCGCAAGCCAGCACACCGTTGTCGTGCGCCAGCAGCTGCCGGACGAAGAAGTTGTAGAACCGGTCCTTGCGCTCGCGCAGGGTCTCGCTGTAAATCGCCGACTTGTTCACCACCAAGGCCCGTACGCTGAACCGGCAGCCCTGCACGCAATCGAAGAACGCATCCTTGATGTCGTCGTGGCACTTGGAGAACTTGAACTCGGTCTTCAGTCCCAGCCGCCCGCGCAGCTCGGCAACCGCCACACTGGTGCGCTCGGCTTCCGCGAAATCATCGAAAACCACCATAGCGATCACGAAGTGGGACGATGAGCCGCGTACCAGCTTGAAGCCGGGATCGCCGCTTTCGTCGATCAGCACCAGCATGCGCGTTCAGCTCTTCTCGATGCGGTACAGCGCATACGGCAGCGGCGCGTGCTCCACCCCCAGCTCAAGCAGCTTCTTCTGCGGCACGAAGCGGGCGGGTGCGAACACCAGGTGCGGCTTGTCCTTCGCCATTGCCGCGATCTGCTCGGCCAGCGACAGGGTCAGCGCCGCATCGCGGGATTTCAGGTAGTCCAGTTCCGGGCGATACACCAGCCAGACGTGGTACCGCGCACTTTCGCCGAGATAGCCGTCGGCTTCGCGCACCTTGGCCGGGTCGAGCGGCTGACCGGTCGCGGTGTGGAACAGGTAGCCGCCGAAGGCCTCAAACGACGGCAGCGACTTGCCGGCCAGCAGATCGTCCAGCTCCAGCTTGTCGCCGAGGGTGCAGTAGGTGAAGCCACCGCCGAGGCCTTCCGTGCGTTTTGCTACCGCCTTCTCGCCAGTGACGATCAGCTCGCCGTCCTTCATCGTGGACTTGACCTTGTCGAAGCGGGCCTCGTTCTGTTTTTCCAGCAGCGCCACCTGCTCCAGCAGCTTGTTGGCCTGCTTCAACTTCGAGAACGTGACCTTTTCACGCAGCAGCTCCTCGCGCTGGGCGCCGGTGTAGTCGTAGCCGTTGATCACGCGGCGCACGCGCTCGGCGGTCAGGGTATCGGCGTAGGC
>CAYWZC010000103.1:0-9150 GCA_964462745.1 uncultured Rhodanobacteraceae bacterium
GTGCGGCTTCGCGTTGGGTGCGTTCGTTGGTCGCGCGCGGCAGCATGCCGTACTCCGCCGTGACCCAGCCTTCGCCCTTGCCGCGCAGGAACGGCGGCACGCGATCCTCGACGCTCGCGGTGCACAGCACGCGGGTCGCGCCGAAGCCGACCAGCACCGAGCCCTCGGCGTGGTGGGTGAAATGGCGCTGGATTGCTACCGTGCGCAGTTCATCCGCGCGGCGGCCGCTGGGGCGAAGACTCGTGGACATGGGCCGGCACACTCGTGGGCGGCCGGCAAGTTTACCCGACATTGCGCAAGGTCACGTCGTGGGTGCTCGCGCAGGGCGCGTGCGCCGGCCCTGCCTGCCCGACTCGAGGCGGTTGGGCCGCTCATGCAGCCTGCGTGTTCCTTTGTCGTGCGCCAACCGTGCGGAGCGAGGCCGGCGCTTCACGCATGCGTGGCATACTCCGTGTTCCGTTCCGGAGTCGCTCCGCATGATCCGCAGCATGACCGCCTTCGCGAGTGTCGAGGCCGAAACCGACGATGCCTCGCTCGGCATCGAGCTGCGCTCGGTCAACCATCGCTACCTGGAACTCGGCCTGCGCCTGCCCGACGACCTGCGCCAGCTCGAAGCCGTGATCCGCGAGCGGGTCGCCGCGCGCCTTGCACGGGGCAAGGTCGATCTTTCCGTACGCTATCGGCCGACCGCGCGCCATACCGCCCTGCAACTCGACGAGGACGTGCTCGGGCGTCTCGCGGGTGCCGCGCATGCGATGACCAACCGGATGCCGGGCCTGCACGTCGATTTCGTCTCGGTGCTGAACTGGCCGGGCGTGCTCGCGGAACGCGAGACCGACGCGGCGTCGTTGCGCGCAGCGGCCCTGGACCTGCTCGATCGCGGTCTCGACGAACTGGTCGCGACGCGCGAGCGCGAGGGCGAGCGCCTGGCGGGATTCCTGCGTGAGCGGCTCGACGGCATCGAAGCGCTGGTTGCCGGCGTGCGCGCGCACCTGCCCGAAGTGCGCGCTGCGCTACGCGCGAGGTTCGATGCGCGCATCGCCGACCTGCGCCAACCACTCGATCCCGGCCGAGTGGAGCAGGAAATCGTGTTGCAACTGTCGCGCATGGACGTCGACGAGGAGCTCGACCGACTCGTCGCCCACGTCGCCGAGGCGCGCCGCGTGCTCGACGCGGACGAGACGGTCGGCCGGCGCCTCGATTTCCTCATGCAGGAATTCAATCGCGAGGCCAACACGCTCGGCTCCAAGGCCGCCGACCCGCGCACCACGCGCGCCGCGGTCGAACTCAAGGTGCTCATCGAACAGATGCGCGAGCAGGTACAGAACCTGGAATGACCATGAGAGGCACGCTGTTCATCGTTGCGGCGCCATCCGGTGCAGGCAAGACGAGCCTGGTGCGCGCATTGCTCGAACGCGTGCCGGGCATCGAATTGTCGGTTTCCTACACCTCGCGGGCGCCACGGCCGGACGAGCGCGATGGCGTGCATTATCACTTCGTTTCGCGTGGCGAGTTCGAGCGGATGGTCGCGGCGGAATCGTTCTACGAACACGCCGACGTGCACGGCGACCTGAAGGGTACCGCGCGCGCGGCGGTCGAACCGCTGCTCGCGAGTGGTCGCGACGTGTTGCTCGAGATCGACTGGCAGGGCGCGGCGCAGGTACGCGAGCGTGCTCCGCGCGATTGCGTCGGCATCTTCATCCTGCCACCTTCGCGCGCCGAGCTCGAACGGCGCCTGCGCGCACGCGCATCGGACAGCGAGGCGGTGATCGCGCGGCGCCTCGCGAATTCGCGCGAGGAGATTTCCCACGCGACGGATTTCGACTACGTCATCGTCAACGACGTGTTCGAGACCGCGCTCGACGATCTCGCCGCGATCGTGCGCGCCGTGCGCCTGCGCGCGCCGTTGCAGCGCGCGCGCCACGAGGCCCTGATCGAGGAGTTGCTGGAGGAAGGGGAGACGGGAGACGAGAGACGGGAGACGTGATGCACGTCGGGTAGGCCGTTGGTCCACAAACGGTCGTCATGGCCCGGGACCCAGGTACACCGCGTGCAGGGTGCGTGAGAAATGACGGCCGGGACAGCCATCTCCGTCTCCCGTCTCCCGTTTCCCGTCTCCGCTTGGCGTCCCGGCGCCACTCCGGTACCGTGTCGCACCTGCTTTCGTTCGCCCTCCGATGACCGAACCCGTCGCCAATTCAACGCCGGAACCCCTGATCTGCATCCGCGGCTTGCGCACCGTGTTGAACGGCAAGGTGATTTTCGACGGGATCGATCTCGACATCCCGCGCGGCAGCATCACCGCGATCATGGGTCCGAGCGGTACCGGCAAGACGACCCTGTTGCGCCACCTGACCGGGCAGACGATGCCGGATGCGGGCGAGATCCGCGTCGACGGCGCGGACGTGGCCCGGCTCGGCCGCGAGGCGCTGTTCGACCTGCGCGAGCACATCGGTTTCCTTTTCCAGAACTCGGCCCTGCTGACCGATTTCAGCGTGTTCGAGAACGTCGCGTTTCCGTTGCGCCAGCACCTGAAGTTGCCCGACGAGATCGTGCGCAACATCGTGCTGACCAAGTTGCAGGCGGTCGGCCTGCGCGGTGCGGCCGAACTCATGCCCGAGGAACTGTCCGGCGGCATGGCGCGGCGCGTCGCGCTTGCGCGTGCGATCGTGCGCGATCCGAAATTGATCCTGTATGACGAGCCGTTCGTCGGCCTCGATCCGATCGCGCTCAACCAGGTGCTGGCCCTGATCCGCACGCTCAACGACACGCTCGGCATCACCAGCATCCTCGTCGCGCACGAGTTCGCAGCGATCGAGCGCATCGCGGATCGCATCGTCCTGCTCGCGGCGGGCAAGATCGCCGCGCAGGGTACGCCGGCCGAATTGCGGGCCGACGATTCGCCGTGGACGCGCCAGTTCTTCGGCGGCGAGGCGGACGGGCCGGTGCCGTTCCACTATCCGGCGCGCGACTACGCGCTCGACCTCGGCTTTCCGGGAGCGGTGCAATGAACGCACGCGTCAAGCCGCCGTCGCGCATTGCCGATGCGCTCGCCCAGGTCGGCGCCTGCGGCCTGTTCCTGTTCGCGATCCTCGCCGCGTTGCCGAAGAGCCTGCGTCATCTGGTCGAACTCAGCCGCCAGATCTGGTTCGTCGGCGCGATGAGCCTGACCATCATCATGACCTGCGGCCTGTTCGTCGGCATGGTGCTCGGCTTGCAGCTCTACTACGTGCTGTCGATCTTCGGCGGAACCGCGGCGCTCGGCTCGGTGGTGTCGCTCGCGTTGTACCGCGAACTCGGTCCGGTCGTGACCGCGCTGCTGTTCGCCGGGCGCGCGGGTACCTCGATCACCGCGGAGATCGGCCTGATGCGCGCGACTGACCAGATTTCCGCGATGGAGATGATGGCCGTCGATCCGCTCGCCTACGTGGTCGCGCCGCGTTTCCTCGCCGCGATCATTGCGATGCCGCTGCTCGTCTGCGTGTTCAACGCGCTCGGCATCCTCGGCGCGCATCTGGTCGGCGTGTCCTGGCTCGGGCTCGACAACGGCACCTTCTGGTCGAACATGACATCGAGCGTGGACGTGTGGACCGACGTCGTCAACGGTGTCTGGAAGAGCTTCGCGTTCGGCGCGGTCATCGCGCTGATCGCGACGTTCCAGGGCTACACCACGCCGCCGACCAGCGAAGGCGTCGCGTATGCGACGACCCGCACCGTCGTGTTCTCGTCGATCGTCGTGCTGGCGCTCGATTTCGTGCTCACCGCGTTCCTGATGTAGGCGCGAGGAGTAGTGCAAGAGATCGAACCACGAAGAACACGAAGAACACGAAGGAAAGGCCATTCAACTCTTTACTCTTCGTGTTCTTCGTGTTCTTCGTGTTCTTCGTGGTAAAGGCTTCTACGCTTGGCACTTTTTTGGAACCGGCAACATGACCCAACGACGCTCCTACCAGATTGGCACCGGCCTGTTCATCCTGCTCGGCTTCGCCGCACTCGGTTACCTCGCGACGCAGACCACGTCGATCGCGAATTTCCAGCAGGGCGAGAGCTACACGGTGATGGCGCGTTTCACCAACATCGGCCAGCTCAAGCTGCGCGCACCGGTCAAGATCGCGGGCGTGCGCATCGGCAGCGTGCAATCGATCACGGTGGACAAGGAACGCCTCGACGCGATCGTCGAGCTGTCGATCGACAAGCGGTACCAGGACATTCCCGAGGATTCGGCCGCGGCCATATTCACCAGCGGTTTACTCGGCGACCAGTACGTTGCGATCCAGCCCGGCGGCTCGCCGGACATGCTCGCCGAAGGCGACGAATTCGTGCTGACCCAGTCGTCCCTGCAACTCGAGGACCTGATCGGCAAGTTCCTCGTCGGTGGTGGTCCGGACAAGGCGCCCGCCGACGAAACCGACCCCTGAACCCCAAGGAAGATCCGATGAGGAGACCCGTCATGCTGCGTTCCGTTTTCGTGCTTGCCGCGATCGTGTTCGGTCTGTCGTTCGCAGCCGCTGCGGTTGCGGAAACCACGCCCGACCAGGTCGTGCAGGGCATCGCCGACGATCTCGGCGACGCGATCGAGGGCCACAAGGCCGAACTGCAGGGCAATCGCGACAAGCTGATCCAGGTCATCGACGGCATCCTGCTGCCGCACTTCGACATCGACTACGCGTCGATCCTCGTGCTCGGCCGCAATGCGCGTGACGCGACACCGGCGCAGCGCGCGCGGTTCGCGAAGGCGTTCTACAACTCGATCGCGCACCGCTATGCGGAGGGCCTCCTCAATTACACGCGCGGCCGGGTCAAGGTGCTGCCGTTCAAGGGCGAGACCAACGACCGCAAGACCATCGTGCGCACCCAGGTCGTGCTCGACGACGGCAAGCTGCTGCCGGTGGATTACGCGTTCCGCAAGACCAAGCAGGGCGAGTGGAAGGCCTACGACGTCATCATCGAGGGCATTTCCTACATCACCAATTATCGCAACCAGGTCGCGGCGGAAATCGCGAAGTCCGACCTCGACTCGCTGATCACGCGCCTCGAGACCCAGGGCGAGAAGGCGCTCGAAACCATGGAAACGGACCAGAAGGGCGGTTCGTGAGCGAACTCGCGATCGACGCCGCGCCGGACCGCGTACGGGTTTCCGGCAGCCTGGGTTTCACGACTCCGGTCGCCGCGTTGCGCGACGCGGATCGCGTGGTGGCGGGTGCGGCGCGCGGCACGGTCGCCACGGTGGATCTCGCCGGTATCGATGGCGCCGACAGCGCGACGCTCGCGATCCTGCTCGCGTGGTCCGCGCATGCGCGGCGCAACGGCGCCCACCTGCGCTACGTGAACATGCCGGACGACCTCGGCGCGCTCGCGCGCCTTGCGGATGCGACGGAGCTGCTCGACGGGCCGCGCTGAAATCCGATTCCTGACCGGCATGTGGCTCGGGCAAGGCCACCGCACCCGCGGGCCACGCAGGGGCGATGCCGCGCAGATTGTTTCCCCGGGTGCGCTTCGCTTACGCGGGCTACGTTGCCGGCTGGCGCAGAAGCGCGAGGAGCAGCGGAGCGAGCTCCGCTCTACGGGGTAAAGAGAAGCGCCGTCCTGGCGATTCGTCCGGCCAATTTCCGGGATGCCTCAGCCGCCGCCCCCGTCCTGCCCGCGTTCGTACTCGCGCTGTTCCTCGAGCAGCTGGTCGACGTCGATGTCGTCCAGCCCCTGCATCTGCTCGAGCACCTCGGCCGGCGGCTGGCCGTCGTAGATCTCGTAGAGGCGCTGCTGGCGGTATGCGTCGCGGTAGAAGATGTAGGGATCGTAGACGCCTTCGAGCAGGTTCTCCGCCTCGATGCCGCGCGCGCGCAGGGTCACCAGATACAGGAAACTCGGCAGGTACTGCGCCTTCAATTCGTGGTCGTGATGGCGACCGTAGGCGGCCAGCGGATCGAAGAACTGGCTGTCGACCGGAAGCCGCCAGACATCGCGCATCGTGGTCGAACCGACGAACGGCACCACCACGTACGGACCTTCCGGCAGCCCCCACTTGGCCAGGGTCACGCCGAAATCGGTTTCGTTGAGCGGCAGATGCATCTGGCTGGCCGGATCGAACAGACCGGCCAATCCGAGCGTGGTGTTGACGGCGAACCGCGCGGTGTCGCGCAGCGCGGCGCCCGGCTCGCCCTGCAACACGTCGTTCGCGATCGTGATCGGCATGCGCACGTTGGCGAAGAAGTTGCTGATCAGGCGACGGCTGTTGGGGGTCGTGACCTTGCGGTAGCCGACCGCGATCGGGCGGATCACGCTCCGGTCGAGCGCGTCGTTGAACGCGTACATCTTGCGGTTGAACGGCTCCCACGGATCGTCGGTGCGCGGCTTCGCGATCGCGCAGCCGGCCAGCACGACGGCGATCAGGGCGACGAGGCCGCCGCGCAATGGCGGGCGGATGGATAGACGAGGCATCGGTGCGGGATTTCCGGGGCGCAGGTGATGACCAGCCGTAGAGTCCGTTTACGGTGGGGTTTGTTGTTTGTGAACGCAAGGCTACGCGAGCCGGGCGATTTTTGCATGCCTCGCGCGTCAGATTCGGTTCCGGCAGTGGGTTCGCGCAGCCCGGCCAGCGCCGCGATTGCGCGGCAGGTCCCGCGAACCGTACAATGAGCCCAGCTAACAAACTGAAATTGTTTTGATTTTCCTGGAGAAATTCTGATGGCACGGATTACCGTGGAAGACTGCCTCAAGGTAGTCGACAACCGCTTCGAGCTGGTGCTCATGGCGACCAAGCGTGCGCGCCAGGTCGCGAAGGGTGCCGAACCGACGCTGGATGCAGAGAACGACAAGCCGACCGTGATCGCGTTGCGCGAAATCGCCGAAGAAAAGGTCGACACCGCGATGATCGACGCGATCGACCGCGCCGAGCGCGAACGCGCCGAGCGCGAAGCGCTCGAATGGGCCGCCGCCGAAGTCGACGACGATCTCAAGGGCGGCGACGACCTGTGACCACCCGATGTAGGCACGCGTCGGTCTGAGCCGGCGCGATGCATCCCCGATGCGCGCGGCCCTGACATCCAGGCTGTCCCGGGCGGCCCGACCGCCGGCCGTGTTGCGCGCGCTGGAGCAACAGCTTGCCGAGTACCTTGCGCCGGAACAGATTGCGCGCGTCCGGCGTGCATACGAGGTCGGCGCGCAGGCGCATGAGGGCCAGACGCGCAAGAGCGGCGAGCCCTACATCACCCATCCGCTCGCGGTCGCCGCGATCCTCGCCGAACTGCGCCTCGATCCCGAATCGCTGATCGCGGCGATCCTGCACGATACCCTCGAAGACACCGGACTCGCCGCGGAGCAGATCGAAGCGGAGTTCGGCCCCGCGGTGATGGCCCTCGTCGATGGCGTCACCAAGCTCGACCGCGTCCGCTTCCGCAGCCGCCAGGAAGCCGCGGCGGAAAGTTTCCGCAAGATGCTGCTCGCGATGGCGCGCGACCTGCGCGTGATCCTGATCAAGCTCGCCGATCGCCTGCACAACATGCGCACGCTCGGTGCGATGGAGCCGGAGGCACGCCGCCGCATCGCGCGCGAAACGCTCGATATCTACGCGCCGATCGCGCAACGGCTCGGCATGAACCGGTTCAAGGGCGAGTTGCAGGAACTCGGTTTCCGCGCGCTGCACCCGAACCGGCATCGGCTGATTTCGGCACGCATCCGCACCGTGCTCGGCAACCGGCGCGAGGCGATGAGTCGCATCGAGTCCGCGCTCGACGAACGACTCGAGGCCGACCAGATCCCGCATCGCATCGTCAGCCGGATCAAATCGCCGTACAGCATCTACCGCAAGATGAAGCGCGAGGGCCGCTCGTTCGCGGACGTCATGGACGTGTACGGGTTCCGCATCGTCGTTTCCGACGTGATGCGCTGTTACCAGGCACTCGGCTCCGTGCATGGCCTGTACAAGCCGCTCGAAGGCCGCTTCAAGGATTTCATCGCAATCCCGAAGGCGAACGGATACCAGTCGCTACATACGGTCCTGTTCGGGCCGTTCAGTGCGCCGATCGAGATCCAGATCCGCACCGAGGACATGGAGGCGATCGCGGAACGCGGCATCGCCGCGCACTGGGCCTACAAGACCGAGGAGGGGCCGGCCAACAATGCGCAATCGCGCGCGCGGGAATGGCTGTCCGGACTCGTCGACCGGCAGAACGAGACGCCTTCCTCGCTGGAATTCCTCGAGAACGTCAAGGTCGACCTGTTTCCGGACGAGGTCTATCTGTTCACGCCGCAAGGTCGCATCCTCGCCTTGCCCAATCATGCCTCGGCGCTCGACTTCGGGTACGCCGTGCATACCGACGTCGGCGATCATGCGGTCGCGGCACGCGTCGATGGCAAGCTGGTGCCGCTGCGCACGCGGCTCGGCAGCGGCCAGACCGTGGAAATCGTCACCGCGCCTTCAGCCGCCCCGACCCCGCAATGGCTCGAATGGGTCGTCTCGGGCAAGGCACGCACCGCGATCCGTCATCACCTCAAGCGCCTGCAACACGAGGATGCGGTCGACTTCGGCCACCGCATGCTCGATCGTGCGCTCGACAACCTCGGCGTGAGTCTCGATGCGATCCCGCGCAAGGTGCTCGACCGCTATCTCGCGAAGAGCAAGTACCCGCGACTCGAGGACCTGCTCGCCGACATCGCGCTCGGCAACCGCATGCCGGACCAGGTCGCCGACCACCTGCTCGCGCACCGGCAAAACGCCGCGGCGCGCCCGCGCAGCCACGAGAAGATCCTGATCACCGGCGCCGAACGCGGCGTGCTGAGTTTCGGCAATTGCTGCCATCCGCTGCCGGGCGACGAGATCATGGGTTACCTGTCCTCGGGCAAGGGCATCGTCGTGCATCGGCTCGAATGTCCGAACGTGCCGGATTTCCGCAAGTCCCCCGAGCGCTGCCTCGAGATCGGCTGGGACGCCAACGTGAGCGGCGACTACAAGGTCGAACTGCGCATCGGCGTTTCGAACCGGCCTGGCGTGCTCGCCCAGGTCGCCGCCGCGATTGCGGACCAGGCCTCCAACATCGAGAACGTCGAATACCGCGAACGCGACACGACCAGCGCATCCCTCTTGTTTACCATCGAGGTGCGCAACCGCAAACACCTCGCCGACGTCATGCGCCGCGTGCGGCGACTCGGCGT
>CAYWZC010000104.1:0-9094 GCA_964462745.1 uncultured Rhodanobacteraceae bacterium
ACGAGGTATTCCCGGCCGGCTCGATGTTCTGGTCGCGCGTCGATGCATTGCGGCCGTTGCTCGACACCCATCTCGATGAGGCCGAGTTCGAGCCCGAGCGAGGACAACTGGACGGTACGATGCCCCACGCGATCGAGCGCATCCTCGGCTTGTCGGTACGCGAGGCCGGCTTGTATCTTGCTTCCACCGCGTCGCCGGATACGGCGGCCGCGCCGCTGGATGAGGAATACGGGTTTGCGGAGTCGAGTCGCGATACTGGCACACCGGTCGCTTGAGAAGTATCTGAGTCAAGGCATCGTCATGCCCGGCGAAAGAACGTCACCCCGGACTCGATCCGTGGCCGGGATCCAGATTTACTGAGTATCGCAGAAATCGATGTATTGCCGGCCTCGGCTGTCGCGGGAATGACGGCTCCGTGTTGGCTACGAGGCACAGCGGCAGTTCGCGAGGCTCCGGCCCAGAGTCCACGCTGCATCGCGGCTTTCGTAGAGCGCAGCTTGCTGCGCCTGCCCATACGCCGCATTGCATCCAAGCGCAGCAAGCTGCGCTCTACCAACTCGATGCCGCGGATCAGCGGTCTGCGCGCAACACCAGCGGATGCATCAACCCGTAATCGAAGGTGGGATGGTTGTTGGTCGTGTAGCCGCGGAACGGGTCGTAGGCAAGGCCGATCTGTGCGCTAGCAAATCCGGCTTCGATCACATCGTCCAGCAGCTTCCAGCCAAAATGGTGCCAGGTCAGGATGCCCTCGGGACGCAAACCGTCTCCATGGTATTCGGGCGGGCCGAAGAACTCGATTGTCCCATCCGCCCGCGGTCGCGCGAGTTCGCGCTCCTCGATGCGGGTCATGAAGAACGGAACCGTGCACAGCATGGTCCCGCCGACCGGATCGAGCACACGTGCGGCTTCGCGCAATGCGAGGCGATAGTCATGCACATGCTCCAACACATCGCAGTGCAGCAGGAAATCCAGCGATGCGGCGTCGAACGACAGGTCGGTGATGGACTCGTGACGCACCTCGAGACCGTGCAGGGCGTGGATGCTGCCGGAAACCTTGCCTTCGCCGAGATACTCGGACCCGATGATCGCCGGGAACTCGCGTTGCAGAGCACCGAACAGCGGCGTCGTGCGCTCCAGCAGCGCGATGCGCGGTGTTTCGCAGCGCTCCGTCTGCAAGCGGAGCGCCTCGTGCAACAGTCGATTGCGGTTGGACAGGTTGCACCCGGGACACTTCATCGCCTCGCGAAGATTCGGATGCGGACCGTAGTAGCCGCCGACCGTCACCGCGAACGAGGTCATTCGCGCGCATGTGCCGCAGTATCCGTCGACCGCCTCGCGCGCTTCGATCCATGCCTCCGCGGCGATGCGATACGCATCGAAACCGCGGACCGCGGCCATGAACTCGTCCTGGCGATCGAACCAATGGAACATGGTGTCCTCGCGGGAGATTCGGACGCCAGCGATGTCAGCGGCGCTTCAGGAAGAAGCCGGTCTGTTCGTAGTTTCCGCCGTCTCGCGCGACGCCGTCCGGCGCGCAATGCACGACCTCGAACCACTCGCCGTAGACCCGTTCGACATAGCTGCGCGGAATGAACGACTCGCCGTAGAACGACGCGTCGCGATTGCCGCCGCCGCTCACCCCGACGTGCAGGAACTCGCCGCGGCGCAGCGCGCCGCGCGCGGCATCCCAATCCTCGAACAGGTTGGCGAGCACGCGATGGTGCTGGCTCAGCTCGGTTCCGTCGCGGTCCAGGTTCCGGCACACGTCCAGGAACGCTTCGTTGCGCGTCGTGAACGCGAGAAGGCCGCCCGGACGAATCAGGCGCGCGAACTCGCGCACCCATTCGAGCGAAATACGTTCGGACAGGTGGGAGAACACGGAAAACGCGAAAACGATGTCGAATTCCGCATCCGGATAGTCGAGTGGTGGCCCGCTGTCGCAGGTAACGAACCGGTCCGAGCCGAAAGTATCTCGGCAGACACGGACGAAGTCGGGATCGACATCCACCCCGTGCAGGTTCCGCAATGGTACGTCGCGGAGGAAGAAGCGCGTGATGCGGCCCCATCCGCAGCCGAAGTCGAGAATCCTCGTATCCGGACCGAGACGGTTGCCTGCTTCTCCGAAGCAATCCACGACATCGCCATGGAAGGCGGCGGCCGGCTTGAGCGTCGCCTCGCCGGCCTGTCCCGTCGTCAGCAGTTGCAGGTCCGCGGAAGGAAATGCCGGCATCGGTTCGCCGAGGGGGGATTCAAGCGAAGGATTTTCCATGCTTGCGACGACGGTCGATAGCCACGCTTGCGAGGATCGAGTTGCCATTTAGGGGATTACCTGTGGTCAGTGGGGCGCGAGAGTGAGGGTACCGTGTTCCCGCGACGAGTCGCGGACCGGGCGGGTGACAAGATACGCGATCGGAATCACGAGCATGGACAGAAGGCAGAGCCAGATCCCAAGCCCGCGATACGGCGGCACGTAGCGCATCGCAAGCTCGTGGTGTCCCGGACCCACGAGCATCGCCGTCAGGCCGTAATCGGCACGCATCAGGTCGACAGGTTCGCCGTCGAGAGTCGCGGTCCAGCCGGAATCGAATGGAAAGGAAAGCAGCAGCACGCCCGCCGCCGATGACCGGATCGTGGCGTCGATGCGGGTGTCGTTGTGCAGCCGGAAGTCGAGCTGGTCGGCGACATCGGTCGCCACCACGTTCCCATTTCGCCGCGCGATCTCCGCCCGGATGCGGTCCGGGTCGTCAACCAGCACGGTGTGGAGCAGCAGTGCATCGCGCTCTGTTGGTGGCAACCGGTCCGCGACCGCTTCCGATGCAACCTCGTCGTGGAGCGTCCCGAGTTGGTGGGCCGCCTCGTTGCGGTAGATGTGGATGCCACCGACCTCGGCGACGTGAACGAGTCGCGCCGCGGAATCGAGCGACCGGTCACGAGACAGGAAATACCTGACGCCAAGAAGATCGAGTGCCCCGCGCCGATCCAGGCCCGGCTCCCCGATGGTATTGGGCGATGCGATCGTGCGTGGCAGACCCATGCGATCAATGAAGCGCGTAATCGATGACGCGTGGAAGAAGTAGGACTGGATGCCGTGGTAATCCTGCACCAGTGCATCGTTCAGGAACACCGATTTGTAGGTCTTGTGAACCCGGTAGAAACTACCATCCGGTTCGAACCCGGCAATGACGTCGAGCGCACTACGCGTGCCGTCGCGGTAGGTCCCCGGGAACATGCCGCCCGGACTTGTGCCGTCGGCGTCGACCATGTCCCTCTCCAGTATGGGGGGGAGCGCGGTCAGCATCAGCTCGCAGGCGAACACCGCGAGCAGTATCCTCAACGCAGCGTGCTTCGTCGCGAAGATTTCGCGGCAACCCAGCAGGACGACATAGATGACGAGAAACCCCGCGACGGTTGCCGCGGCTTGCAGGTTCACTACCCGGGTCAACAGGAAAGCACAGGCGGACAGGATTCCCGCGACGAAACCGGCGCCGATCAGTGCCCCCGCGGGCCAGGGCCTGGAACGGAACGCGCGTCGAAAGCCCGCCAGGCCAAGCACGAGAATCAGCGCGGAGATCCATACCGTCGAAAAGCGAAACGCCATGTGCCCAAAGCCGTACACCGCGTAGCGAAGTGCGGGAAACACGAAATAAAGGGCAATACCGACGAGGCCGGCGATACACATCCAGCGTTCCCGGCGCGTTGCATTCGGGCCGAGAAGCTGCGGAATGCAGAGCAGAAGCAGGAGGCCGACGTAGAATCCGGGGCCTTCGAGGTAGTTGCCCCAGCCACCATAGGCGTTACCGATCCCGAGAACGCTCTTGTCGAGAAGACCTGCAATCTCGGCCGACATGACGCCCTGACCATTGACCGAGAGTATCGTGTCGAGCAGGGTGGAGAGCATTGAATACTTTCCGGAGACGCGTGGACTTTCCAGAAAGTAGTACAGGTTCGGAAACAGCAAGGGCGCGGTCAGCAGGAGGCCGGCGAGGAACCACAAGCCGAAGCCGCAAACCAACCGGAGATACTCGATCCGCTTGCCGCGTTCCACCGCGGTGAAGTATCGGGCCGCGAGATAGACGAGGCTCAGCAGCGCAAACATGTAAAGGCCGAATGGATTGCCGAGGCCTACGACGATGCCCGCCCCGATTGCGGCCCAGCGCGCGCGCTGACAGAGATATTTCTCCAGCAGGAACAGGAAAGCGGAGAACTGCACGAGTTCCACACCGTGCAGCAAATCCCACTGCGCATTGATCGTTCCGTAGGACGAGAACGCGAAACCCAGACCGCCAAATACCGCGAGCGCCGCGCGGAATCCGATCAGGCGCAGGTAGCCGTAGAAGAAGCCACCGGCGAGCAGGAGTTTCACGAGATATAACGGTAGCCGGAGCCCCAGTTGCCATGAATCGGGAAACGGTGCGGTAAGAAACCAGAAGGGATCGAACAATGTCCCGATGTAACCGCCAAGCCCAAGACTGAACGACCAGGTCAGTTCACCGAGTTCGCGGAACTGGCGCCCGAATGCGATCTGCAGGGGAACGAACGCGCAGAACGTATCTGCGCCGATGTCGACGAATGCGAACGCCTTGCCCTTGAGTAGGACACACATTGCCATGACCGACTCGATCGCCAAGGCGATCAGCAGGTAAAGACGCAATCCGGTCGGGCGCCATCGTTCCCAGTCGAACGACAGGCGGTGTTGGCTCACGTGGAGTGCGGGCGGCATCGGTGATTTCCGGAATCGGGGAAGAAAGGGTTCAGTCCCGTCGTCCGCGCAGCATCTGCGCCTTCAACCGTGCAAGCCGATGCTGGACCGGATAGGGCAGGCACCGGATCACGCTCTTGCGCAGGCGGAACATCGTCGGCGAGACATCCGCCACCGGCGATGCG
Organism: uncultured Rhodanobacteraceae bacterium; assembly: GCA_964462745.1. Taxonomy (GTDB): domain Bacteria; phylum Pseudomonadota; class Gammaproteobacteria; order Xanthomonadales; family Rhodanobacteraceae; genus Dokdonella_A. Next base: position 4,885 of record CAYWZC010000104.1, read on the forward strand.
TCGGCGATCCGCGTGCGGCGTATGGACTCGGGTATCGCGGATGCGACATCCGCGCGCAAATACAGAAGCGTGTTGTACCGATACCAGAACGAGATATCCGCATCGCCCGCGATCAGTGGACGCACGTAGTCGTACGCTTCATAGCCCTGGGCGCGGAACTTCGCGCGCCAGTAATCGTACGGCTGCTCGTTGACGTGGAACTCGCCGCCCTGGCCCGGCGGTGCGGCGGAGAACAGGATCACGCCGTCCGCATGGCGGACGAGGTTCGCGACGAACTGGCCGGCGGCGTCGGCGCGCACGTGCTCGGCGACCTCGAGTGACTGGACCAATGCGAAGCGGCGGCCCAGGTCGATCGGCTTCGCGAGATCGGCGGCGGTGAATTTCTCGCGTGGAATGTGCAATGCGTTCGTGTCGACGTAATCGCCGTCGACGCCGAACACGTCTTCCACGCCCGCCTCGCGCCAGGCCGCAAGCCAGGTGCCTTTCGCGCAGCCGATGTCGAGCACGCTGTCGATCGGCAGCACCTCACGCAGCAACCGCGCGATCGTCCGCGCGGAATGACGCGAGGAGCGATCCGTGTAGTCCATGAACGTGGTGTCGTAGGAATGTTCCATGGCGGTCCGGTTCATTCCAGGCACAGGCTCACGAACAGGCCGAGCGCGATCAGCGCGATGCCGAGCCATTGCACGCCGGAGATGCGTTCGCCGAGCACGACCGCGGCGAGGACGATCGCCGCGATGAACTGCACCGACACGACGACCTGGGCGGTGTGCAGCTCGAACTGGCGCAGGGCCCACGCATAGGCGAGTACGCCGCAGCCGAACGAGGCGATGCCGGCGAGCGTCTGCCACGCGACGAGGCCGAACAGCAGGTTCCCCGGATCGCGCACGTCGGCGCCGATCTTCATCAGCAGGTTGCCGCACGAACTGCCGATGATGACGAGGCCCAGCGCGGCGAAACCGAGCACGCGCTGCCCGTCCAGGTTCCATGCTGCCCAACTCATCTGCTGCCCCGCGGGTGCTGCGCACAAGGCGCGAAGGGTATCATCCGGGGTCGGCATTGCATAAGCGGGTCCGGGATGGAGATTTCGACATACGCGATTGAGGCGCAAGTGGAGGCCACCCACTGGTGGTTCACCGGGCGCCGACGCCTGCTCGGGCGCATGATCGCGGCGTTCGGCCTGCCCGCCGATGCGCGGATCCTCGACATCGGCACCAGCACCGGGACCAACCTGCGCATGCTGCGCGACCTCGGATTTTCGCGCTACGAGGGCCTCGACATGAGCGACGAGGCGGTGCGCTGGTGCGCGGACAAGGGCTACGGCAAGGTGACCCGCGGCGATGCCTGCGCCTTGCCGTTTCCCGACGCGAGCTTCGATCTCGTGCTCGCCACCGACATCATCGAGCATGTCGATGACGATGTGCTGGCCCTCGACGAGATGCGTCGCGTGCTGAAGCCCGATGGCCGCGTGCTGGTCACGGTCCCCGCGTTTCCGATCCTGTGGGGCCTGCAGGACGAGATCGGTCACCACAAGCGACGCTACCGGATGGCCGAACTGGTCACGCGCATCGGACAGGCGGACCTGGTCGTGCATCGCAGGTTCCATTTCAATTACCTGCTGTTCCTGCCGATCCTGCTCGCCCGCCGGATCATCGCCGTGTTCGGCATCCGGCTGCAGAACGAGAACGAGGTCAATTCGCCGCTGATCAATCGCGTGCTTTCCTGGGTGTTCCGGTTCGACGTGTGGACCGCGCCGAAGGTGAAGCCGCCATTTGGCGTGTCCTGCCTCGCCGTGGCCGGTCCGCGACGCGAGGACGCCGCATGATGCGCCGTCCGGGCAGGTCGCGTTGGGCCATTGCATTGCTCATCGCGGTGTACGGTGGCATCGCATCGCTTGCCTGGGGCACGACCCTCGGCACCTGCCCGACACTCGTCGATGACAGCCAGATCGGCATCACCAGCGTGCAGGATCTCGAACAGACGCGCGCGCAACTCAACGAGTACATCTGGGGCCAGCCGAGCCTGCCGACCGACGCCGGTGTCGTGGTCACGCCAAATGTGCCGAGCCCGATCGGATGCAGCGATGGCGTGCTCGACCACGTCGATAGACTGCGCATCGACATGGGACCGACCACCACGGGGGAAACCGTGCATGGTGAGGCCTGGCATTTCGTGCCGGCGACGACAGCCCTCGTGCACCGTCGCAACCGGCTCGTGATCGTGCACAACGGCCACATGGGACCCGACGCGTGCCACGACACGTTCGCGGACGGCGAGGACGGTCTCGAGGTGATTCCGAGCCGTGGTTACATGGGCTTGCAGATGACCATCAACGCGCTGCTCGCCGACGGATACGACGTCCTCGCGGTGCTGATGCCGTTCTTCACCGAATCGCAATGCAGCGGCAACCACGGCTTGCTGTTCACGCCCGAATACGCACCGCCGACCGGCAGCGGCATGCGCTACTTTCTCGATCCGACCCTGCGCAGCGTCAATTACGTGCTGTCGCAACATGCGTTCGAGGATGTCAGCATGACCGGGCTTTCCGGCGGTGGCTGGACCACGACCGTCTACGCGGCGCTCGATCCGCGCATCGAGGCGAGTTTCCCGGTCGCGGGTTCGATCCCGTTGTACCTTCGCATCGGCGCGAGGACGACTGCGGCGACGCATGCGTTCCTCGATGGCGTCCTGCCCGGCCAGATGCTCCAGGATCCTCCGCCGCGCGGCGGCTGCGGCAACAACCTCGGCGACGCCGAACAGTACATCGCGGACCTGTACGGCATCGCGGGCTATCCCGACTTGTACGTCATGGGTGCGTACGGCACCGGTCGCGAACAGGTGCAGATCCTCAATCGACGCGACACCTGCTGCTTCGGCCAGGCGCAGCATCATGATCCGACAGCCTACGACAGCGACTTGCGCGACTATGAACGCAAGGTCCGCGCGACCTTGCGCCGTCTCGGTTCCGGCCGTTTCCGGGTGCAGGTCGACGAAGCCTCGACGATCCACCAGATCTCGCGCGATGCGGTGCACGGCGTGATCCTCGCCGCACTCAATCGCGCGTCACCGGAGGTCGGCGCGGCCTCGGCATCCAGCGTCGTGGTACGCGGTACGAACGGAAACCTGTGGCACTACGCGACGCAGGGCTGGATCGACACCGGATTGCCGATCGTCGGCACGCCCGCGGTGCTCGAAGGCGCGATCCACGCGATCGACGTGGTCGCGCGCGATGCGCAGAACGCGCCGGTCCACCTGTATTTCGATGAAACACAATGGCATTCCCAAGCGCTGCCGACCAGTGCCGCGGGAACGATCCTGCCGCGCGGCAAGCTGGTCGGCGACCCCGTCGCGATCTCGACCGTGCCCGGTGCGTTCGACGTGGTTGCGCAGGGCCCGCATTCGGCAACGGCACCGGGCACCGATTTCTACCATTGGCACGTCACGGCCGACGACGCGCTGCTCGACAAGATCGCGGTCGCACCGCATGCAGTCGGCCTGTCCGCGCTTGCTGGAATCGCACCCGACCGGCTTGGCCTGTATTACCGCGACGGCGACCAGACCCGGATCGATCCGGCGCCGATCCCGCCCGGTGCGACCGAGTGCATCGAGCAACCGCGCGTACCGTACGAGCTTGCGCAGGACACCGGCGGCGACTGGCAGCCGGCCGCGCGCCTCGTCATCTCGACCTCGTTGCTCGCGTTTCCGGCCGTTGCGAACCTCGACGCGGACACGCGCCTGTTCTTCGTCTCCGAGGGTGGCGGCATGTGGACGTCGAACCTCGATGACGGCGGCGTGCAGACGCGCCTGTCCGACCTCGTGCCGCCGGGTCTGCTGTTCGACGGCAGCCCGAGCCGGCCGATGCCGGCCGGCAGCGGCTTCGGTTTCTACGCGCGCACGCGAGCCGGCGACCTCGCGCGTTTCGACCATGACGACAGCGCCTGGAGTTATGCCGCGCTGCCGCTCGGCGCGATCTCAGGCGGCGCCATCACCGATTCGCCGCGCGCGATTCCGGACGGCGTGCTCTGGACCGGCGTGGACGGCGCGATCCACCGCTACGACGGCACCGGCTTCGGCGTGCTGGACCGGACTTTCGCCGACGACTTCGACCCCTGAGACCGGAAATACCGGGGGCTGCACTAGCTCAGGCTCGCAATCCGCCCAGATGCGACGCCGCGAGAATCCAGTCGGCCCAGAGGTACAGGCGCTGGTC
>CAYWZC010000105.1:0-9084 GCA_964462745.1 uncultured Rhodanobacteraceae bacterium
CTGACCCTCGCGCTCGGCATCGGCGCGAACGCGCTGGTGTTCAGCCTCATCGACGGCATCTACCTGAAGCCGCTGCCGTACCGCGACGACGCGGCCCTGGTCACGATCGACAACAGCTACCCGAAGATGGGCATGGAGCAGGCGGGTTCCTCGATCCCGGATTACCTGGATCGCCGCACCGGCCTGCCCGCGATCAGCGACGGCGCGCTGTACAGCGGCATGAGTTTCAACCTCGCCGGCGAAGGCGCGCCGGAGCGCGTGCGCGGTATCCGCGCGACACCGTCGCTGTTCACCACGCTCGGCGTGCAACCGGCGCTCGGCCGCGCGTTCGGCGATGCCGAGGCCGAGATCGGCCGCGACAAGGTCGTGGTGCTCGGCAACGACCTGTGGCGCAACCGCTTCAACGCCGATCCCTCGGTGATCGGCCGCAACCTGCGCCTCAACGACGAGGCCTACCAGGTCGTCGGCGTGATGCCGCGCGACTTCCTGTTTCCCGATCGCGAAACCCAGCTCATCGTGCCGTTCGCGTTCACCGATGCGCAGAAGTCGGATCGCGAGCGCGGCCACGAATTCTCCTCGATGGTCGCGCGCCTCGCGCCGGGTGCGACGCTGGCCGACATCAAGACCCAGTCGGACCTCCTGATCCGGCGCAACGCGGAACGACTCGGCGCGGCGGGTGACGACGGCATGCGGTTCGCGCGCTTCCTCGAATCCTCCGGATTCACCGTGACCGCACATTCGCTGCGCGAGCAGATGGCGGGCAAGGAAACCCGGGTGCTGTTCCTGTTGCAGATCGCGGTCGCGCTGGTCCTGCTCATCGCGTGCGCGAACATCGCGAACCTGCTGCTCAGCCGCCTGTCGGCGCGCCAGAAGGAACTCGCGGTGCGCACCGCGCTCGGCGCGGGCCGCGCACGCATCGTGCGCCAGTTGCTGGTCGAGGCCTTGTTGCTCGCGTGCGCGGGCGGCGTGGTCGGGGTCGCCATCGCATGGCTCGGCACCACGCTCGTCGCGGCATCCGGCCTGGTTCCGAGCTGGGTTCCGCTCGGGCTCGATGTTCGCGTGGTCGGCTTCACGCTCGCGATCTCGCTGGCTGCGGGCGTCGTGTTCGGCATCGCGCCGGCGCTGTCCGCGATCTCGACGAAGCCGCAGCAGGTGTTGCGCGACAGCGGACGCATGGGCAGCGGTCGCGGCGCGGGCCGCGCGCGCAATGCGCTGGTCGTCGTGCAGCTCGCGCTGGCGGTGACCCTGCTCGCCGGTGCGGGTCTGCTCGTGCGCAGCTTCGCGAACGTGCTCGACGAGAGTCCCGGGTTCTCGAGCGATCACGTGCTGACTGCGGCGATCGCGCTGCCCGAAGCGAAGTATCCGGACGACGCGGCGCGGGCGCGTGGATTCGAACGCCTGGTCGAAGCCGCGCGCGGCCTGGCTGGCGTTACCAGCGTCGCGGTCACCGATTCGCTGCCGTTCGGGCCCGGCGGCAGCTTCTCGAGTTTCCGCATCGATGGCCGACCGACCGACGGCATGCCGTCGCACGGGCGCATGCAGTCGGTCGACGAAGGCTACTTCGAAAGCCTGCATATCCCGCTGCTGCGCGGACGCACGTTTCGCGCCGCGGACTGGAATGCGCAGGAAAAGGTCGCGGTCATCGATGCGCTGTTCGAGCGCAAGCACTTCCCGGACGGCGATGCGCTCGGCCAGCGCATCAACCCGGGTGACAGCGACGGCGACCTGTACACGATCGTCGGCGTGGTCGGTACGGTCAAGACCGGCGATCTCGCCGAAGACGTCGCCAAGGAAACGTACTACTTCGACTTCGGCCAGGCGCCGAGCGGCACCGCCTTGCTCGTGCTGCGCACCTCGGTGCCGCCGGCCGCCCTCGTCGAACCGCTGCGCGCGGCCGTGCGCTCGATCGACCCGGGCCAGCCGTTGTTCGACATCAAGACCTTCGACCAGCGCATCGACCTGTCGCTGGCCGGCCGACGCGTGCCGATGCAGTTGCTCGGCGTGTTCTCGGCGCTCGCCCTGTTGCTGGCCGCGGTCGGCATCTACGGCGTGCTGTCGTTCGCGGTCGCCCAGCGCAGCAGCGAGTTCGGCGTGCGCATGGCGATCGGCGCGGATGCCTCGCGCATCCGTGGCCTCGTGTTCGGTGACGCGGGGCGGCTCGTCGGCCTTGCGCTCGCGATCGGCATCGCTGGCGCGCTCGCGCTCGGCCAGATCCTGAAAAGCCAGCTGTTCGGCGTCGCGAGCGTCGATCCCGCGAGTCTCGCGGCGGTCGTCGGCGTGCTTGCGCTGACCGCGTTCCTCGCGTGCTGGCTGCCCGCGCGCCGCGCCGCGCACATCGCGCCGATCGAGGCGTTGCGCAACGAATGATCCTGGGCCGGACAACGCAATGACCGCACTCGTTTCCGAAATCCTGCAAAGCTGGCGTGGCGCGCTGCGCCGACCGGCGTTCGCGTCGCTCGCGATCGCGACGCTCGCGCTCGGTGTCGGCGCCTGCGTCGCGGTGTTCGCGCTGGTCGATGCGGTTCTCCTGCAACCGCCGCCGTACGCGCAACCGGACCGGCTCGTCGTGGTCGACAAGCACGACGACCATCCGTGGTCGACGATTTCGCCGCAGCAGTACCAATTGCTCGGCGGCATTCCCGGCGTCGAATCGCTGGGTTCGAGTTTCGCGCCGAAGGACGTCAATGTCGCCGGCGGCGGTGATCCCGAACTCGTTACCGCGTGGCCAATCGACGCGGGACTGCTGCCGACGCTCGGCGTGACGCCCGTGCTCGGCCGCAACTTCAGCCGCGACGAGGATCGTCCGAACGGCCCGCGCGCGGCGTTGATCGGCCACGCGTTCTGGCAGCGCCATTTCCAGGGCGACGAGAACGTCATCGGCCGCAGCGTGCTCGTCGATGGCGTGGCGACACCGATCGTCGGCGTGCTACCCGCGACGTTCCGCCTGAACGGCTCACCCGACGTGTTGCTGCCGCTCGCGCTCGCGCCGAGCAGTCGCGACGGAGCGACCAACCTGCTCGTCGTCGCGCGCCTCGCGCCCGGCACGTCGCTTGCCGCGGCGAGCTCCGCATTCGACGCGCGTCTGCAAGCGCACGCGGGCGAACTCGGCTTCGCGGATGCGCGCTGGCGACCGCACTTCGCGGTGTCCTCGCTCGCACACAACCTCGGCGCGACCGCGCGCCCCGCACTGCTGTTGTTCCTTGCCTGCGCGGCGTGCGTGCTGCTGCTCGTCGCGGTGAACCTGTCCAACCTCATGCTGCTGCGCGCGCTCGCGCGCAGCCACGACAGCGCGGTGCGCGCCGCACTCGGCGCATCCGCGTTCCGGCTCGGCCTGCCCGCACTCGCCGAAGGCCTGTTGATCGGCCTCGCGGGTGCCGCTACCGGTCTCGCGCTCGCGTTCGTCGCACTGCGTTTGGCGCGCTCCCTGATCCCCGACGAATGGTTGCCCGCGAACGCGACCCTGCTCGGTGTCGACGCGCTCGTGTTCGCGGTTGGCAGCGGTCTCGCGGTGGCCTTGCTCGCGGCGCTGTTCGGCGTGTGGCGCGGACGCGGGCGCAGCACGATCGGCGAGTTGCGCACGCGCTCGCAGGGACAGGGCGGATCGGCGCGCATCGGCCGCGCGCTGGTCATCGCGCAGGCGGCGCTCGCAACCGTGTTGCTCGCATCGGCCGCGCTGCTCGCGCACTCGTTGTGGAAGCTGTCGCACGTCGATCTCGGTTTCGACGCGCGCGGCGTGATCACGTTCCGCGTCAATCCGGCCAGCGCGTTGTATCCCGACACGGCGTCGGTACAGCGATTCGCGCAATCGTTGCTCGACCGCCTGCGCGCGGAGCCGGGCGTGCGCGCCGCCGCGCTGACGACGACCTTGCCGATCGGTTCGCAACTCAACGTTTCCATGCGCCTTCCCGACGGCAGTTCGCCGCCGGAAGCGCCACAGTACCGCGCGGTCAGCACGCATTCGTTCGAGACATTCGGCATCCCGCTTGCTGCCGGTCGCGCATTCGCCGATTCCGACCGGGCCGGCGCCGAACCCGTGGCGATCGTCAATGCCGCGTTCGCGCACCGGTATCTGCACGGCAATGCAATCGGCCAGTTGATCAAGGTGGAGGACGGCGAGGACATGCCGATGCCGCAGATGCGCATCGTCGGCGTCGCCGGCGACGTGCGCCAGTTCGGCCCGCAGGAAGACGCGCCGGCGATCGTCTACGTGCCGCTCGCGCAGGTGCCGGACGCGCTGCTCGGCCTGTTGCGCAAGTTCGTGCCGCTCAACGCCGCCGTGCGCGTCGATGGCGCACCGGCGGCCTGGTTCGAGCGCCTGCACGCAATGCTGCGCGAGGTGGACGCGCGCCAGGGCGTCGCCGGCCTGCGCCTGCTCGAGCGCGATGTCGCCGATGCGACCGCGGCGCAGCGCGTGAACGCGATCCTGGTCGGCTTGTTCGCGGCGGTCGCGCTGCTGCTCGCCGGCATCGGCCTGTATTCGGTGACCGCGGTCGCGGTCGCGGCGCGCGAACGCGAGTTCGGAGTGCGCGCGGCGCTCGGCGCACCTCCGTCGCGGCTGCTGCGCAGCGTGCTCGGTGCGGGTTTGCGCGACGTTGCGATCGGCCTCGCGATTGGCCTCGTCGTCGCACTGGCCGCCGCCAGCCTGCTCGAGCGCTTCCTGTTCGGTGTCGCCGCGAGCGACCCGCTTGCTTTGAGCGCGACCCTCGTGGTCCTGCTCGGGGCGGGCTTTGCCGCGACCGTGCTGCCTGCCCTGCGCGCCGCGCGCATCGCGCCGATCGAGGCGCTGCGCAACGAATGATCGACCGACGTCTTCCACCATAAGGAAACCCCATGTTCCCGATCCTGCTGCAGGACATTCGCTACGCCGGAAGGCAGTTGCTCGCGCGGCCGGGCTTCAGCGTGCTCGCGGTGTTGTCGCTGGCGATCGGCATCGGCGCCAGCAGCGCATTGTTCAGCGCCGCCAACACGTTCCTGCTCGCGCCGGTGCGCGGGGTCGGTGCCGCCGACCGGTTGGTCGAACTGGGCCGTGTGCGCAGCGATGGCGGATCGGGCTCGTTCTCGTATCCGGCATTCGCCGACTTAGCGGCGCGCGCGAAGGGCTTCGCGACGCTGTTCGCCCATGCCATGGAACCGCTCAACGTGAGCATCTCGAGCGAACCGCAGCGGGCGCTCGGCATGGTCGTCAGTGGAAACTACTTCGACGCATTGCAGGTGAAGGCCTGGCGTGGTCGCCTGCTCGACGCGGATGACGATCGCACGGGAGCAGCGCCGGTCGCGGTCGTTACCTACGCGGCGTGGCGCAAGTATTTCGACGCGGACGAGTCGATCGTGGGCAAGCCGGTTTCGCTCAACAGCCAGGCATTCACCCTGGTCGGCGTGGCTGCACCGGATTTCAACGGCACCATCACTGCATTGCCGCCCGCGTTCTACCTGCCGCTGCACCAGCTTGCGCTGCTCAAGCCCGATGCGGCGCGGCGACTGGACGAGCGCGGCTCCCAATGGCTGTCGGCGGGGGCCCGGCTCGGGCCCGCAACGACACCGGAGCTGGCGCGGACCCAGTTGTCCGCGATCGGCGCGCAATTCGCGCACACCCATCCGCAAACGGATGATGATGGCGAGGTCAGCGTTGCACCGTTGCGCGGCATGCCGCAGGAATTCCGCGGTGGCCTGGTCGCATTCTCCAGCCTGCTGTTCGTGCTGATCTCGCTGGTGCTGCTGGTCGCCTGCGTCAACGTGGCGTCGATGCTGCTGGCGCGCGGCGAGAATCGCCGCCACGAGATCGCGATGCGTTTCGTGCTCGGCGCGAGCCGTGGCCGGGTACTCGCGCAACTGTTGACCGAGAGCGTATTGCTGTCGCTTGCGGCCGGCGTGGTCGGTGTGTTGATCGGCGCATGGTGCTGCGCGCTGCTCGCGCGCATCGACCTGCCGACGCCGGTGCCGGTTTCCCTGCAGGTGCCGATGGATGGCGCCAGCCTGTTGTTCGCGCTCGGCTGCTCGGTCGTCACCGCGCTGATGTTCGGCCTGCTGCCGGCGCTGCGCATCTCCAGGCGATCACCGGGCACGCGCCAGGCACTCGCCGGGCGCCAGGTTGCCGGCAAGCGCACGCGACTCGGCGGTGGGTTGGTGATTGCGCAGATCGCGTTGACGATGGTGCTGCTGATCAGTGGTGGCCTGTTCATGGGCGCGCTGCAACGCGCGGCGGCCATCGATCTCGGCTTCGACGCGACGCATGTGCTGACCGCCGGCTTCAACCTCGAGCCGAGCGGCTACGCCGAAGCCCGGCAAGCGCAGCTGCAACAGGGCCTGCTCGATCGCGTGCGCAGCCTGCCGGGCGTCGAGCACGCCGCGCTCGCGGGCATCGTTCCGCTGGATCTGAGCCGAATGCAGATGGGTAGTTTCCAGGTCGCGAACCTGCCCGAAGGTGAGTTGAGTCCCAACGCCAACCTGGTTTCGCCCGGATTCTTCGAGACCCTCGGCATTCCGCTGCAGGGCCGCGACTTCGGCATGCACGACACCGAGGGAGGCACCGAGGTATGCGTGGTCAGCGCGACCCTCGCGCACCGGCTCGCGCCCGATGGCGACGTGCTGGGTCGCAGTTTCCGATTCGGCGAACCGGATGACCTGCGCAACCTGACGGTGGTCGGAATCGTGCCGGACGGCAAGTACGCATCGCTGGGCAATGCAAGCGAACCATTCCTGTTCCTGCCGCTCGCGCAGTGGCCGCGTGCGGAGACCTCGCTGCTGGTCGAAACGTCATTGCCGGCGAATGCATTCGCCGCGCAGTTGCGGGCCGAACAACACGCGCTCGACGCGTCGTTGCCGGTGGCGCCCGTGCATCCATTGGGCGATGTCGTCGCCCTGTCGCTGCTGCCGCAGCGGGTTGCCGGCGTGATCTCGCTGGCACTCGGCGGAATCGGCTTGTTGCTCGCCGCGATCGGCCTGTACGGATTGATCGCGATGCACGTCGCGAGCCGCGTACGCGAGTACGGGGTGCGCATCGCGCTCGGTGCGACCCCGCGTCGGGTACTGCGCGAAATCCTGCGGCGCGGCGCGTGGCTGCTCGGCTTCGGCCTGGCGATCGGGCTGTTGCTGTCGCTCGGCAGTGCGAGGCTGATGTCGGGACTGCTGTTCGGGACCGGCATCGGCGACCTGCCGGCCTTCCTCGGCGCCGCGTTGCTGCTCGCTGCGACGGCGATGTTCGCGTGCTGGCTGCCCGCGCGCCGCGTCGCACGCATCGCGCCGATCGAGGCACTGCGCAATGAGTGATGTCGTCGCCACGATTCCATCCGGATCGCGTGCTGCGCGCCGCGCCGACTCCCCATCGATCGGGATCTGAACCATGACCCATTTCTCCATGACCAATTTCTCCACGGACCTCACCCATGCTTGGCGCGCGCTGCTCGCCCGGCCGCTGTTCCTCGCGACCGCCGTCGTGACCCTGACCCTCGGCATCGGCATGGTCGCCGCGATCTTCACCGTGTACGACGCGGTGCTGCTGAAGCCGCTGCCGTTCACCGACGCGGCACGCACGGTGACGGTGCTGCGCGACGAACCGCCGGTGTCGAGCAGCCCGGTGTCGGCGCCGGTGTTCCGCGAATGGCAGGAACGCAGCGGCGCGGCGTTCGCGGCGTTCGGCGCTTCCGTGCCGACGACCCTCAACCTGACCGGCGCGGGCGACGCGTACCGACTCGACGGCTACGCGGTGACGCCCGGCTTCTGGAACGTGTTCGGCCAGCCATTGCAGCTCGGTCGCGCGTTCGGCGCGGACGAGGAAGACCGCAACGAGCACGTGGTCGTGATCAGCGACGGCTTGTGGCGCGACCGCTTCGGCGCCGCCGCGGACGTCATCGGCCGCGACATCGCGCTCAACGGCGAATCGTGGCGCGTGATCGGCGTCGCCGACCCCGCGTTCCGCTACCCGGACGACGCGCAGGTCTGGCTGCCGACCTTCCTGCCCGCGAACACCGACGGTCGCGGCAGCAACATGCTGAGCGTCGTCGCACTGCTGCGCGAGGGTGTATCGATGCGCCAGGCGGCGACGGTCATGGACGGCATCACGCGCTGGCAGGCCAGCACGTTCGCCGACAGCGCCGGGCTCAGCGCGCGCATCGTGCCGCTGCACCAACGCATGACCAGTGGCGTGCGCGAACCGCTGCAACTGCTGCTCGCCGCGGCCGGCCTCGTGCTGCTGATCGCGTGCGCGAACCTCGCCAACCTCATGCTCGCGCGCGGCCAGGGTCGCGCGCGCGAGCTCGGCGTGCGCCGCGCGCTCGGCGCAAGCCGTATCCGCCTGCTGCGCCAGGTACTGGCCGAGTCGCTGGTCGTCGCGATCCTCGGTGCGCTCGCGGCCCTGCTCGTCGCGCAACCCGCGATCGACGCGCTGCTCGCGTTCGCGCCGGATCTGGTGCCGGGCTTCGCGCACCCCGTGGTCGACCTGCGCGTGGTCGCCGCGACCACCGCCTTGTCGCTCGCGACCTTGCTGCTGTTCGGGCTCGTTCCCGCATGGCGCGCGGCCAATGCCGATCCGATGCACGCGATGCAGGGCAACACGCGCGGTGACATCGGCGGACGCGGACAATTGCGCGCGCGCGCCATACTGGTGTCGGCCGAGATCGCGCTCGCGATGACCCTGCTGGCCGGCGCCGGCCTGCTCATCGACAGCCTGCGCCGGCTCGCCGAGGTCGATTCCGGCGTCGACACGAGCCAGGTGCTGACCGCGCGCTTCTCGTTGCCGACCCCGGTGAAGGAACCCGGCGAGGACTTCGCCGCGTGGTACGCGCGGGTGAGGGCTGCCGGCGAGCCGCGCATCGAAGCGATCGGCGCGCGCCTGCGCCGCCTGCCCGGCGTGGAGTCCGTGGCCATCGGCAATGCGCTGCCCGCGTCGGGGCAAACGAACTGGAACGGCGGTTTCACGATGCCCGGCCACGCGATCGACGAACGCGCACTCGTCGAGTTCCGCTTCGTCGGACCGCAGTACCTGCAAACCTTCGGCATCCCGCTCGTGGCGGGCCGCGCATTCAACGCGACCGATGGTTCGCATGCGTTGTTCGCGACCGAGGCGCTGGTCAACCAGGCGTTCGTCGA
>CAYWZC010000106.1:0-9062 GCA_964462745.1 uncultured Rhodanobacteraceae bacterium
CGACGGTGCTCGTGATCGGCGCGACGACCGCGCTGTTCACCGGTCTCATCGGCATCGTGCAGAACGACATCAAGCGCGTGGTCGCGTATTCGACCCTGTCGCAGCTCGGCTACATGACCGTCGCGCTCGGTGTGTCGGCGTATGCGGGCGGCGTGTATCACCTGATGACGCACGCGTTCTTCAAGGCGCTGCTGTTCCTCGGCGCGGGTTCGGTGATCATCGCGATGCACCACGAGCAGGACATGCGCCACATGGGCGGCCTGCGCAGGTACATGCCGATCACCTGGATCACGATGTGGATCGGTTCGCTGGCGCTGGCCGGCGCACCCGGCTTCGCGGGCTTCTTTTCCAAGGATGCGATCATCGAGGCGGTCGGTGAGTCGTCGCGGTTCGGCTCCGGATACGCGTATTTCTGCGTGCTGGCAGGCGTGTTCGTGACCGCGTTGTACAGCTTCCGGCTGCTGTACCTGACCTTCCACGGCAAGGAACGGTTCGTGGTCGATACCACGCACTCCGCACATGGCAAGACCGCGCACGAGCATCATGCACCCGGTCACCTGGCGCATGCGCCGCATGAATCGCCGTGGGTCGTGACCGTGCCGCTGATCCTGCTCGCGATTCCGTCGATCGCGATCGGCTGGCCGACGATCGGCCCGATGCTGTTCGATGGCTGGTTCGGTGGTGCGATCCGGGTGCGCGAGGCGAACGACGTGCTGGCCGCGGTCGGCCACGAGTTCCACGGGCCGATGGCGATGATGCTGCACGGTTTCGCCCAGCCTCCGTTCTGGCTCGCGCTGGCCGGGTTCGCGGTCGCGACCTGGATCTACCTGTTCCAGGCCGGCCTTGCCGACCGCGCCGCGCGCGGCTTGCGCCCGCTGTACTCGCTGTTGACCCACAAGTACTGGTTCGACGAAATCTACCAGGCCGTGTTCGCGCGTGGCGGGGTGCGCCTGGGGCGCGGCCTGTGGCGCGGGGGTGACGTCGCGGTGATCGACGGACTCGTGGTGAACGGATCCGCGAACCTCGCGGTCCGTGTCGCCGCCCTCGTGCGCCGCCTGCAGTCGGGTTTCCTGTTCCACTATGCGTTCGCGATGATCGTCGGGTTGATCGCGCTGCTCGGCGGGTTGTGGTGGTTCGCCGCCCACGGAACTCCCTGACCGGATGACGACCATGTCCCTGCCGCATCTCCTCAGTCTTGTCATCTGGTTGCCGATCCTCGGCGCCGTGATCGTGCTCGGGTTCGGGCGTCGCCCGGATGTCGCGCGCTGGCTCGCCTTGCTCGTCGCGCTGGCCACATTCGCCCTCAGCGTGCCGCTGTGGGCCGGCTACGACCTTGGCATGCACGGCATGCAGTTCGTCGAGGATCACGCGTGGATCCGCGCGCTCAATGCGCGCTATGCGCTCGGCGCGGACGGAATCTCGGTTGCGCTCATCGTCCTGACCGCGTTCACCAGCGTGCTCGTGATCGTGGGCAGCTGGGGTCCGATACGCGAACGCGTCGCGCAATACATGGCTGCGATGCTCGCCCTCGAAGGGTGCCTCGTCGGCGTGTTCGCGGCCACCGACGCACTGCTGTTCTATGTGTTCTTCGAGGCCATGCTGATCCCGATGTTCCTGATCATCGGCGTCTGGGGCGGCCCGCGGCGCGTGTATGCGACCCTGAAGTTCTTCATCTACACCTTCCTCGGCTCGATCTTCATGCTGATCGCGCTGATCTACCTGCACATGAAGACCGGCGACTTCTCGATCGCGGCCTTCCAGGGCGCGTCGCTCGACCTGCGCGAGCAGGCGTGGATCTTCTTCGCGTTCCTCATCGCATTCGCGATCAAGGTGCCGATGTGGCCGGTGCATACCTGGTTGCCCGATGCGCATGTCGAGGCACCGACCGGCGGTTCGGTGATCCTCGCGGCGATCATGCTCAAGGTGGGTGCCTACGGATTCCTGCGCTTTTCGTTGCCGATCACGCCGGATGCATCGCAGGAGTTCGCATGGCTGGTCATCGCGGTGTCGCTGATCGCGATCATCTACATCGGCTACGTCGCGCTGGTGCAGGAGGACATGAAGAAGCTCATCGCGTATTCATCGATCGCGCACATGGGTTTCGTCACGCTCGGCATCTTCGTCGCGGTGTTGCTGGTGCGCGAGGGCCCCAACACCAATGGGGCAGGGCTCGCGTTGCATGGCGCGGTTGTGCAGATGATCTCGCACGGCTTCGTGTCCGGCGCAATGTTCTCGTGCATCGGCGTCATGTACGACCGCCTGCACACGCGCCAGATCGCCGATTACGGCGGCCTCGCCAACGTGATGCCGTGGTTCGCGAGTTTCATGGTCCTGTTCGCGATGGCCAATTGCGGATTGCCGGGAACCAGCGGGTTCGTCGGCGAGTTCATGGTCATCCTCGCGTCGTTCCAGGACAGCCCGCTGATCGCGCTCGCGGCCGCGTTCACCCTGATCATCGGCGCGGCCTACACGCTGTGGCTGGTCAAGCGCGTCGTGTTCGGCGAAGTGCGCAGTGACAAGGTCGCGAAGATGCCGGATCTGGACGCGCGCGAGTGGATCGTGCTTGGTTCATTCGCTGCCGGCGTGCTGGCGCTCGGCGTATGGCCACAACCGCTGGTCAACCTGCTGGATGGCGCGGTGCGCGACCTGATCCAGACGCTGATGCTTGCGAAGGTTTGAGCATGATCGAATTCGACTCCAACGACCTGATGGTCATGCTGCCCGAGCTGGTCCTGCTCGGTTCGACCTGCACGATCCTGCTGATCGACCTGTTCCTGACCGCGAACCGGCGCGGCATCACGCACTGGCTCGCGGTGCTGGCGCTCGCGGTGACGGGCTGCCTCGTATGGCAGGGCGCGCCCGCGACCGGCGTTGCCGATGCGGCGTTCAACGGCATGTTCGTGCGCGACGGGATCGCGGTCATCCTGAAACTGTTCGTGTTGCTGTTCAGCGGCGCGGTGCTCGTTTATGGGCGTGGCTACATGCGCGATCGCGGACTGCCGCTCGGCGAGTTCTACCTGTTGATCCTGTTCGCGACACTCGGCGCGATGCTGCTGGCTTCGGCGGGCAGCCTCGTTACCGTGTATCTCGGGCTGGAGCTTCTCGCGCTGAGTTCATACACGCTGGTCGCGTTGTATCGCGATTCGCTGCCGGCGTCGGAGGCTGCGGTCAAGTACTTCGTGCTCGGCGCACTCGCATCCGGCATGCTCCTGTACGGCATGTCGATGATCTACGGCGCCGGCGGCACGCTCGACCTCGGCGAGATTCGCGCACTCGGCGGCTTCGTCGCGGGCGGCGAACACCAGACCCTGCTTGCGTTCGGCCTCGTGTTCCTCGTCGTCGGCATCGCGTTCAAGCTCGGCGCGGCGCCGTTCCACATGTGGCTGCCGGATGTCTACCAGGGCGCGCCGACGCCGATCACCCTGTTCATCGGTTCCGTGTCGAAGCTGGCCGGGTTCGCGATGGCGTATCGGTTGCTGATGGTCGGCATGGGCGGATTCGTGGCCGACTGGTCGATGATGCTCGCGATCCTCGCGGTCGTGTCGCTCGCGGTCGGCAACCTGTTCGCGTTGGTCCAGACCAACCTCAAGCGCCTGCTCGCGTATTCGACGATCTCGCATATCGGCTTCCTCCTGCTCGGCTTCGCGAACGGAACCTCCGCAGGCATCGCCGCGGCCCTGTTCTATGCGATCTGCTACGCGCTGATGGCGGCGATCGCGTTCGGCATGATCATCCTGCTCGCGCGGGCCGGGTTCGAGGCCGAGGAGATCGACGATTTCAAGGGCCTCAACCAGCGCAATCCGTGGTATGCGGGCATGATGGCGCTCGCGATGTTCTCGCTGGCCGGAGTACCGCCGCTGTTCGGCTTCTTCGCCAAGGTCCTGGTGCTGAAGGCCGCGATCGATGCAGGCCTGCTGTGGCTCGCGATCATCGCGATCGTGTTCGCGATCATCGGCCTCTACTACTACCTGCGCGTGGTCAAGGTCATGTATTTCGACGCGCCGGCGGAAGCGGGTTCGCTGCCCCTGCCGGCCGATCACGCGTTCCGCTGGGCGCTTTCCCTGAACGGCCTCGCCCTGCTCGTGCTCGGCATCCTGTGGGGGCCACTGCTCGACTGGTGCAATCGCGCGTTGGGGGTCTGAATATCCGGCCGATCGGGTTCGCGGGCAGGAATTTCGCTGGCGGAAGGGCCGGGCTTGAATTAGGCCCAACGAAACCTTATCCTAGCCGGCTCCGATGCGGGGTGGAGCAGTCTGGCAGCTCGTCGGGCTCATAACCCGAAGGTCGCAGGTTCAAATCCTGCCCCCGCTACCAGGACGACCTGAGCAGGAAAAAGGCCACCCTGGGGTGGTCTTTTTTTTCTGGTCGGCGCAGGATGCGCGCAGATTGCCGGTTCGGACGAAAACGGCGGACTGACGGAATGGGCCTCGTGCCCATTTTTTTTTCACGGGTTTTGCCCGCATGGGCATGCGCAAACTGGAGTACGGTGGACAGCCAAACCCTTTGCGAATTGCTGGATCCGGCGATCGCCGGCCTGGGTTTCGAACTCGTCGGCATCGAGTTCAACGCGGGCGGTGACGGTGGCCTGCTGCGCGCGTACATCGACGTGGCCGACCGGCCGGTGACGGTCGATGATTGCGAGCGCGCGAGTCGCGAGATTTCGGCGCTGCTCGATGTCCACGATCCGATCGCCGGGCGCTATACCCTCGAGGTGTCCTCGCCGGGTCTCGACCGGCCGTTGTTCACGCCGCAGCAGTTTGCGCGATTCATCGGACACGAGGTCAGGATCACGCTGCATGCGCCGCTTTCCGGGCGCCGCCGCTTGCAGGGCACGATTCGCGACGTGCAGGGCGGGACGATCATCGTCGAACAGGACGGCTCGCCGCTGTCGATCGACCACGCCGACATCGCGAAGGCGCGCCTGGTACCCGACTACGCCGCGCTCGGCCTGGCTGCCGCGCGGCGCAACCACGAACGAAGCGGGAGCGGCAGGCGCCGCTCCGCGAAATAGGAACCGCGCTTCCGCGAAGATCCGGGCGACAAGCAGGAAACGCGGGGTGCTGCAACATCCGGCCGCCACATTCCGATCGAGGCGGGCGGTTCGAGGAGTGACATATGAGCAAAGAGTTGCTGATGGTCGTCGACGCGGTCGCCAACGAGAAGGGCGTATCCGAAGACGTGATCTTCGAGGCGATGGAAGCCGCGCTCGCTTCGGCCGCGAAGAAGCGCTATCCGGACGAGGAGGCCGACGTGCGCGTCGCCATCGACCGCGAAACCGGCAGCTACGAAACCTTCCGGCGCTGGGAGGTGGTCGCGGACGATGTCGTCATGGAATCGCCCGACCATCAGGTCCGGCTCATGGATGCGACCGACGAGCAACCCGGCATCGAGGTCGGCCAGTACATCGAAGAGCAGATCGAGAACCCGGATTTCGGCCGCATCGCGGCGCAGGCCGCCAAGCAGGTCATCGTGCAGCGCGTCCGCGAAGCCGAGCGTGCGCAGGTCGTCGAGGCCTACCAGGATCGCGTCGGCGAACTCATCACCGGCGTGGTCAAGCGCGTGGAGCGCGGCAACATCTACATCGACCTCGGCGGCAACGCCGAGGCATTCGTGCCACGCGATCGCAGCATTCCGCGCGAAGCGGTGCGTGCGGGCGACCGCCTGCGCGGCTACCTGTACGAAGTCCGAGCGGAGGTGCGCGGGCCGCAGTTGTTCATCTCGCGCACGGCGCCCGAGTTCATGATCGAACTGTTCAAGCTCGAAGTGCCGGAGGTCGGCCAGGGCCTGGTCGAGATCCGCGCCTGCGCGCGTGATCCGGGCGATCGCGCCAAGATCGCGGTCATCGCGCATGACAACCGCACCGATCCGATCGGTGCGTGCATCGGCATGCGTGGTTCGCGCGTGCAGGCGGTGTCGAACGAGCTGAATGGCGAGCGCATCGATATCGTGCTGTGGAACGACAATCCCGCCCAGTTCGTGATCAACGCGATGGCTCCTGCCGAGGTGCAGTCGATCATCGTCGACGAGGAGAAGCACTCGATGGACATCGCGGTCGCCGAGGACAAGCTGTCCCAGGCGATCGGACGCGGCGGCCAGAACGTGCGTCTCGCGAGCAAGGTTTCCGGCTGGCAGCTCAATGTCATGACCGCGGACCAGGTGCGCGAAAAGAGCGAATCCGAGCAGGAGGCCGCGCGTGTCCTGTTCATGGAGAAGCTCGAAGTCGATACCGAGATCGCGCAGATCCTGGTCCAGGAAGGATTCTCGACGGTCGAGGAGATCGCCTACGTGCCGACCGCCGAATTGCTCGCGATCGACGGTTTCGACGAGAACATCGTCGAGGAATTGCGCGCACGTGCGCGCGATGCGCTGCTCACCGATGCACTGGCGGCGGAAGAGGAAGTCGAGGACCATCGTCCGGACGACGACCTGCTTGCGACCGCCGGGGTCGACGAGGCGCTTGCATTCGAGCTGGCGAGACACGGTATCGTCAGCCGCCAGAACCTTGCCGACCTCGCCACCGACGAGCTCATGGAACTCGGCATCGAAGGGCTGGAAGAGGACCAGGCGGCCGCGATGATCATGGCCGCCCGCGAGGTGGAGGTTTCATGACGCGGGGTGCGATGCGGTAGTGCTTTCGCGCAGGACAGGGCAACACGGGTCAGGAGTCGAAACAACGATGTCGGATGTCACCATCAAACAACTTGCCAAGGTACTCGGCAAGCCAGTGGACACGTTGCTTGCGCAGCTCGGCGAAGCCGGCATGCAGTTCAGCGATCCCGACCAGGTCATCAGCAGCACCGAGAAGGTCAAGCTGCTCGGCTTCCTGCGCCGTACCCACGGCAAGAAGGGCGCGGTGCCGGATGCCAACAGCATGCCACGCCAGGTCACGTTGAGCCGGCGCACGGTCAGCGAAATCAAGGTCAACCCCGGCCAGCGCGGCGCCGCGACCAAGACGGTCAACGTCGAGGTGCGCCAGAAGCGCACCTACGTCAAGCGCAGTGCGGTCGAGGTGGACGCGCAGGCGGATTCGGAGCGCGCGGAAGCGTTGCGCAAGCTGGAGGAATCGCGCAGCCAGCGCGAAGCCGAGCAGATGGTCCTGCTCGAAACCGATCGCAAGCGCAAGGAAGAGGAAGCGCGCCAGCGCGAGGCCGAGGAAGCGCGCAAGCTCGCCGAGGAGGAAAAGCGGCGCAGCGAGGAGGAGGCGCGGCGCAAGGCGCTCGAAGAGGCTGCCGCGAACGCGCCCGCACCTGCCGAGGCGGGTATCCCGGCCGCGGTTCCCGTCGAGCCCCCGGCGAGGGATGCCGAGCGCCCGAAGCGCTCGGAGGACCGTCATGCACGCGGCAAGCCGAAGCACGCATCGCACCGGATGCGCGACGAGTTGCATCTGACGCCCGAGGGCGCGGCGCGTCGTACCGGTCGCAAGAAGGTACGCAGCCGCACGGCGGACGGTGCGCGTGGCTCCACGGCGCACGGGTTCTCCAAGCCAACCGTGACGATCAAGCGCGAAGTCGCGGTCGGCGATTCGATCATCGTGGCCGATCTCGCGCAGAAGCTCGCGGTCAAGGGCGCGGACGTGGTCAAGGCGCTGTTCAAGATGGGCGTCATGACCACGATCAACCAGGCGGTGGACCACGATACGGCCGTGCTGGTCGCGGAAGAACTCGGCCATACGGTCGTGCGCGCGGTCGAGGACGACGCAGAGACCGTGCTCGAGGCGCACAAGGAGCAGGAGGGCGAGCGCGCACCGCGTCCGCCGGTCGTCACGATCATGGGCCACGTGGATCACGGCAAGACTTCGTTGCTGGACTACATTCGTCGGGCCAAGGTCGCGTCGGGGGAAGCGGGCGGAATTACCCAGCACATCGGTGCGTACCATGTCGAGACCGACAAGGGCGTGATCACGTTCCTGGACACGCCCGGGCACGCGGCGTTCTCGTCGATGCGCGCTCGCGGCGCGCAATCGACCGATATCGTGGTGCTGGTGGTCGCGGCCGACGACGGCGTCATGCCGCAGACGATCGAGGCGATCCAGCATGCGCGCGCGGCGAACGTGCCGATCATCGTCGCGATGAACAAGATGGACAAGCCCGAGGCGAATCCGGACAACATCAAGCAGGGCCTCGTCCAGCAGGAAGTCGTACCCGAGGACTGGGGCGGTGACGTCCAGTTCGTGCCGGTCTCGGCGAAGACTGGCGACGGCGTCGATGCGTTGCTCGATGCGATCCTGGTGCAGGCCGAGGTACTGGAACTGACCGCGGTTCCGGATGGCCGCGCGAGTGGCGCCGTGATCGAATCGAGTCTCGACAAGGGACGCGGACCGGTCGCTACCGTGCTCGTCCAGCAGGGCCTGCTCCGCAAGGGCGATTTCCTCGTCTGTGGCGTCGAGTTCGGCCGCGTGCGCGCGCTGTTCGACGAGAATGGCCGTCAGGTCGAGGAAGCGGGCCCGTCGATCCCGGTGCAGTTGCTCGGACTTTCCGGCGTTCCCGAAACCGGCGACGACTTCGTGGTCGTCGCCGACGAGCGCCTCGCCAAGGAGGTCGCGCAGGAGCGACAGCACAAGCGTCGCGAATCGCGCCTCGTGCAGCAGGCCGGCAATCGGATGGAAGACATCATGGCCCAGATGGGCCAGGGCGAAGAACAGTTGTCGCTCAACCTCGTGATCAAGGCCGATGTGCAGGGCTCGGTGCAGGCGCTGCGCGAGGCGCTGGTCGCGCTCGGCACCGAGGCAATCCGCATCAACGTCGTGTTGTCCGGCGTGGGCGGCATCACCGAGTCGGACGCCAACCAGGCGGCCGCGTCGAAGGCGACGATCATCGGCTTCAACGTGCGCGCGGACGCTTCCGCGCGCAAGGTCATCGAGGCCTACGGTCTCGACCTGCGGTATTTCTCGATCATCTACGACGTCATCGACCAGGTGAAACAGGTCGCGTCGGGATTGCTCGGCAACGAGATCCGCGAGGAAATCATCGGCACCGCGGAAGTGCGCGACGTGTTCCGCTCGTCCCAGTTCGGCGCGATCGCCGGTTGCATGGTCGTCGAGGGATCGGTCAAGCGCAACAAGC
>CAYWZC010000107.1:0-6907 GCA_964462745.1 uncultured Rhodanobacteraceae bacterium
GGCGGTTTCATCGCGCCCGACACGCCGCAGACGGTCAATGCGGGCGACACGGTGATGTTCGGCCTCGAACCGGATGCTGGCTACCACATCGATTTCGTCGGCGGTACCTGCGGCGGGGAACTCGTCGATGTCGTCTACACGACGGCGCCGATAACCGCGGACTGCACGGTCGAGGCAAACTTCGCCCCCGATACGTTCACGGTCACCCCGGAGGCCGGTCCCGGCGGTTTCATCGCACCCGACACGCCGCAGACGGTCAGTGCGGGTGACACGGTGAGCTTCACCATCGAACCCGACGCGGGCTTCCGCATCGGCGAAGTCGGCGGTACCTGCGGCGGGGAACTCGTCGACATCGTGTTCACGACCAAGCCGGTCGGCGCCGACTGCACGGTCGAGGCGACCTTCATCGCCGACACCGCGGTCGTCACGCCATCGGCCGGCCCGCATGGCACGATCGCGCCCGACACGCCGCAGACGGTCGCCGGCGGGACCTCGATCAGTTTCACGGTCGAAGCCGATTCCGGATACCTCATCGACGCCGTCGGCGGCACTTGTGGCGGAAAGCTTGCGGGCAATGTCTACACCACGGCGCCAGTGCTCGCCGACTGCACGGTGGAAGCGAGCTTCGCGCTCGATGAATCGGACATCATCTTCCGCGGCGGATTCGAGCCGCCGCCGCCGGTCACCGAGGCCTGGGTGGCACGCCATGACGGTTTCGCGGCCGTCGACGAAGGCAAGGCGATCGCGATCGACCCGGCGGGCGCCATCTACGTCGCCGGCTACAGCGTGGTCGTGCCCGGTGACAACCAGTACGTCACGATCAAGTACGCACCGGACGGAACGGAGCTGTGGACCGCCGTGTGGGACGATCCTGCCGGCAAGTGGGACGAGGCCTACGGCATCGCGGTCGATGCCGACGGCAATGCCTACGTGGTCGGGCGGTCGTGGGGCGCGAACGGGTACTTCGACGCGGTGACGATCAAGTACGACGCCAGCGGCGTCGAGCAATGGGTACGCCGTTCTTCCATCGCGGATTATGCAAAGTCGATCGCCATCGGCTCCGACGGTGGCATCTATGTCGCCGGCATCCAGGGCATCAATACCTATGTCGCGATCAAGTACGACGCGGACGGCAACGAGCTGTGGACGCGGACCTACGCAGATGCCTTCGGTGCCGATCCGAACGTCGGCAACAAGCTTGCGGTCACGCCCGATGGCGCGATCTACCTCGGCGGTGGCGTATGGAGCGCGGAGTTCGGCACCGACGGCATCGATTACCTGCTAATCCGTTACGACGCCGACGGCAACGAGATCTGGGCGCGACGCACCTACGTCGATACCGCCTACACATTCGGCATCGACATGAAGGCCGATGCGGCAGGCAACGTGCTCATGGCCGGCGGAAGTGACGACTACCGGGTCCTCAAGTTCAATGCGGACGGCGACGTTCTCTGGGACGTTTCCGCGGGTGGCATCGAGGGCGGAGCCATCACAAGCCTCGCTATCGACGGCCAGGGCAGCGTGGTCGCGGCCGGCGTACTTGGTTGCGGCAATGGCATAGGCTGCGCGAGCGTCGTCAAGTTCGACAAGGATGGCGACGTCCTGTGGACCGTTACGAATGCGGGCGCCGGCGGCCTGCTTAACGTGTACAACGCGATCGTCGTCGATGCACAAGATCATGCACACGTCACTGGTTTCCTCGAACGGCCGAACAGCATCACCCGCGACATACTGACCGCGGAGTACACCGACACGGGTGACGAGTTGTGGGTGCAGATCTACGAAGCGCCAAAGAATCCGATCGGCGACAGCGAAGGGCTCGCGATCGCCGTCGACGGCAGCGGCGGAACCTGCGTAACCGGCCGCAGTCCCGGCGGCTTCAACGAGACCAGCACGGAGCTCGATATCCTCACCATCAAGTACGCAAGCGCACCTTGAGGAGCGCGGCGGCGCCCGCAGCCGCCCGCGCCTCGGCTCCGTCGTTCGCTTTTTGGGACGGGCGGGGGTCCGGCATCGCCAACGTCGTGTTTTCCGCCGCTCCCCCCGGCCGGTGAAGACAGGACCGCGTTGACGGACTCTCGTCCCGATCCCTTTCGGACGCGGGCGCCCGGAATGGTCACTCGCGCGCACGCATTGCCGTGCAACTCGGTCCCGCCCAGTTCATCCAGATGGCATCGCGTTCGGCCGCTGCCGTGAATCCTCGCGCGATCCGCCGCGTCGCCCGTGCGACAACAAGACGGTCATCGTTCATCGAAAGCGCCGCGAGGGGCCGCTGCCGATGAGCCGCAGTTACGTGCATCACTTCCGCCAGATGTGACGGGCCGCACATCCGCGCGGCGGGAACCCGCGGAAACCGACATTGCGGCGGATACGACGGGCGATCGTGGTTCTCGGGACGCACTTCCGGCGTTCGTTCGACGATCGATTTTCGTCGTTCCCGACGAGGGCGGCGTTCACGATCGGCATGGCAAATTTCCTACACGACGACGCGACGAAATCCGCTATCCGGGAGCGGGCGAAATGCGCAAGCTCCCCGTCGTTCCGACCACAGCGCGGGTTCGCCAATCCGGAGATTGCCATGACCGCTCACGTCCGACTCGTTCCATCCACCACCGCCGATGCCGTGCAACGCGTGCGCGACGAATGCGGCATTCGTTCCCTCGATGCCGACCTGAGCCGCGAGGAACTCGAGCACCGCGCCGCCATCGTGAACAAGCTCGTGCGCACGCGCCAGGCCGTCGAACGCCTGCGCGAGCGGACCCGCACGCTGCAGAACGACCTCGAACGCTTCAAGCAGCGCCGCGCCGCGCTACGGTGAGCGCGACCGCGCAGCGCAGGCTCCGGAATCGCCGGCCTGCGCGCCCCGGTTGCACCACGCAACCGACTACGCGCTCGCCAACGACGCGATGTCGATCACGAAGCGATATTTCACGTCGCTGCGCTGCATGCGGTCATAGGCTTCATCGATCTTGTCGGCCGCGATCATCTCGATCTCCGACACGATGCCGCGCTCCGCGCAGAAATCGAGCATCTCCTGCGTTTCGGCGATGCCGCCGATCAGCGAACCCGCAATCGCGCGCCGACCGAAGATCAGCTGCGCGATGTTCGGACTCGGATGCGCATGTTCGGGTACGCCGACGAGGCACATGGCGCCGTCCCGCTTCAGCAGGCGCGTGAACGCATCGAGGTCGTGGCTCGCCGCCACCGTGTCGAGGATGAAATCGATGCGATTCGCGTGCTTCGCCATTTCGTCGGCGTTCCTCGAAACGACTACCTCGTCCGCGCCGAGGTCGAGCGCGTCCTTGCGCTTGTTCTCGGACGTCGTGAAAGCGATCGTGTGCGCGCCCATCGCGTGCGCGAGCTTGATGCCCATGTGGCCGAGACCGCCGATGCCGACGATGCCGACCGTCTTGCCCGGACCGACGCCCCAGTGGCGCAGTGGCGAATAGGTGGTGATGCCCGCACACAGCAATGGCGCGACGGCGGCGAGGCGTTCCGGTGCGTGGCGGATGCGGAGAACGAAAGCATCATTGACCACGATTCGTTGCGAATAGCCGCCCAGGGTATGGCCGGGCGCGTCCGCGGTCGGACTGTTGTAGGTCGCGACGAAGCCGTTCTCGCAATACTGCTCGAGTCCATCCGCGCACGCTGCACAGTGCCGGCAGCTGTCGACCATGCAGCCGACGCCCACGGTATCGCCGACCCGGAAGCCCTCGACCTCGGCACCGATCGCGCTCACCTTGCCGACGATCTCGTGTCCGGGCACGCACGGATAGCGGGTTCCGGCCCATTCGGAGCGCACGGTGTGCAAGTCCGAGTGGCAAACCCCGCAGTAGGCAATGTCGATCTGCACATCGCGCGGACCCGGCAAGCGCCGCTCGATGTCCATCGCTTCGAGCGGCCGGTCGCTGGCCGTGGCACCAAAGGCCCTGGTTGTCATCTTGTCTCCTCGGGTTATTGCCGTGGGGATGCGGCGGAACATTCGAGCGCGCGTTTCGCAAACGCGCTGTTGTGACGTTCTCGCCCGGATCGGGGGTTCAGTTTTCGGCCGCCCGTGCTCCCGGAGTCATGGTTTCGGAACACGCCTGTGACCACGGTTGCAGGGTTGAAGTTCTGCAAAGCAAGCCGGCCCGGCGCTCCCGATCCGCGGAATGCCTGCTTCTCATGCGGTCCCGCGGTCGCGCGAATCCGCGGTTTCCGGATGGCGGCGCATCCACGCGTCCGCGAACGAGCAGGCGGGGATGACCTTCCAGCCGTTCCGGCGCGCGGTGTCGAGTGCGGCGCGCACGAGTTCGCCGCCGATGCCGCGTCCGCCGAGTGCATCGGGTACGTTGGTGTGGGTGATCGTCATGGTTCCGCGATCGAACTCGTAGCGCAGCGAGGCCAGTTGCTCGCCGATGTGGAGGCGGAACGTGCGTGCGGTTTCGTCGTGCTGGATGTCCATGGGTTCGATGGATTTCGATGCGGCGGTGGTACGATCGTCCGGTCATGATACGTCCATCACGCCGCTTCGCACGAAGTCGCGCGTCCGCGCTCTGCGCATCGATTGCGATTGCCGGCTTCCTCGCCGTGCCGCTCGCGGTCGGCGCGGACGCGGGCCTCGCCGATCGGCTCGCGGCGTGCGCGAGCTGCCACGGCGAGCGCGGCGAGGGCGTGCGCGGTGCGGAATACCAGCCGCATCTCGCCGGCAAGCCGGCCGGCTACCTGTTCGAGCAGTTGCGGGGATTTCGCGACGGGCGCCGCAGCAATGCGCAGATGACCTGGCTTGTGCGCTTCCTCGACGATGCGTACCTGCGGGAAATCGCGGATTTCTACGCCGCGCAGCCGCCGCGCACGCGGGCCGCGGATACGAGTACCTCGCCACTCCCCGACCGCGCCCGCCAGCGCGCCGAGTCGCTGGTCACCGAAGGCGATCCGGCTCGCGACGTGCCGGCGTGCGCGGCGTGCCACGGCACCGACCTGACCGGGCTCGAGCCCGGCATCCCGGCCCTGGTCGGGTTGCCGGCCGAGTACGTCGTCGCCCAGTTCGGCAACTGGCGCAATGGCGTCCGCCGCGCGGCCGAGCCGGATTGCATGGCGTCGGTCGCCAACGCGCTCGCACCCGAGGACATCCGCATCGTCGCCGAATGGCTCGCGCGCCAGTCGCATGCGGACGGGCGGCGCCCGGCACCGACCGGCAGTTTCGTGCTGCCGCGCGCCTGCGGCAGCCTGCCGTCGGCGGAGCCGTCGCCATGAGCCTGCGCCGTGCAGGGCTGATCCTGCTCGCGGTGCTCGCACCGTTCGTGCTGCTCATGCTGTCGATCGGCACGTTGTTGTTCCTGCGCCAGGGCGGTTTCGAGCCGTACCGGATTCCTGCCGATACCCTTGCGGTACCGGCCGCGACGCCGGAACGGCTCGCGCAGGGTGAATACGTCGCGCGGCTCGGCAACTGCATCGGCTGCCACACCACGCACGGTGGCGTTGCGTTCACCGGCGGGCTCGCGTTCCGCACGCCGTGGGGCACGATCCACAGCACCAACCTGACCCCCGATCCGGACACCGGTCTCGGCAACTGGTCGCTGGCCGAGTTCCGCCATGCGATGCGCCACGGTGTCAGCCGCCACGGCGCGTTGTATCCCGCGTTTCCGTACGCGCATTTCGCGCTCGCGACGGATGCGGATCTCGATGCGCTGTTCGTGTACCTGCAAGGCTTGCCGCCGACGCGCCGCGAGCCGACTCCGAACCGGCTCGAATTCCCGGCTTCCTGGCGGCCCGTGCTGATCGGCTGGCGCATGCTGCATTACCGGCCCATGCGTACCGAGGTCGGCGCGGATCGTTCGGCCGAATGGCGGCGCGGGCGCTATCTCGTCGACGGACTCGGCCACTGCGCGATGTGCCACGGCACGCGCGGTGCGCAGGCGTCGCTGCCGCCGCAAGGCTATCTCGGTGGCGACAACATTCCGGGCCTGGGCTGGTACGCGCCGCCGCTCGACGCGGCCCAGCTCGAACGCTATTCGACGCAGGAGCTCGCCGATTACCTGCGCGCGGGCAACTCCGTGCACGGCGCGGCGTACGGACCCATGGCCGAGGTCGTGTACAACAGCCTGCGCCATGCGACGGACGCCGACGCACTCGCGATGGCGACCTTCCTGAAATCCGTGCCGCCGCACGCGCCACTCCCCGCCGTGCCGGCCGCGCTGCGTGGCGATACCGGTGACGGCGCGAGCTTGTACAAGCAGCATTGCGCGGATTGCCACGGCGACGACGGACGTGGTGACGGGTTGGTCTATCCGCCGCTGGTCGATTCGGTCGCGGTCACCGCCCCTGACGCGGGCAACGCGGTGCGCCTGATCCTGTATGGTGCGATCGCACCGACCACGCCGCTCCATCAGCGACCGTATTCGATGCCGCCGTTCGTCAACACGTTGACCTCGACCGAAATCGCCGATGTCGCGAACTACATCCGCGCGACCTTCGGCCAGCGCCGCGCGAGCGTCACCGCGAGTGAAGTCGATGCGCTGCACGGTATCGTGATCGAGTGAAGCGCCACCATCGACCGATCCGCACCGAACCGACGCAATGAATGCACTTTTCGAATCCGGCCTCGCGTTCCTGTTGTTCCTGCCCTCGTTCGCGATCCTCGGCGCGCTGTACTGGTGGTTCCCGCGCAAACCACGCACCGCGGCGCGGCGCATCGCCGATGCGTTCGTGGTGTTCGTGGCGTGTGTCGCGAGCATCGTCGCGATGCGCTGGGGATTCGCGAACGCGAGCGGTGGCGGCCGCATCTGGCCGCAGGTGCTCGCGACCCTGCTGGCGTACGGCGTATTCCTCGCGATCCTCGCGCTGGCGATTCCGCTGCGCGCACGCCTGCTGCGCCGATCGCGCTGAGTCGCCGCGGCGGATCTCGTACAGCCGAGCTTGCTCGGCT
>CAYWZC010000107.1:7007-8780 GCA_964462745.1 uncultured Rhodanobacteraceae bacterium
GCGCGCGGCCGAATCGCGGCGGCCGGAATGTTCTCGCCCGTGCGCCAGCGTGCGAGTGCATCGCGCTTGGTTTCCCCGTCGACGAGGAACAGCACCGCACGCGCGCGGCCGAGGCGCGCCGCGCTCAGCGACACGCGCTGCGGCGGCGGTTTCGGTGCATCGAATACCGCGAGCACGTCCGGCGCATCCGCGGCGGTGCCCCAGTCGTGGCCCGGGAACAGGCTCGCGGTATGGCCGTCCTCGCCGAGACCGAGCAGGACGAGATCGAACGGCCCCGCGCCGCGCAGGTACTCGGCGTAGGCACGCGCGGCGGCGCGCGGTCCGCGCTCGGCCGGGATTACATGCACCTGGTTCGGCGGGATGGCGACGTGGTCGAGCCAAGCGTCGCCGGCCATGCGGCTGTTGCGCTCGATCGCTCCGCTCGGCACGCAGCGCTCGTCGCCGTACCAGACGTGCCAGCGCGACCAGTCGGCGTCGGCCGTGCGCAGCAACCGATACGCGCCGCGCGGCGTCGTGCCGCCCGCGAGCACGACATCGAATCGGTCGTGCGTCGCGATCGCCGCCTGCGCGGCAGCCAGGATGCGGGTTTCGGCATCGTCGTCGAGTGCGGTCGCGTCGGGCAGCGCATGCCAGCGCGGCCCGTTTGATCGCGGTTCCGGAATGATCGATTCCGTCATGGTTCTTCCCCCGAAGCCGTGGATGCGGCGATCGTCGCCGTGTCACTCCTTCTTCATCGCGTGTCCGCCGAACTCGTTGCGCATTGCCGAAAGCAGCTTGTCCGCGAACGAGTCGTCATCCCGCGAGCGCAGGCGCGAGATCAGCGCGAGGCTGATGACCGGCGCGGGCACGTCGAGGTCGATCGCCTCGGCCACGGTCCAGCGGCCCTCGCCGGAATCCGGGACGTACGACGCGATGCCGTCCATGTCCGGATTGCCGTGCAACGCATCCGACGTGAGATCGAGCAACCACGACCGCACCACGCTGCCGTAACGCCAGATCTCGGCGACCTGATGCAGATCGAGGCCGAACTCCTGCTTGTGTTTGAGGATCGAGAAACCTTCGGCGTAGGCCTGCATGAGGCCGTATTCGATGCCGTTGTGGACCATCTTCGTGTAGTGCCCGGAGCCGGGCGGGCCGACACGGCCCCAGCCGCGGTCCGCGGCCGGCGCGAGCGTCTCGAAGATCGGCCGCAGGCGTTCGACGACCGCTTCGTCGCCACCGATCATCATGCTGTAGCCCTCGGCGAGCCCCCACACGCCGCCGCTGGTGCCGCAGTCGACGTACTCGATGCCGTCCTTCGCGCAAACGCCAGCGCGACGCACGCTGTCCTTGTAGTTGGAATTGCCGCCGTCGATGATCGTGTCACCGTGCGCGAGCAGCTTGCGCAACGCATCGACGGTGCCTTCGGTGATCGAACCGGCCGGCACCATCATCCACACGACGCGCGGTGTTTCCAGCAGGCCGACCAGCGCTTCCAGCGAATCGGCCGAACGCGAACCGGCCTGTTCGATGCGCGCACGCGCTTCGGCCTTCGGGTCGAAGCCGACCACGTCGTGGCCTCCACGTTGCAGGCGCTCGGCCATGTTGGCGCCCATCTTGCCGAGTCCGATCATGCCGAGTTGCATGGTGTCCTCCGATTGCCGTGGTCGGGTCTTCCCGTCCGGGTACACGCTCATTTTTTCTTCTCCACGCTAGCGGGGGAGAATTGCTTCTCTCTTCTCCCCGCAAGCGGGGAGAAGGTGGCGCGCAGCGCCGGATGAGGGGCAACGGGCG
>CAYWZC010000108.1:0-8777 GCA_964462745.1 uncultured Rhodanobacteraceae bacterium
CGATGCCCTGGCGGCGCAGGCGCAGGATGTGCTGGCGCGCATCCGTGGCCGGCACAATGCCGTTCCAGTCGCCGTTTCGCCGCGCCTTCTGCCGCTCGTTCTCGTAGCGGCTGTTGGCCTTGCGGCAATCGGTGCAGCGGCAGCCCGCCACGTAGCGCAAGCGCACGCCGTGCGGATGCTTGCGCGCGAGCTCGGCGGCGGAAGGCAGGCCGCGGGACGGAAGGCCGGCGCGTGTCATGGCGACGCCTTGCGCTTGCGCACCGGGTACGCTTCGTCGAGCCAGCCAATCAGATCCTCGATGTCGTCTGGAAGGTCCGGCAGCCAATCCAGGGTCGCCTCCATCGAACCATCGAGGTCTTGCCAGTGCTGTGCGCAAAGCTTGAGTTTTTCTCGCGCACGGCGCACGCCCTCGATCGCGCGGCGCGTATCGCGCGCCGCGCACCGCGCGGTGTATTGGCCGCGCGCCATCACGCCACCTCTTCCAGCTCGGTCGCGAACGGCACGATCACGAAATCCTCGCCCTGGCTGATCGTGATGCCCTTGACGTCCTGCACGGCGTCGGGCTCGCGCAGGATCGCTTCCTTGTCGACTTCTTCCTTGGTGCGGATGAAGCGGTCGAGGCCGAGGCGCTTGAGGGCGGCGATCACGATGCCGGCGCCGCGCACCATCACGCTCTTGGGCCGCGTGCGCCAGCGCACCTCGCCGCTGCCGAGCTTGACGGTCTTGGTCTTGCCGTCGCGGGTGAGTTCGGCGCGGTTCGCCTCGCACCAGGTTTGCACGCCGGCCGCGAGGTGCTTGATCACGGCGGCATGCGGCGCGGCGGCGTCCTCGTGCTGCGCTTTGATCGCGGCGAGCTGGTCGTTCATCGCGGTGCGGATCGCGTCGCGCTTGCGCTGCGCCTCGCCGATCTTCGCGATCGCGGCGTCCACTTCCGTGCGTGATGCCGGCACCCAGGCGGCGGCTTCGGTCTTTACGCGGGTCCTGGTCACTGGTGATCTCCTTCTTCGGCGGTGCGGAAAATGTGATCGGTGGTCTCGGCGAACTTGGCGCCGATGCAGGGCGGCAGCTCGTCGTCGAGGACGCCGAGCGCGCGCGAGCAATCGGTGCACAGCGGCGACCAGATGCCGCACTGGCGGCCGCAGCTCACGCAGACGACGTGCGGGGTAGTTACGGGCGGCATGACGGCTCCTCGAAGTCGTGGCGGAAGATGCCGTCGCCGCGATCGCGCAGTTCGATCTGCATGCCGTCGTAGCCGTACTGCCAGTCCAGCAGTCGGCCATCGATGAGCTCGGGGCCGTCGTAGGTGTGGCGCAGGATGACGATGTCGCCGACGGCGGTGACCACGCGCGGCACGGGGCGGCCGAAGGCGTCGGGCTGGACAACCAAGGCAAGCATCCCGGTGATCCCGAGCGCCCCTGCGAGCGCGAGCCCCCACAGCAGCGCTGTGGCAATGTTCCACAGATCGATGCGCTTCATGCGGATGCTCCCTGTGAGTGCGCAAAAGACTCCGGCGCCGCGCCCGCGGCCGCGGAGGAGGATCCGCGGCTGGAGTGTTGTGCGGGTGCTGTCGGCGACGCCGGAGTGGGGGAATCGTTGCGGCGACCCGCCGCGCGATAGCGCAGGCCGGCCGGCGAATGCACGCGCTGCACGCGGCAGGCCCGAACGAGGCGGCGCAGCTCCGCATACACGTCGTCGATCGGCAGCGCGGTCGCGGCCGCGATCTCGTGCGGCGTCTGCGGGCTGGTCGCGTCACGCAGGTGAGCGACGACCGCACGGCGATCCGGTGCTTCCCTTGCCGGCGTCGGCTTCGGTTCCAGCTCCGGGGCAGGCTTTCGGACGCGCGGCGATTTCGGTGCCGGCTGCGGCGGCACGTAATCCGGGTTGATCGCCCAGGCGTGGTACGGGCGTGCCTCCGTGCGCACGAGTTCACCGCGCCGCGTGGCCTGCATGAGCGCCGTCGCGACGTAGTTGTGCGTGATGCCCATCGGCTCCATCGGCAGCTGGGCCATGATGTCGCGCTGGCGCAGCGGTGTCGGCGAGGCGCGCAACACCGCGATGATCAGATCCCAAGCGGGGCTGCGCCGGCCGGGACCGCGCCGCCCGTCGCGCTTGCGCGGCACGTAATCCGGGTTGATCGTCCAGGCGTAGTTGCCCCTGGAGCCGGATCGCATGAACTCGCCGAGGTGAGTCTTGTCACACAGCGCCGCCCCGACCGCGCTGACGGTCATTCGGACACCGGCAGCATCCAGCCGCTCATGGATTTCTCGCGCGGTCAGCGGCACCAGAGAGGTCCGCAGCATGTTGCGGATGCGCTCGTTCTTCTTCACGGCGACACCTCCCGCGTGAGCGGGATGCGCAGCTGCCCACGCAGATCCGGCAGCGCCACGCGTCGCAAGGCGGCAACTTGCGCGAGCGAGGTCATCGCACGGCTGTAGAGGAACGCGCAGGTGTCGTCGAGCTCGGCGTCGGTCGCGGCTAGGTGATAGCCGGTCTTCGGCTCGCCGGCGATGCGATGGCCGGCCATGCGCAGCGCCTGGACGGCGTGGCGCAGCCGACGCTCGCCGGCCGCAGTCGAGATGCCGCAGATCTTGCGCACCAGGTCGCGCGCCGTGATCCCGTTCGCGGCGCCGACGTGGTCGCCGAGCACGTCGAGCACCAGCGATGGCGTGAGTTCGCGGTCGAACAGGTCGTCAAGCATGACTACCTCCCATCCAGTGGTTTGCGGACCGTGACGACGCCGTCGCGCAGATCGAGCGGAACGTGCTGGCGCAATCGATCGAGCAGGCGGTACACGCTGCCCACGCAGTAACCCGTGTCGCTCGCGATCTGGTGCACGGACGTAGGCGCTCGCCGGCTCGCGACGTGAACCGCGAACGCGAACAATCGGTCGACACTCCTGCTGTTCGATGCGCCCACGATCGATCACCTCTGCTCCAACCACGGCTTGAGCGCCGGATCGGGCAGGCACGCGAGGCCGGCGCCGGGGGTGACAGCGCGCCCGATCTGCCAGCACGTGACGCCAAGTTCGACGTCATGCCAGCGCGTGACCTCGCCCACCTGTCGGCTCGACGCCACCGTCGCCGCGCGCGGCACGGGCACCGCCGCGCGCGCCTCGTCGATCGCCATTTCCGACGTCGGCCCGCTCCAGCGGCCGGACGCAAACGCGATCGCGGCGAGCACGATGAGGCCGAGCCAGGAGGGTCGGGTTTCCCGATCGCGACGGAGGCTCATGACAGCGCCTCCAGCTCGGCGCGTAGCACGTCGATGAGCGCCGATGCCTGCGCATTGGTCAGGTTGTACAGCGCATCGTCGACGTTGGCGCCGGGCGGCGGGAGCGCGATGTCGGCGCGCGTCCACGCGTCGCGATGCAGCCGCGTGAACCGATCCGTCGGCAGATCGAGGACGATCAGTTGGGAGCGGATGCGCAGGCGCTGGTGCGAGGTCGCGCGCGACCACTCGCGCGCCAGCGGGCCGCGGCCGGTGTCGCCGCGCAACGGCGGCGGCCAGGTGTGCTCGCGCATCAGGCGGTCGTCGGCGCGGGTCATGACGCCACCTCCGCGGGGACGGCAGGCTGCGGCATCGCGAGCGCAACGGACAGCTGATCGCGCAGGTCGATCGCATCCGCACGATCGAGACAGATCGCTGAGATCCAGTCGCCGGCACGACGGGCGGGAAAGACACTGACTTTCGCGTTGGAGCGCAGCACAACGTCGATCTTTCCGTTACACGCCACGCGAGCGGTCACGTAGTGGCCGTTCATGCGCCTGCTCCCAGCTCGCGGGCCGCGGCGCGTACGTCCTCGCAGCACACGTCGCGTTTCTCGGCTGCCGCTTGCATCGAGGCGAGGCGCAGGGTCTTCGTCAAGGTGCGCAGCGCGCCGGCGCGCTTGGCGATTTCCATCAGCGTCGGCAGGCATTTCGGGTCGCTGATGCCCCACGCCTTGACCAGCGCCTTGATGTCGCTGTCACTGGCCTTGCGCAGCGCGAGGCGCTTGCCGATGCGCGAGAACAGGCGATCGAGCGCGGCCGCGTTGCGCCCTCCCGCCATGCGCGCGTACACGCCCTCGTTGCCGACCAGGGCGATGCCGATGCCGGTGGAATCGTGGATCGAGCGCACCTGGTCGAGCGCGGCCACGGAGAGGTGCTGCGCCTCGTCGATGACCAGGAGCCCGTGCGTATCGCGGACACGCTTGGCGATGGCGCGCGCCATCGCGCGGGCGCCGCCGGTGTCGGGCACGCCGATCGCGTCGCAGATCTCCTGCAGGCAGGTCACGACGCCGGCGCACGCCGGGTCCATCGTCGCGATCCAGACGTTGGGGCGGCTCGTGCGATAGCGCAGGCACGCGGTGGTCTTGCCGAGGCCGGCGGCGCCGTACGCGACGGCGATGTCGCCGGCGATCTGCGCGTAACCGAGCGCGGCGACGACGCGCGCGGCGGTCGGCGTATCGACATAATCGGGCGCGGCGGGCAGCTGGTCATCCGCTGCGATGCGCGCCTGGTGCGCCTCGATCCACATCCGCAACTTGGTCTCGACGGCTTCGTTGCTGCCCGAGTAATTGCCGTTCAACCACTGGTTGAACGCGGCGCTAGAGACGCCGGATTCGCGAGCAACGACGGCCTGCGAGAGGCGCTTGTCGGCTGACATGATCGCGCGCATCTCGTCGCGCAGTTCCGCATCGCCACGATAGATCGGCGTGACGGTCGCGGTGGTGGTGGCAGGGTCGGTCATGGTGTAATTCCTCCGTAGTGGCGGGTGGGTCTCTCTTGCTTGCTGCTACAGCCGCGGCGGCGTTCGCGCGCCGCCGCGGCACTGGTCAAAGCTGGTCCTCCTGGAGTCGATCGAGACGACGCGCCATGAAGTCGCCGAGGCGCATGTCGCGGGCGGTTTCGTCATCGGTGCCGGTCGATGCGAGGGGCGGTGCCTCGCCGTGATGGCGGAACACGGGCGCGCCGAACACCGGCGCGATGACGCTGGTGTCCGGGATCTCCTCGGGCGGCGGTGGCGGGAGCTGCGCGGCGACCGCGGCGGCGTCCATTCGCCGCTCCGCGGCGAGCATCTGCTTCGCGGCGCGGCGGTACTGCTTCTTGCCGCGCGCGTGCTCGCGGGCGGCGGCGGTGTCGGCGAAGCCGACGCGCGCGACGCAAGGTGCATCGGTGATGTAGCTGCCGTCGAGCGAGTACACGTGCGCACCGGCGTGCAGGTTGGCCGGATCCACGCGCAGGACGACCTTGCGCCCGGCGAACTCGGCGAGCGCCTCGCACCAGTAGCGGTTGCCGGCGAGGTGCACGCTGCCGTCGGTAGCCGACGCCGTGACGGCATCCGATTGCAGCAGCAGCGCGTGCAGCTGGCTGTCGGTCACCTTGCGGATCGGCGTCGAGGCATAGCTCGCCGCGAAGGTCGCGTCGAAGCTGCGCCCGGCGCAGGCCGCGGCGGCGCGGCCTTCGCGCGCGTTGTGCGCGCGGATTTCCTCGCTGACGATCCGCTCGACTTCGTTCCACTCGATGGCGCGGCTACGGTAATTCTGCGGCTTCGCCAGCGGGTTGTTACCCGTGTACGCTCCCGCGAAGGCGGGGTGCTTGGCGATGCGGTCGCACAGGTCGCGCCACGCGCGCTCGATCGGTTTTGCCTGGCCGTGATACGGCGTAACCCAGTGCGTCTCGATGCCGAGCGAGGTGATGAGGCCGACCGGATCCTCGTCGCGCACCTTGAATCGGTAGCGGGTCTTTGCGCCGCCCGTCATCCACTTCGACGCGAACGCGCGGCCATTATCGAGCCAGGCGTGCTGCGGGATGCCGTACGTGCGGACCAGGTCGGCGAGTGACAGGCGCACCACATCGCTGCTCTCGTGATCGCACATGCGCCACGCGAGCAACTTGCCGCTGTAGAGATCCTGCCAGCCAAGCAGCGACGGTCGGCCGATCGAGCCGTCCGGGAACTTCGCCCAAAAATCGAATCGGTGACCATCCGCATTGACCGCCTCGAGCGCGGCGAACCCGGTGCGGTCGCGTTCTTGTGCGGGATAAGTGCGATCGAGCGCTTCCTCTCCCTCGCGCGCCAGCACGCGCACGGCGCGCGGCAGGTCGCGCTCGATCCTGCGCAGGAATGTCTTGAGGCTCGGCAGCGGCGTCCACTCCGGGCGCTGCGCGGCGACGCGCTGCAGGCGCTCGTAGCAGCTGGTCGCGCTCGGTTGTTCGACGCGCAGGTAGTCCGCGAGGAACGTGTCCCACGCGGCGGCCTCGATGGTCGTGCGGGAACCGCCGCCGGCGTGGTGCGGGACGAGCAGCGCGAGCCAGTCGCTGCGCGCGGCGCCGGCGACGGCCTTCTGCCAGCGCGCGATCGACGCGGGGCTGGCGGCGGGCACGTTCTCGCGCTGCATCTGCGCGGCGACGGTGGCGCGCGCGTCGAGCAGTGGCACGCCGCCGGCGGTCAGTGCGTCCAGGGCATGGAGCGCGGCGAGGCGACGGCGGGCGACGGCCTTCGTGCGTTCCGGACAGCGGTCGTAGTGCTGCCATGCGGCTTTCAGTCGCGCATCGGTCCAGATCTTCGGGCGGCGGCTCGGCTCGCGAACGATCGGGGTGTCGCGCAGGATGAGCGCGGCCTGCGTCTTTCGTGGCAGCGCGTCGATCGCGTACTCGCGGCCTTTGCCCTTCTCGCGGGGGCGGCTTGGCCAGGATTCCCGCTCGGCGCGGCTGCGCACGCGGCGGACGGATGTCGGCATGCCGGGCAGGCCGGCGAGTGCGGCGGCGCTGTACCAGCGCTCGGCCCGTGCTGCTGGATCCTGCGCCGCCATCATTGATGGCTCCGCTGCAGTTCACGCAACTGACGCAGGCGCTCGTTGGTCTGGTCGCGTTCGCGCTCGAGGCGGCCGACTTCCGCGTCGATGGTGGCGGCGCCGACGAGGAATCGGCCGCCGCGCACGCCGGCCATCCAGCCGGTGAACAGGGTGCTGTCGCAGACGGATTCGAGGACCGGCGCGAGCCAGAGGGGGCAGTTGAACTCCTCGCGGGATTCCGCCGTGTAGCCATCGAGCATCGCCTTGCTCACGTCCTTGTCCGCGAGGCGCGACGCGAGCGCGGCGACCTGCCAGCGATCCAGGCCGGCGGCGGCGGCGTCGGACAGCATCTTCGATGCGATGTGGCTGACCTGCCGGCGGTAATCCATCGTTCCCGGCAGCTGCGCTGCGGGCTTCGGGATCTCGAACAGGTCGCCGGTGATCGTGGTGACTTGGGGGCGGCGTGGCATGGCCTCGCTCCTGGATATGAGCGGGGTCTACGCGACGGCGCGCGTTTGCGTATTGCGATATCCGGCGTCGGCGCTATGCTCCGGTGTCGGGTCCTTCATCCCGAGGGCGACGGCGATCTCATGGGCACGTCCATAGGTCGCCTTGTCCTGGCCTGCGAGGACCCGGTACACGGCCTGGCGCGGGTAACCCCGCTCCGCGGCCCATGCAGTCAGGGTCTGCCCGCGACGGTGGAAATCCGCGCGGACTTGGGATGGTGTGAGGACGCGCTTGCGGGACATTTGTGCGGCTCCGTTGGCAATAGAAGATTTGCGTATCTATGGCGAGAATAGTGCAGATATGCAGGCCGATGCAAGCACTTTTTCCAGCGTC
Source organism: uncultured Rhodanobacteraceae bacterium (assembly GCA_964462745.1). GTDB lineage: Bacteria > Pseudomonadota > Gammaproteobacteria > Xanthomonadales > Rhodanobacteraceae > Dokdonella_A. Next base: position 7,613 of record CAYWZC010000108.1, read on the forward strand.
CCTTTCTTTTGTGCCCGCAGAAATGCGGAACTCGGCGGAACCTTCCTATGGAATCAAACAGTTACGGAGAATCGGACGCTTCGGGAGCGAAAGGGACGCAAGGTCCGATTCCCAGCGGGGGAATGGGACGCAGAATTGCGGATGTGGCCGACGCCGTAGGCACTAGAAAAATTGCGGCGGAGATCATGGGCGTCTCGGTCGACGCGCTCCAGCGCTACATCCGCGAGGAGAACGCGCCGACGTTCGAGGCGCTGGCGCGCCTCTGCCTGGCCGCCAACGTCCGCATGGAATGGGTCGCCACGGGCATCGGCTACATGCGCGAGAACCCGTGGAGGGCGACGCAAGTGCGGGAGTCAAGTGATGAGTACGGTGCGATCTACAAGCCGCGGCTGCGGCTATCGGCGCGGCTGCTGCGGATGGTCATGAACAGCGCGATGCGCGACCTGCAGCCGGACGACTTGGCCGACGAGCTGTTCTGGACCTACAACTGGCTGCAGGCGAACGGCGACAGCCTGACAGCGGAGAATGTCGCCGATTTCAACGCGTATTTTGCGCAGAGAGGCAGGGGGTAAGTGTGGAAACAGAGGAGATCGAGAGGGTGTTCGCGACGATGCGGGACCGCGTGATGGCCAAGGGCGTGCCGCGGCAGCGCGAGCCGGGCATGAGCGCGATCGAGCGCAGCGTCGCGATCGTTGGCGATGGCAACCAGGTGCACGTCCTGCCGCTCGATCGACGCAGCGGCCTGGACCGGAGGCGTCGCAGGCGCTCGACGGATACGGCGTCCTGGGCGCGTCTCGTCCGCCAATGGCTGCTGATCGTGGTCGGCGCGGGCGTCGGCGTGATCGTCGCTCAGTACGTGCAGACGCTCATCGCGCGGCTACTCGCCCTTTGAACGCGATTTGAAGCGACGTGAATGTTCGGCGCTCGCTGCGGTCACTTTGCAAATCTGTTGTCCCAAGCGCCGATTTCGGAGCGACTTTGCAAATCGGGCCGTCGTTGTGGTTCGGTGTCATCGACGGCCCGGAAACCGCATAACGGCGGGCTTTTCGTCCCACTCGATCCCGACTTATCCCACGATGTCCCGCTTACCAAAGCACCTGTCCCGGCTCAACGAGTATTGGTAGCCGGTAATCGGGAATCGGATCGGAACTTGTGGATCAGGGCG
>CAYWZC010000109.1:0-8702 GCA_964462745.1 uncultured Rhodanobacteraceae bacterium
AACAGCTCGAAGCGGTCCGCGAGTTCCGGGTCTGCGTCGTTCGCGCGCGACAGAGGCGACACCTCGACCGGATAGCCGGTGACGAAGGTCGGCTGGACCAAGGTCGGCTCGACGAGGTGCTCGAACAGTGCCAGCAACAACCTGCCCCAGCCCCAATCCGCATCGAACTTGATGGCGTGGCGCTCGCAGTGGCGTCGCAGCGCCGCGACATCGCGCAGATCCGATGCGGTGATTTGCACGTCGTGTTCACGCACCGCCTCGGCCATCGGCCAACGCCGGAACGGCGCCCCGACATCGATATCGCGACCTTCCCAGTGCAGCGCGGTCGTGCCGAGCGTCGCCTGCGCCATGTCGCGGATCATCGCCTCGGTGAGATCCATGATGTCGTCGCAGGTCGCGTAGGCCTGGTACAGCTCGAGCATCGTGAACTCGGGGTTGTGGCGCGTGGACACGCCCTCGTTCCGGAAGTTGCGGTTGATCTCGAACACGCGCTCGAAGCCGCCGACCACGAGGCGCTTCAGGTACAGCTCCGGCGCGACACGCAGGTACATGGTGAGATCCAGCGCATTGTGATGGGTCACGAACGGGCGCGCGGTCGCGCCGCCCGGGATCGGATGCATCATCGGCGTCTCGACTTCCATGAAGCCGCGCGGCGGCGCTTCGAGCCACTGGCGCATGAAACGCATCATGTCCGCGCGCAACCGGAACACGCGGCGCGCCTCCGGGGTCACGATGAGATCGACGTAGCGTTGCCGGTAGCGCTGCTCCACGTCGGCAAGGCCGTGCCACTTGTCCGGCAGCGGACGCAGCGACTTGGTCAGCAGGCGCAGGCTGTCCGCGCGCACCGAGAGTTCGCCGGTGCGCGTGCGCATGAGCACGCCGGTCGCGCCAACGATGTCGCCCACGTCCCAGGCCTTGAACGCGTCGTACGCGTCGCCGAGCGCCGCCTGCTGCAGGAATACCTGGATGCGCCCGCTGCGGTCCTGGATTTGCAGGAAGCTCGCCTTGCCCATGATGCGCCTGGCGAGGATCCGACCGGCGACGGCGACCTTGCGCGACGCGGACTCCAGCGCGGCCGCGTCCCAGCGTTCGGCGTCGGCGAATTCGTCCTGCAACTCGCCGGCCAGCGCATCGGGACGGAAGTCGTTCGGATACGCGACGCCTTGCGCGCGCAGTTCACGCAACTTCTCGCGGCGCTCGGCGATCAGGCGGTTCTCGTCGACGGTCGGCTCGGTCGGCGCAACGCGCTTCCTGTCATCGGCGGAGCGGTCAACCGGCATCGTCTTCTCTCTTGACGTCATTCCCGTTCTCTCTTGACGGCCGAGCGTTGCGATCAGGCATCCGCACGTTTCGAGCCGGCTTCGAGCCCGGCCTTGAGGCTCGCCTCGATGAATTCGTCGAGGTCGCCGTCGAGTACCTTCTGCGTGTCGCTGCGTTCAATGCCGGTGCGCAGGTCCTTGATGCGCGACTGGTCGAGCACGTAGTTGCGGATCTGGCTGCCCCAGCCGATGTCGGACTTGCCCGCCTCGAGCGCGTCCTTTTCCACGTTGCGCTTCTGCACCTCGAGTTCGTAGAGCTTGGCCTTGAGCATCTTCATCGCGCGATCGCGGTTCGCGTGCTGGCTGCGCTCGGTCTGGCACGCGACCACCGTGTTGGTCGGTACGTGCGTGATGCGCACCGCCGATTCGGTCTTGTTGACGTGCTGGCCACCCGCGCCCGACGAACGGTACACGTCGGTCCGGAGGTCGGCCGGGTTGATGTCGATCTCGATGTCGTCATCGACTTCGGGCGACACGAACACCGAGGTGAACGAGGTATGCCGGCGGTTGTCCGAATCGAACGGCGACTTGCGCACCAGCCGGTGCACGCCGATCTCGGTCTTCAGCCAACCATAGGCGTGGTCGCCCTCGACCCGGAACGTCGCGCTCTTGACCCCGGCGACTTCGCCCGCGGACACCTCGAGCAGCTCGGTGCTCCAGCCCTTGTCCTCGCACCAGCGCAGGTACATGCGCAGCAGCATCTCGGCCCAGTCCTGCGCCTCGGTGCCGCCGGCGCCGGCCTGGATGTCGACGAATGCGTTCGCGCCGTCCATCTCGCCGGAGAACATGCGCTGGAACTCGAGCTTGTCGACACGCGCCGCGAGCGATTCGACGTCGTCGGCCACCGCCTGCACCGTGCCCTCGTCGTTCTCCGCGGCCGCGAGATCCAGCAGGTCGCCGGCTTCGCCGAGCCCGTCGGTCAGTTCACGGATGCCGCCGACCACGCGCTCGAGCTGGGCGCGTTCGCGACCCAGGTCCTGGGCGCGCTTCGGGTTGTCCCAGACGTCGGGGCTTTCGAGTTCGCGGGTGACTTCCTCGAGCCGTTCGGCCTTGCGGTCGAAGTCAAAGATACCCCCTGAGCGACGCCACGCGACCGGCAAGGTCGTCGATGCGCGCGTGGATCGGATTGGTTTCGATCATGGTGTGGCAGTCGTGCGGATGCGGCCGGCAAGGATAGCAAATCCGGTTGTCTTGTCGCACCGCGTCATCGCACACCAACCGTCGCTCTCCACCGGGTCAGGGCCGGGCCCGCTCGAAAAGCACGCGTCCTGCCCGAATGACCCTGGCGAGGCGGCATGCGAGGCACGCGCTCCGAGCAGGATGGTGAGCCAATCCGCCGCCGGATGACGCGTATTCCCTCAGGTATCCGCATCCCCAGGGAGGTTGCCATGTTCTTTCCGCCGCGAGCCGGGGTGTTCCGACCCCGCCTTCCTTGCGTCTTCACGCTCGCCCTGTCCGGCATGCTGGCGGCTAGCGCCGCCGGCGCGCAGGTGCTGGACACGGGTTTCGCGCCGTCCTTCAACGACGTCGTCCGTGCAATCGCGGTACAGCCGGACGGGCGCATCCTCGTCGGCGGGGATTTCAGCAACGTGAATGGCAGCTCGCGCTACGCGCTGGTGCGGCTGCTGGATGATGGCTCGCTCGACCCCGGCTTCGCGCCACCGAATCTCGACGATGATGTCAACGCGATCGTCGTCCAGCCGGATGGGCGCATCCTCGTCGGTGGCGAGTTCACGAGCGCCAACGGCGCAAGCGCGATACATGTCCTGCGTCTGCTCGCGGACGGCAGCGTCGATGCCAGCTTCGCATCCGGCATCGACGATTGGTCCGGGCTCGGCGTGACCCACCTGGCCCTGCAAACGAACGGCCACATCCTGATCGCGGGTGGCTTCGATTCGGTTTCCGGACAGGTTCGCGAGCGCCTGGCAAAACTGCTGCCCGACGGTTCACTCGACGGCGGATTCTCGCCGCCCGCGCTGGACAGCGCCATCGACGCGCTCGTGCTGCAACCGTCCGGTGCGGTGGTGATCGCCGGATACCACTACGACGCCCTGGACAGCTGCGCCGACACCGGATACTGCGTCGCTCGCCTGAGCGCGTCAGGCATGGACGACGCCGGATTCGGTGCCGTCGACGTCGTCGGGGTGGTCGAACACATCGCTTCGGACGCGCAGGGAAAGATCCTGCTCGCCGGCAGCTTCGGCGACGTCGGCGGACACGCGACGGCCTTTGTCGCGCGCCTGCACGAGAATGGCGGCGCCGACCTGTCGTTTGTCGATACCACGCTGCGCTACAGCGACATCGAACGGGTGATTCCGCGGGCGGATGGCGGAATGCTGATCGGTGGCGCGATACGCTGGGGCACGGCGGGAACAACGACCACGCGTGTCGCACGACTGACCTCCTCCGGTATCCGTGACACCAGCTTCGCGGAGCCGGAATTCGACGGGCTGATCTACGAGATGGCTCCGGATGCAAGCAACCGGCTGCTCGTCGGCGGCCTGTTCACGCAGGTAAACGGGACACCCCATCAGCGGCTCGCGCGGATCATCCTCGGCGATCTCCCGGACCCGATCTATTCCAACGGATTCGAGTGACAACGTGGAGGAAACGAATCGCTGCCCGGCGGCGGAGTTGCTCCCGGCCGTTCCGCAAGCCCGGCATCCGTCCATTGCGCCTGGTCGACCATCGTGATGCCGTTGAAATGTCGATGGCGGATCGTCGCAAATCCGCGATTCGCGGCCACCCGCGACACGAACATCCCGCGTATCACTCGGTTTCCGCCAGGATGTACGCGAAATCGTAGCGGTGCTCGCCGTCCGCGATCTCGATCGTCATGGTGCCGGCCAGCCCGACCAGTTCGCCGGTGCCTGAATCGGGAACCACGCTAACGCGCAGTTCCGGCGTGCCGCGCGTCATCGTGCCGCTGTGCTGGAGGACGAAGCTGCCGTGCCGCCCGTCCAGGGTGCCGCTGACTCGCTCCATCGCAACATAGCCCGCGGACCCCTCGACGCTGCCTTGCACCGCGAGCATCTGGCCCTTGGCGGTCGCCTCGAGTTCTCCGTGGAACTGCTTGTCGAGCGACATTCGCCCGACGGCCGACTCACCCGCGTCCGGATCCTCCTGCGGCACGAGTTTCACATCGAAGGTGCCGGTTGCATGCGCGGTCATCGAAGTCGCCCGCTGGTTCGCGCCCGCAGGCGTGGTCGAACCCGGCGTCTCTTCGGATGCCGTCGCGGGCAAGGCCAAGCACAGGCTGGCGACGAGGATGGCGAAAACATTCGTGGTCACGTTCATGGTTGCTCCGTTGCGATCGTCGTCGCCGCGAACCGGCGATACGGATTCAGTGCCCGGGTAGCGCAGCGTGGCCGCGCCATCTTGCGTCGTCAAGCGGGTTGCAGGGCGGTGCCGTCACAGCGCTTCCACGTGCCGAAGCAGCAGGCGCAGGCGCTCGCGGCCGTTCCACTCGTCCGCGACGAGCTGGTAGGCCGCACGCAGGCGCGCGGGCGGAACCATGCCGTCCGCTGCGTTGAACAGGATCGCGGTCAGGGGTTCGGCGCGGCCCGCATGGCGCAACTCGAGGCGCCGGTGGCGTTCGCCCATGACGCGCCACGAGACGAGGGTGAATTCGTTGTCGAACATCGGTTCCGGGAATGCCTGGCCCCACGGGCCGCCTTCCTGCAACGCGCGCGCGAGGTCGAGGTTGAAGTCCGCGGCGTCGAGTTCGCCATCGCTCCAGATCACCGGATCGAGCGCGTCCGCGGAAAGCCGCTCGCGGACGATGGCATCGAACGCGGCCGCGAGCTGCGGGATCGCCTCGCGTCGCATCGTGAGGCCGGCCGCCATCGCGTGACCGCCGAAACGCAGGATCAATCCGGGATGCCGCGCATCGACATCGGCAAGCGCATCGCGCACGTGCAGGCCCGGAATCGAACGCGCGGATCCGCGCACTTCGTCGCCGTCCTCGCCGGCGGGCGCGCACGCAATGACCGGGCGATGCAGGCGCTCCTTGAGCTTCGACGCGAGCAGGCCGACGACGCCCGCATGCCAGTCCGCATCGAACAGCACGAGTCCGAACGGCAGGCTGTCCGCGCCGTGCTCCGCGAGCCATTGCGCAACCAGCGATTCGCCGTGTTCGACCATCGCCGCCTGCATCGCGCGCCGCTCGGCATTCAGCGCCGACAGGCGTTGCGCATGTGTGTGCGCGACATCGGCATCGTCCGCCAACAGGCATTCGATGCCGAGCCCCATGTCATCGAGACGCCCTGCCGCGTTGAGCCGGGGCGCGACCAGGAAACCGAGATCCTGCGCGAGCAGGCGCGCCGGCTCGCGCCCGCTCGCCTCGACCAGCGCGAGTACGCCCGCGCACGCACGGCGCGCGCGAATGCGGCGCAGGCCTGCGGCGACCAGCACGCGGTTGTTGAAATCGAGCGGCACCATGTCCGCGACGGTGCCGAGCGCGACCAAGTCGAGCAGTTCCGCGAGGTCCGGCTCCGCGATGCCGCGACGCGCGAACCAGCCCGCCTCGCGCAGCCGCGCGCGCAACGCGAGCAGCACGTAGAACAGGACCCCGCAGCCGGCCAGCGCCTTGCTCGGAAACCCGTCGCCGGGCAGGTTCGGATTGACGATCGCGGCGGCAGCCGGCAGATCCGCACCGGGCAGATGGTGGTCGGTCACGATCACGCGGATGCCGAGTGCCTTCGCGGCCGCGATCCCGGCATGGCTCGCGACGCCGTTGTCGACAGTCACGATGAGGTTGGGCGCGTCGTCCGCGAGTTCCGCGACCAGCGCGGGCCCCAGGCCATAACCATGCAGCGCGCGGTTCGGCACCCGGTACGCGACGTGCTTCGCACCGAGCAGGCGCAGGCCGCGCACGCCGATCGCGGTGCCGGTCGCGCCATCGCAATCGAAATCGCCGACGATCGTGATGCGCCAGTCCCGGACCAGCGCTTCCGCGAGCAAGGCACAGGCTGTGTCGAGGCCGCCGAGCGGGTCGGGCGACGCGAGTGCGCCGAGCCGATGGTCGATCCCGGCCGCGTCCGCGATGCCGCGCGCGGCATACACGCGGCGCAGGACCGGATGCACGTCGTCCGTCCACCTGCCGATGGCGCATGCGGGCGGTCGACGGCGGATACCGGTTCGCGCGCTGCCGTCGGCCGGCACCATCGCGGAATCAGGCCTCGTAGGAAACGGCGAGGATCTCGTAATGACGCGTGCCGTTCGGCGCCTCGAACTCGACGCTGTCGCCCTCGCTCTTGCCGATCAGCGCGCGCGCGAACGGCGAGGAAACCGAGATCAGGCCCTGCTTGATGTCCGCTTCGAGGTCGCCGACGATCTGGTAGCGCACTTCCTTGTCGGTCGCCTCGTCGAGCAGTTCCACGACCGCGCCGAACACGATGCGCGAACCCGCGTTGAGGCTCGCCGTGTCGATGACCTGCGCATACGACAGCGCGGCCTCGAGTTCCTTGATGCGGCCCTCGATGAATCCCTGTTGCTCGCGCGCCGCGTGGTACTCGGCGTTCTCCTTGAGATCGCCGTGCGCGCGCGCCTCGGCGATCGCATTGATGATCGCGGGACGTTCGACCGATTTCAGGCGTTCGAGTTCGGCACGCAGCCGCTGCTCGCCCTTCCGGGTCAATGGCACTCGATTCATGAAAACTCCTGGGTATTGCCCGCGCCGGATCCGCCGGCGCGAAAGTCTTGGTGACGCGGGACGAACCGCCGGGCGCGGTCAGTGACCGCGCAATGCATGCCCAGCGTATCGCGATGGCGCGGTCCTGCAAAGGCCCCGCGCCAAACCTCAACCGGCCGCAGGTCGGTTCAAGCGGCGCAGCCGCGGAACCGACACAGCGCCGCGCGCTGCGGCCACATGTCGGTCGTCACCGGATTCCGATTGCACTCGGACCTAGCCGATTTCCCGGTGCAGTTCCTGGAGGCTGTGCACGGCGCCACCCTCGCGGAAATCGAGCGAATGCAGCAACGCGCGCGCGCCCGCGATCGTCGTCGAGTACGGCACCTGCTGCTGCAGCGCCTCGCGCCGGATCGAGAACGAATCGGCGATCGCCTGCTTGCCTTCCGTGGTGTTGACGATGTACACGATTTCGCCGTTCTTGATCAGGTCGACGATGTGCGGACGGCCCTCCAGCACCTTGTTGATGCGCTCGCATTCGATGCCGCAGTTGCGCAGGAACGCCGCAGTGCCGCCGGTTGCAACCAGCACGAAACCGCGCCGCACCAGGTCGATCGCGACCTCGCGCACGCGTTCCTTGTCGGCATCGCGTACCGAAAGGAACACCTTGCCCGGTGCGGGCGCGGCGATGTTGGCCGCCTCGTGCGCGCGCGCGAACGCGGCGCCGAAGTTGCGTCCGACCCCCATGACCTCGCCGGTCGAGCGCATTTCCGGGCCGAGGATCGGATCCACGTTCTGGAACTTCAGGAACGGGAAGATCGCTTCCTTGACCGACCAGTAGTGCGGTACGACCTCCTGCGTGACACCCTGCTGGGCGAGCGTGCGCCCGGCCATGCAGCGCGCGGCGACCTTGGCCAGCGGCACGCCGGTCGCCTTGGACACGAACGGCACGGTACGCGATGCACGCGGATTGACTTCGAGGATGAACACCGCGTCGCCCTGCACCGCGAATTGCGTGTTCATGAGCCCGACGACCTCGAGCTCGCGCGCGAGCAGGATGACCTGGCGGCGCAATTCGTCCTGCATCGTCGCACTCAGCGAATACGGCGGCAGCGAGCACGAGGAATCGCCCGAATGCACGCCGGCTTCCTCGATGTGTTCCATGATGCCGCCGATCAGGACCGCGCCGGACGCATCGGCGATCAGGTCGATATCGACTTCGACTGCGTGGTCGAGGAAGCGGTCGAGCAACACCGGCGACGACTCGGACACGCGCACCGCCTCGCGGATGTAGCGCGCAAGATCCGCGTCATCGTGCACGACTTCCATCGCGCGCCCGCCGAGCACGTAACTCGGCCGCACCACGAGCGGGTAGCCGATCTCGCGCGCGAGTGCGAGCGCCTCGTCGGCATTGCGTGCGATGCGATTCGGCGGCTGGCGCAGGCCGAGCCGTTCGATGAGCTGCTGGAAACGCTCGCGGTCCTCGGCGAGGTCGATCGAATCCGGCGAGGTGCCGATGATCGGCGCGCCGTTCGCCTCCAGCGCGCGCGCGAGTTTCAGCGGGGTCTGCCCACCGTACTGCACGATCACGCCCTCGGGCTTTTCGGTCTCGATGATCTCGAGCACGTCCTCGAGGGTCAGCGGCTCGAAATACAAGCGGTCGGAGGTGTCGTAATCGGTCGACACGGTTTCCGGATTGCAGTTGACCATGATGGTCTCGAAGCCGTCCTCGCGCAGCGCGAGCGCGGCGTGCA